>NZ_JBHTBQ010000033.1:343072-483018 GCF_042664895.1 Iodobacter arcticus
GGAGCTTAAAGCGCAAAAGCTAAAGGACATTAAGAAGGATGAAGATAAAGATTGGCCTAAGGCGGTTCCGCAGGGTGAGCGGTGTTTTTATCGAAAAACCTATATTCCTGGCGTGGGTACGCCATTTGTAGAGCTAGGCGATATCACTCCGTCTGCTAAAAAAAGCTCAATGCTTTCTGCTGCGTATGCCAAGGTCGCTGAATATTCAGTTGATCGTGTTTCCAATAAGGGCGGTGAAGTCGCCGCATTATTTGGTGAAGTCAGGATTAATTGGGCTTTGTTGCAGCTTACTAATCATTTGCATGAAGCCATTCTTGGTTCACCTCATCCTTCAAGCGCGCTGAAAGCGGATGGCAAATTGGCGCAGAAAATGATCAGCTCAGCAAGCGCTGCGATGAGTGATGTTGTCCGCTTAACTAATCCCATGGCTCGAATTCTTTTTGATCAACGCATTGATCGCAATAAAACGCTTAGAGAGCGATCAGAACAACTACGCCCACTTATTGCGCCATTTATTCAGGGCCGGGTGCAGGGTAAGCCAAAAATTAAAAGGGTGAGAATTGCTGTTTTTGGCTTTTCCCGTGGGGCGGCTGCGGCGCGCGTGTTTGTGACTTGGCTAAAGCAAGCGTATGGCTCAGAGATTGCCGGGCTTGAATTGAAAGTTGATTTCCTAGGTATTTTTGATACGGTTGCCTCGGTGGGCTTGGCTCAGTCTGCGCCCACTCAAGATGGGCATAGCGGCTGGGCGAGCGCTGAAAATTTAAAAGTCGCTGATGATGTTAGGTGCGTGCATCTGGTGGCGGCCCATGAGGTAAGGGGCTCTTTCCCTTTGGATGCAATAGGCAGCGGCGCACTGCATAAAGAAGTGATGTATCCAGGGGTGCATTCTGATGTGGGCGGGGGCTATGAGCCGTTGGAGCAGGGGCGATCGATCGGAGAGAGTGCTACAGCACAAAGGTTAAAGGCTACGCAAAAAGAGCTGTATGTTGAAGACGAAAACTCGCCATACGCAGGGGTCATCCCTGCAGAGGATAAGGCTAAGTGTCTTGCTGAATTTGCTGTTACAGGTGATAGTAAAAAATTATCGCAAATCCCTTTAGCTCAAATGTATAGGGAAGCTTTAATTGCTGGTGTGCCCTTGATTCCCTCCTCAGAATTGCGGGCAATTAGAATGCGTAATTTTGCGATTCATCCGGAAACAATCAAAATATTTAACCAATATATAGAAAGCACAAAAGCTGCGAAAATAAAACCCACGGGCGGAATGTGGTTAACAGAAACGCAGCCGAGTGAATCTCTTCAAGTATTAAGCCGCAGGCATTACGGGCAATTTTTGGCTTGGCGAAAGCAAAGGTTAGGGCGAATTCATTTATTGCCCGAATTGCAAAATAGTTTTTATTCTTCAAAGGCCCGGGATATAAATGATTTTCAAAGAGAGGATGTTAATTTAGCCAAAGAGCTTGAGCTTTTAAGGAGTAGGGCCACGATGATTCAGGGTGAAAAACAGGCCCAATGGGATTCATCTATTCAATACATATGGGATCAGGAAGTCTTGATCCCAGCGCTGGTGCCGCTATTTGAAACGCTGATGCATGATTCAAAAGCATGGTTTGGATTAGAGCCATACAGAATGTGGGGCTATTTGCGCTGGCGGAAGATTTATTTAGCCGATGGAAAAGCCGCTTCTCAAACGGCAGAAAAGATAGATGATTCAGAGCATGTGCAGCGTCTTGAAAAGAATAAACAGGTGCAGTTGGATAATGAGCGCATCACGCACGAGGCCAGAATGAGAAGCTTGGAAGGGCAGCGAGTGGGGGCGGCTAAGCAACAGCAGTTAGGGAAGGATATGTCGGAGTTTTCGCGTATTAATCAGCAGCAAAGGCAGGAAGAATTGCTGCGCCATCAACAGGCACTCAAGCAAATTCAAGGGCATAAATAAGCAGTATTTTTTATCAAGCTGCACCTGATTTACCTGCCGCTTATTTAAATCATTAGCCCAAGTGCGGGTAAAAGGGCAGACTGCGGCTTTGGATGCGTTGTATACGCTTAAATTGCTTAAGCCTTGCGGCAATCGAGACTTTCAGTACGATATTTCCACCGTCTTTCAGGAGCGGTAGCCGTGTTTGCACGGTAAAAAACACGCTTTTAATTTTATTTCCCCTGCGCTATAAATTGGTCTTTAGCGATGCGGGCATTGATTAATTTTTTTAAATAAAAAACCTTTGCGCTCACTGCGCTGATTCCAGTAGCGGTGTTTCTCTGTTTTCGGTGATGCTGAATAGAGGGGAAAATGATTAAGAGTTTGCCAGTTTATATTGCCATTTATTTGGCATATTGAGCGTTGGCAGAAAAGCCTGCCGGATAAAAACAGGCAAGAAGGCTTAATGAGAGATTGCATAAAGCCGTGGTTTGTTTGTGGGGAGCGTAAACTTGCGTAAAAGCACAGAGCGGCGCAGAAAGATGAGCTTATACCGCTTGAAATGATAGAAAATGATGTGCTGCTGTAATTAGTAGTACTACGCCTTCAATTTGATTCAACATTATTGTTTTGTCTGGACTTTTGATTTGTATCTATTTTGCATAGTGGGTCATTGTCACTTGTTATGCAGCAGATTAAATTTTTAGCAAGGAAAGTTGCTTATGCATTACTCAAAAATACTGGCTCTTGGCTTGGCGGTCACTGCTGCCCATGTTACGGCAGCTACGGGCACATTGCAGCATTGCAAAGCCATCGCAGATGCCAAAGCTAGGCTGGCTTGTTATGACAGCATCGATCATGCAGGGGGAGGTGTAACAGCACCTGAGCTCAGCGTTGAGGCGGTCGAAAAATCAAGCTCGGAACCACGCCCTTCGCCTATTGCCGATATTAATCAATCGGCACCTTCGGCTTTAGGTGATCAATGGGAGCTGGATCAAAAAAAAGGCACTTTTGCCTTACGCACTTATAAAACGAATTATTTCCTACCGCTAAGTTATAGCGACAACCGTAATCAGCATCCCAGCTCATCGGCTTCGACAGGGGAGCAACTTCCATTGGCGCCGGGAATAGGTGCTGTTAATGATGCTGAAGCTAAATTCCAATTGAGTTTTAAAGTAAAAGCGTTGGAAAGTATTTTTTCTGATAGAGCAGATCTATGGCTAGCCTACACGCAAAAAAGCTATTGGCAATTGTATAATAGCGATTATTCTGCACCATTTCGTGAGACAAATTATGAGCCAGAAGCCATTTTATCTATTCGAACAGATTTAGATTTAGGCTTTATAAAATGGCGTTTTTTGAATCTGGGTTTGGCACACCAGTCAAATGGACGCAGCAATCCATTATCGCGTAGCTGGAATCGTGCATATGCTGATTTTGGCTTTGAAAAAAACAATTTCTCACTAGAAATTCGCCCATGGTATCGGTTCAAAGAGCAGGATGGAACCGATGATAATCCGGATTTGCTGGATTTTATGGGCCATGGGGATGTAACTGCGCGTTATCGATTTGATTCAGGACAAGAATTAAGCGCATTGGTGCGTCAAAATTTTCGCACGGGCAATGGTGGGGTACAGCTGGACTGGACGTACCCACTGACGGGCAATTTGAAAGCGTATGTGCAAGTTTTTAGTGGCTATGGCGATAACTTGCTTGATTACAATAGACGCCAAAATGTATTAGGGTTCGGCATCGCTATTTCGCCATAATCTATTAAGGTATGTTTTTTTAAAATAAATGTTGCTTTGATTGGGCCTTCATTTTCCAGGCTTTTGGGGGCCCAGTAAAAATGCTGGGCCCCCTTTACTGACTACAGTACTTGAGGGCAGACTTTAAGCCAAAGTGACGAAGGTGAATAAATCATAGCTTCTTTAGGCCCTCAATTCTGGCTATTATTTTAACTGAGCAGAGGCAGGAAGCCCACCGTATTTTAATAAGTGGTTAATCGCTGTTTTGTTATGTTCAGCACAGCTATGGCCAGGTTGTTTTAGAATTTACGCGGGGCTCTCGTTTTGGATTATTGTGGTCCGGTATTTTTCTGATTTGGGTTTCGTTGTCTCTTCTTCTCTTGCTACATCCGGCCCTTTTTTTGCCACTGGCGTATTTCCTATGTCGGCTGATGCAAGCGGTGGGTTTTCTTCTGAATGATGGCGGTTTCCCGCCGCTAAACTGTATGTGATTCTGTAGTTTCGCCATAAAACAGCTCATGCCTATTTCTAGCACGCCTTACTTTTCTCTTTGTAGGCAAGGGTTTGCAATGTAGTTACTTTGCATGGGCTAGCTGGCAAGCTAATTGCTCATTATTAGACGTAAGCCAATCAGGCTTTGATTGATTTTGCCCTCGTCTTTTAGCTACGGAGTTGCAATGATGAAATTCACTTTGATCGCATCACTAGCCATGACTTCCTTTTCTGTCTATGCCGCAGAAGATGTCATTCGTCTTGGTAATCTCAAGTTCGCCCATTACGGTGCGGTATCGTATATCAAGGAAATCGCGCCTAAATGCGGGATTAAGGTAGAGGAGCGGATGTTTGCCAAGGGGCTGGATATTATGCCGGCCATTATTGCGGGCGAGATTGATGTGGCGGCCAGTGCGGCGGACGCGGCGATTGCTGGGCGTGCAGGCGGCGTGCCGGTGTATGCGGTGGCAGGTTTTGCCAAAGGCGGCATCAGGATTGTGGTGCAGCCGGGTTCAGCCATTAAAAACGTGGCGGATTTTAAAGGTAAATCGGTAGGGGTGGCACGTGGCGGCGCGCAGGAGCTGGCGCTGTTGGCGGAGCTGGCTAAGGCGAATCTGAGCTGGTCTGAAAAGCCGGGCAAGGATGTCAAAATCGTTTACCTGCCGTTTGCAGATTTAAACCAAGCGCTGATGCAAAAGCAGATTGATGCTATGTCGCAATCTGAGCCACAGGCTTCGCAAGCGATTAATAAAGGTTTTGGTGTGGAATTGCTAAAGCCTTACGATAGCCCGATGGGCGAGCCGATTCGTACCCTTGTGATGAGCGAGAAGCTTTACAGCAGTAATCGCCCGCTGGCTGAAAAGTTTATGAAATGCTTTGTGCAAGCCACCAAAGCTTTTATGGACGATCCTAAGCTTGCCGAAAACTATGTGCGTAGCAATATGTTTAAAGGCCAGATTACGGTGGATGATTATCAGGACGCCATCGCTAATTCGCCGTTTTATTACAACCTGAGCGTTGAGCATATGCAGATCACCACTGATTTTATGGTGAAGTATGGCGTGGGCAAGATGGTGAAACCGCCGGTGGCTAAAGAGTGGGTCAAGCTTGATCTGCTTGATCAGGCCAAGAAATCTTTAAACGTGAAATAAGGGCCATCCGATGAATAAAGCAATAGTGGGCCGTATCGCAACCGGCCTTTGGGTGCCTGTTTTATTGATTGCGCTTTGGCAGGCTGCGGCGATGGCGGGTTGGTTAAATCCACAGATTTTGCCTTCACCGTGGCAGGTGGTGGTGCGCTGGTATGCGTATTTATTGCCGATGGAGGCCTATGACGCCAGCCAGAGCAGCTATGTCGCTTGGTTGTTTTCTGGGGAGATGATCCACGATGCCATCGGCACGCTGTATCGGGTAATTGTGGGCTTTGCGATTGGCGCGGGGCTGGCTTTGCCTTTGGGGCTGTTAATGGGGGCCAGCCCGCGAGTGTATAGCTGGTTTAATCCCTTGATTCAGGTGTTAAGGCCGATTCCACCGATTGCCTATATTCCGCTCTCTATCTTATGGTTTGGTCTTGGCAATGCACCGGCGATTTTTCTGATTGTAATTGGTGCGTTTTTCCCTGTTTTGATGAATACCATTGCCGGGGTTCGTCAGGTCGATTCTATTTATCTGCGTGCGGCGCGTAATTTAGGCGCAGGCCAGAGCACCTTGTTTCTGAAAGTGATCTTACCGGCGGCCACACCGTATATTTTGGCCGGTGCACGTATTGGGGTGGGCACGGCGTTTATTGTGGTGATCGTTTCAGAAATGATTGCGGTGAATAACGGGCTGGGCTTCAGAATATTGGAAGCGCGTGAGTATTTTTGGTCAGACAAAATCATTGCGGGTATGTTGACGATCGGCTTATTGGGCCTTGCGATCGATATGGCGATGAATAAACTCAATAACCACTTGTTGCGCTGGCACCGCGGCTTGGAGCACTAATCATGACGGCACAAATCAAAATAGAGCAGGTAAATAAGATTTTTAAAACGCCTGGCGACGATGTGGTGGCCTTGAGGGATATTAATCTGGAGATCCCCAATGGGCAGTTTGTTTGCCTGCTTGGGCCATCGGGCTGTGGCAAATCAACCTTGCTCAACGCGGTGGCTGGGTTTTCTCACCCAACAAGCGGCAGCATCACCGTGGATGGCACGCTGATTAAAGACACTGGGCCAGATCGCGGCATGGTGTTTCAGGAATATGCGCTGTTCCCTTGGATGACGGTTGAGCAGAATATTGCCTTTGGCCTGACTATCCAAAATATGCCGCAGGAACAGATCGATAGCAAAGTGGCCGAGCTTTTAGAAACGCTAAAGCTGGTGGAGTTTCGCAAGCGTTTTCCTAAGGATTTGTCTGGCGGCATGCGCCAACGCGTGGCCATTGCGCGTATTTTGGCGCTTAATTCGCCGATTATGCTGATGGATGAGCCTTTTGGCGCGCTGGATGCGCTCACCCGCCGCAGTTTGCAAGATGAGCTGCTTAAAATATGGCAGGAGCATAAAAAAACCATTCTGTTTGTCACCCACAGCATCGAGGAATCGATTTATCTGGCCGATCGCATCATTGTGCTTACTTATCGCCCCGGTACGGTAAAGCGCGATGTGCTGGTGGATATTCCAAGGCCGCGTGACCCTAGCTCGGCCGAATTTAACGCGCTTAAACGTGAGCTTGGTGCCTTGGTGATGGAAGAGCAGCAGCGTCATCAGCAGGCCGAGCTGTGCGGATCGAGCTCTGATTAAAGATGCTTAAACCAGCGCGATATTTCTGGATATTGGCGACACTTTGCTTGGCGGGCAGCCTGTTGTGGCTGGCCGCCCAGTGGAGTGAGCGCAACGCGCTGGCGCAATTGCGCACTGCTGGTCAGCATCGCCTCGATGTTTACACCGGCAGCTTGCGTAATGCGGTAGAGCGTTACACATGGCTACCCTTTGTTTTATCCAGCCAGCGTGATCTAGCTGATTTACTGCGTACCCCGCAGGATGCGATGCTCTTGGAGCGGGTGAATCGCCATCTAAAAGCAGTGAACGACGCGGCGCAGGCCTCGGCGATTTATGTATTAAATGCCGAAGGCTTGGCGCTGGCATCCAGTAACTGGGATAGCCCGCAGAGCTATATCGGCAATAACTATGCGTTTCGGCCCTATTATCAGCAAGCCCGCTTGGGCTACGCAGGGCGCTTTTATGGCGTGGGCTTTACCACGCAACAACCCGGTTATTTTTTATCTTATCCAATCAGAGATGGCGAGCGGGTGCTGGGTGTGGTGGTGGCCAAAGTGAGCCTCGATGCACTGGAGAGCAATTGGCGCGAGACTGGCGAGCGCATGCTGGTGAGTGATAAAGACGGCATTGCATTTTTAGCCACCGATCCGGCTTGGAAATGGCACACGCTAGTCCCTTTGCCCAGCTATACGCTGCGATATATTAAAGAGAGCCGCCAATATGGCCGCAATGTTTTTCCAGAGCTGGGTTTGCTAAAACGGCAGCGCTTAGATGGCAATACCCAATTGGCGCGTTTTAAAACAGGCAACGATCAAGCCGATCTGCTGGTGCAAACCGCCCAAGTGCCTGATCTGGGCTGGCAAATTGTGCTCTTTACGGATCTCACCTCGATCCGGCAGGGCGTGAGCCGCGTCTTGCTCGGTACCAGCCTTGGTTTATTGGCTTTGCTGGCATGGTATTTATTCTGGCGGCAAAGGCGGCGGCGTATTCGCGACAATCTGCGTGCCAGTCAGGCACTCAAACAGGCCCATGATCAGCTAGAGCAAAAAGTCGCTGCGCGTACTGATGATTTACTGGGGGCCAATACCCAGTTGCAACGCGAAATTGCCGAGCGTATTCGCACCGAGCTTGATCTGCGTGCGGCGCAAAATGAGCTGGTGCAAGCAGGCAAAATGGCCGTGCTGGGCCAGATGGTCGCTGGTGTAACGCATGAACTCAACCAACCCCTGACTGCTATGCGTGCCTTGGCCGACAATGCCAAATTGCTGCTGGAGCGCGGCAATACCACTGAGGTAGCGGGCAATCTGGTGTATATCAGCCAGCTAACCGAGCGCATGGGCAAAATCACTGGCCAGCTGCGCTCTTTTGCCCGAAAAAGCGATAATCGCGCCGAGCCGGTACTGCTGACGCAATCCATTGCCAATGCCCTGCTTTTACTGGAGCAACGCTTGCGCCAGCAAAGGGTGGTATTAAATATCGAGCAGCCCGATCAGGTTTGGGTGCTGTGCAATGCGGTACGGCTAGAGCAAGTGCTGATTAATTTGCTCAGAAACGCCCTAGATGCAGTAAAAAATCAGCCCGATGCCCAGATTCTGCTGGCGGTGCAGCAGGTGCAGGACAAAGTAAAAATAAGCGTACTCGATAATGGCCCCGGCATTGCTGCAGAGCAGTTGTCTAATGTGTTTGATCCTTTTTTTACCACCAAGGGCGACGCTGAAGGCTTGGGCCTAGGGTTGGCGATTTCGCTATCGATTGTGCGTGATTTTGGTGGCAATTTGCAGGCCAGCAATCGCCCTGAAGGCGGGGCTTGTTTTGAACTGGAATTGCTCGTACCTCAGGAGCAGCAATGAAAGTGCTATTGATCGACGATGAAGCGATGATTCGCCATGCAGGCAGCCAAACGCTGGAGCTGGCTGGCTTTGAGGTAGAAACCTTTGCCGACGCCGAATCGGCCCTACCACTCTTGCAAACTGATTTTGCGGGTGTAGTGGTGTGCGATGTGTGCTTGCCGGGGCTGGACGGTTTGCAGCTGCTGGCTAAAAGCGTGCAGCGGGACGCCGAGCTGCCCGTGGTGCTGATTACTGGCCATGGCGATGTGGCGATGGCGGTGCAGGCGATGCGGGATGGCGCTTATGATTTTATCGAAAAACCTTTTTCATCCGAGCAACTGATCGAAGTAGTGCGGCGGGCAGAGGAAAAACGCAAGCTGGTGCTGGAAAACCGCCAACTGCGGCGTGAACTAGAGCGCAGATCCGGCATAGAAGGACGCTTGCTTGGCCGCGGCGCAGGCATAGAGCAATTGCGCCGCCGCATTATGAATATCGCCGATACCGATGCCGATGTGCTGATTATAGGCGAAACCGGCACGGGTAAAGAGCTGGTGGCGCGTTGCCTGCACGAACACAGCTATCGTGCAGCGCATCCCTTTGTGGCGCTTAATTGCGGCGCGCTACCCGAGCAATTGTTTGAAAGTGAAATCTTCGGCCATGAAGCAGGCGCATTCACCGGCGCAAGCAAGCTGCGGATCGGCAAAATTGAATACGCAAATGGCGGCACGCTGTTTCTGGACGAGCTGGAAAGTATGCCGCTAACGCTGCAAGTGAAGTTGCTGCGGGTCTTGCAAGAGCGGCAGCTGGAGCGCCTTGGCGGCAATGTCAGCATCCCCGTCAATTGCCGGGTGATTGCCGCCAGCAAAAGCGATTTAAAGCTGCTAAGCGATCAGCAGCAGTTTCGGCTGGATCTTTACTACCGCTTGAATGTCGCCACGCTAAATTTACTGCCCTTGCGGGAGCGGCGCGAAGATATTCCACTTTTATTTGAGCATTTTGTACTGCAAGCCGCGCTGCGCTACCACCGCCCCGCGCCTATCGTGGCCCCTGCCCGGATGCGGGAGCTGATGTTGCAAAGTTGGCCCGGTAATGTGCGTGAGCTGCGCAATGTGGCTGATCGCTTTGTGCTGGCGCTGCTGGATGATCTGCCCGCCAGCGAAGCCGCACTTGATTTGCCCTCGCTGGTGGAGCGCTTCGAAAAAAACCTCATCGAAGATGCCCTACTGCGCGCCGGAGGCCAAATCACCGCCGCCAGCCTATCCCTCGGCCTGCCGCGTAAAACGCTGTATGACAAAGTGAAGAAATATCACTTGGGGGCGGGTGAAGGTTAGTTTGGGGGCATAAGTATCTACACAAGTCTTGTAGAAGAAAAAGGTCACCGTAGGGTGGGTTAGGCCGCTCTTGATGCTCATTAGGGCGCTGATCTATGTCGCGCGTAACCCACCATGACACTGCGCTGCGGTGGGTTACGGCCTAGATAGGGCAGCGCCCATATTTAATACATTTTCTGGCCTAACCCACCCTACGGATACATTCTTATTCATTTCAACTTGTGTAGATACTTAGGTTTTTTTTGGGGGGCTATTGTATATGGGGATTTATGGAGTGCTTTTGGCTCCGTGATTGAGCTGAAGTATGCGAGCTGGGGCTTTTTCTTGGGTGATGGCTTGTTGATGTATTACAATGAAAACATTGCAATGCATGGGAGCTTAATCATGAGCATGATGTCGATGCGTTTGCCGGATGAGTTAAGCCAGCAGCTGGAAGCGCTGGCTGTGGCGACCGGGCGTAGCAAATCTTATCTGGCCGGGCAGGCCATCCGGGCTTTTGTCGAGCAGGAAGCTTGGCAGATCAAGGAAATTAAAGCTGCGCTGCAAGAGGCCGATGTAGGTGATTTTGCCAGTGACGAGGAAGTGGCTGAGCTAAGCGCAAAGTGGCAGCCGCTTTGAATCATCCCCACACCCTGCGGCTTAGGTGGCTGCGCAAGGCGCTCTCCAATCTGGATGCCGAGGCGGAATATATCGCGCAGCAAAACCCGCAAGCCGCAGCCGAGATGTTTGCCTATGTGAAAGCCAAAGTTGAAGGCTTGGCTAATTTCCCAGCATCGGGCAGGCCGGGGCGCGTACCTAGTACGCGTGAGCTGATCATTGACCGATATCCCTTGCTGGTGCCCTATCGCGTAGTGGGTAATGAATTGCATGTACTTAGGGTATTTCACACTCGCCGCAAGCCGCCGCTCAGTTGGTAGGGTAAGGCCAGCACCCTAGCTATAGGTATCACTAAGGCTTTTGTCATGTGCCAATTAGCCATTTCATCATGTAATTCGTAGGGCGTTAATAAAGCCAAGCGTTTTTTGCTTGGCTGCATTACGCCGCATGGTGGTTTGCCACATACGGCGCAATGCGTCTGAATAAAGCCTCAGACTTATTGCGCCCTACGGTTTGGTATTGATGTAAGTATGGCTTGATGCGCATAGGGTAAAGCCAGAGCCCTCCTGCTCTGGAGTGCTCGGTGAAGGTGCTATGCCGGATTCTGGCTCTATTTCGCTAAAGCTTTTATTTCAGGCTAAAGCAGCACCCTTGCCACCATAAAGCACCTTAGTTCAAATCTTTTTTTCTCCGTGAAACTCCGTGTTCTCCGTGGTTCAAGAGTTGGGTTGTAATACGGAACAGAGCTACTTCACCGCATCCTTAGGCTTATCCAATAAGCGGATTTCTTCTTTTAGCCATTGCTCATCCTCAGAGCCAACTTCCAGCAAAATCAGTAGTTTATTCCACCACTCTTTAGCTGCGGCTTTGTCGCCGCGCTCGACGGCGGCGCTGCCCGCTAGCATCAGGGCATCAGGCTCGCTGGCGTTGACGGATAGTGATTTAACGAGTAGGTCGGTTGGTTTGCCTTTGAAACTTTTCTGCTCGATGGCGAGTACGCCTGCAAAACGGGCGATTTCTCCTGCGTCTTTTTCAATGGCGGGCCATGCTTTTTCGTAAGCGCTGATGGCTTCCGCGTAGCGGGCTTGCGATCGATAGCTGCGTGCCAGCATCAGCCAGCCTTGTTGATCGTTCGGCTCTAAAACCATCCGCGCTTCAAGCTTTTTGACCATGGCGGCGATTTCATTTGGGCCGATATTCGGGCGCTGGCGCGTGCTTGGGTCGAGGGCGGTGGGCGTGCCCAGTTTGAAATACAACCCGCCTGCGGCTAAAGGCAGTAGCAGCAATAGGGTGATGACTAAGCCGCGCGCAGATCGCTCGTTGAGCGTTGGGCTGGCGTTGCCGACTTCGTTGATGAGGCGGCTTTCGGCTTCTTGTCGGGCGATGACATGATCAGCTTCGCTTAAACGGCCATAGTGTAAATCTTCATCCAGTTCGGCCAAAATCGTGTCGTGCAGGGCATAGCGCGCGCGGCGAATATCACCGGCTTGCGAGCGGCCCCGTAGCAAAGGCCAAACCAGCGCGGCCAGTGTGATGACCACCATCAGTGCGCAGATCAGGGTAAATAAGCCAAAGTGCGATGTGTTCATTGTTTTTCATCTTTCTTAGGGCGGGGCAAGCCGCGTATTTTTCATAAAAGATAAGCGGGTTTGGGCCTATCAGCAACGTTTCGTAGGAGCGGCTTTAGCCGCGAATGTTTTTAATAAGCCAAGCTTTCGCGGCTAAAGCCGCTCCTACAAAGTGCCTGTTGGCTGTTCTGTATATGCACTATTGAGTATTGCTTGTGCCATCAAACTCTTTTCGCAAAGCGGCCAGCTGGGCTGGATCGACCTCGCTGGGCGTGGATTTGCGGCGGCGGATTTGCCGCAGCAACAGAAACAAACCAATCAAGAGCAGCAGGGGCGGTAGGAGCCATAGCAATAGCGTTCTGGCCTTGAATGGTGGGCGGTAAGTGACAAAGTCACCGTAGCGATCGGTGAGGTGGCTAATGATTTGCGGGTTGCTATCGCCAGCGGCAATGCGCTCTCGCACTTCGCGGCGTAAATCTTCGGCCAGCGGTGCACGCGAGCTGGCTAGGCTTTCATTTTGGCAAACCAGACAGCGTAGCTCGGCAGACAGCTCAAGCAAACGCGCATTCGCGGCCACATCGCTGGCGGCAGGCGCAGCTACCTTGGCCGCTGCGGGCTGTAGCATCAGTGCAAGCCATAATCCACATATGGCCAGAGTGCTAAAACCCAAACCTTGAACCACGGAGGAAAAGGAGGGCACAGAGAGCCACGGAGAAAAGCAAGGATTTCTCTGTGTAACTCCGTGTTCTCTGTGTCCTCCGTGGTTCAGGACCTGGGTTTTAATATTTTGTGTTTTAAAATATGCCAATAAGCGGTAGTTATTCATAGCCGTGCCTTTTGCAGTTCAGGCAGTAAGATGTTTTTAAAGATGTCGGGGGTGACTGCGCCGATGTGTTTGTAAGCAATATTGCCGTTTTTATCGATCACAAAAGTCTCTGGCACGCCGTATACGCCGTAATCAATGCCTACACGGCCATCCCTATCCGCCACCACTACGTTGTAAGGGTTGCCACGGCTTTGTAGCCATTGTTTGGCGTCTTTATCTAAATCTTTATAAGCCAAGCCAACGATGGTGACTTTGTGCTCTGAGGCAATGCTATTGAGCACCGGATGCTCCTGTATACAGGCGCTGCACCATGAGGCCCACACATTGAGCAGCCATGCTTGGCCCTTGAGGCTGGCAGGCGAAAACTGCCCTGTGGCGTCTAAGCGATCAAGCTTAAATTGCGGTGCAGGCTTGCCGATCAGCACGGAAGGTATTTCGCGCGGATTAAGCGTCAAACCCGCCGCCAGCAACAGCGCCAGTGCCGCAAAAATAATTAAAGGAGCAAAGCGTTTCATTAAAACTTCCTAAGCGGTGAAAGTTCTGTAGACACAGAGAATGGGAAGGACACAGAGCACAGAGAGAAACCCCAAAGATAGGTTTGTTTTTCTCTGTGTTCTCCGTGTTCTCATTTAGCTCTGTGTCTACAAGTTTAGGGTTTTACATCCTTAGCAGCCAAGCGCTTCTGCCGATAGCGGCGGTCGGATAGGGCGATGGCTCCGCCCAAGGCCATTAGCAGGCAGCCGTACCAGATCCAGCCAACCATTGGTTTGTAATGGATACGCACCAGCCAGTCGCCGGTAAATGGGTTATCGCCTAGCGGCTCGCCGAGGGATACGTAGATATCTTTGATTGCCGTGTGGTGAATGGCCGCTTCGGTCATCGGCATTTGGCTAGAGAAATACTGGCGCTTTTCAGGCTGCATTACGCTAATCGCCTTGCCGTTTTGGCTAAGTGTAAGTTGGCCTGTGAGCGCAGCGTAATTGCTGGCGCGGGTTGATTTCACAGAGTCAAAGCGGAGGGTGTAGCCCGCAATATTGTGCGTGTCGCCAAAGGCCATGCGTAAGTCGTCTTCGTGCTCATAGCTCGATACCACGGTAACACCGGCTACAAATACCGCAATGCCAAAGTGGGCGATGTGCATGCCAGAAAAAGCCGCAGGTACATTGCAGAGCGCTCTCCACCATGTGTTGCCATTACGGCGGTTACTAATTAAGCGGCGGCTCCAGTCACGTAGCGAGGTGATTGCCACCCAAAGGGCGACGGCGAGTGCGACGGCTACGCCCCATTTCCATTGCCCCCAGCAAAGTGGCAGCAAGACGCCACCTACAATCGCCAAAATCATTGGGCCGTAATAAGCCAGCCATAGGCCGTGGCCATCTTGGTTTTTCCAGCGCACGCTGCCACTTAAACCCATGAGCAACATGGCGGGCATCATCAGAGGAATAAACACGCTGTTGAAATAAGGCGGGCCGACGGAGAGCTTGCCTTGGCCGAGTGCGTCGATGAGTAGCGGGTAAAGCGTGCCAAGGAAAACCGTGGCACAGGCGACGACTAAAATTACATTATTGGCAAGCAGCAGTGCCTCGCGTGAGCACCAGTTGAACGCACCGCCACCTTCTAGCAAGGGCGCGCGCCAGGCATACAGTGCCAGCGATACGCCGATCACGATGCAGAGGAAAATCAAAATAAATAAGCCGCGAGCCGGATCGGTGGCAAAGGCGTGTACCGAAGTCAGTACGCCAGATCGCACTAAAAACGTGCCTAAGAGTGAGAGCGAGAAGGTGCCAATCGCTAGCAATACCGTCCAGTGTTTAAAGGCATTGCGTTTTTCGGCCACTGCCAGCGAGTGAATTAGCGCCGTTCCGGCCAGCCAAGGCATAAAGGAGGCGTTTTCAACCGGATCCCAAAACCACCAGCCACCCCAGCCTAATTCGTAATAAGCCCATGCACTGCCCAGCATAATGCCCAGCGTCAGTGAAACCCATGCGGCGGCAGTCCAGGGGCGGCTCCAGCGCGCCCAGCTGGCATCCAATCGACCAGAAATCAGCGCGGCTACAGCAAAGGCGAAAGCGACCGAAAAGCCGACATAGCCCATGTAAAGCAAGGGCGGGTGAAAGATGAGGCCCAAGTCTTGCAGCAGCGGATTTAAATCTGCGCCATTGCTTGGCGCGGGAAGTTGGCGAATAAAAGGGCTGGAAGTGAGCAAAATAAACAGATATAAGCCACTGCCTACCCAAGCCAATACGCCGCTCACCAAAGATTGCACCGAAAGTGGCAAATTGCGCGCAAACACCGCCACCGCCGCGCCCCAGCCTGCCAGCATCAAGACCCAAAGCAGAAGCGAGCCTTCATGCCCACCCCAGACGGCTGCAAATTTAAACCAGACTGGCAGCAAACTATTGGATTGGCGCGCCACATAGCGAATCGAAAAATCGTCTTGCAAAAAAGCCGTTGCCAGCAGCGCAAAGGCGCTGGTGGTGAGGGCTAATTGCAATAGCGCCGCCGGACGAGCGATGCGCATGGCGGGCAGCCACTGCCTAACCCCGCCCAAAATCCCCAGCGTGCCTTGCACCAGCGCCACCAGCAGCGCCAGAATCAGCGTAAAAGTACCGAGTTCACCAATCATTGTTTTTCCTGAAGTAACGCTGAGCATGGGTCATTAATGGCAAAAGGTCTGTAGACACAGAGAACATGAAGAACACAGAGTACACAGAGAAAACATAAGAATTCTTCGCTGCTGAGTGCTATTTAATCCCATTCATAGGATGTACAACGACGCAGTTGGAGCGCAGAACACGGTACGCAAGAAAAACGACTTGCACACCCTATGAAATCAGCTTTTTTGCTATGTTTGTGTCTTTAGTGATGCCTGTTGTGGGAATAAGAGCCTGCCCACTCTAAGTTTTTCTCTGTGTACTCCGTGTTCTCCCTTTAGCTCTGTGTCTACAGATCTTTTTAAACTTTTATATCTTTTTATCCGCGGCTTTCTGATGCGCTTTGTTTACTGCATCTTGTGCTTCAGGAGGCATATAGTTTTCGTCGTGTTTGGCGAGCACTTCGGTGGCGGTGAAAATACCGTTTTCCCAGCTCCCTTCGGCCACTACGCCTTTGCCTTCTTTAAATAAATCCGGCAATAACCCACGAAATTGCACGGGGATGTTTTTATCGGTGTCGGTGACTGTAAAGCGAATACTCACGCCATCGCTGGAGCGCTTAAGGCTTTTATCCACCACCATCCCGCCCAGCCTAAAAGCCCTGCCATGCGGCGCTTCGCCATTGATGATTTGTGTTGGGGAATAGAAAAACACCAAGTTTTGGCGAAAAGCATTCACTACAAAAAAAGTGACTAAAGCCAGCGTAATTAAAGCACCCACAATCCAAAATATACGTTTACGTCTGGGTGTCATGGGTTTCTCCTTGATGATTCTTGATGGGTTTTCGTAATGCGGGTGAAACCCGCGTATTTTTCAGTATCGCTCGCGGGTTTCACCCCGTAAGTGCTAACCAAAGTCAAAAAGACCTTTTTAGTGCCTTCGGCACAGTGTTTAGGTGCGGGAATCCCCCGCGTGGGCCTCACTTTCTTGCTTCGCCAAGAAAGTAAGCAAAGAAGGCGACCCCACGAAACACGAAAGCCCCTGCGCTGCGGACAATCGAGTCGGCGGCAGGCGGGATTGGCTCGTTCCTCGCTCCCTGGCCGAAACCCCGCCCCGCTTGTTCCTCGCTCCGGCGTGTTTCAAGGGGACTTTAAAAGCCCTGTGCAAAGAGCGTGGTTGTTATGCTTTTTCGCTGTTTGCTAATGAAAAAACAATTTGGCTAGCGCATATGGAGTTTTACCCGCCCTACGATAGTGATGAATGCTCATATCCCTCATCCTCCATCTCTTGTGCCAAAGCCATCCTTCTTAAATGCTGAATCACTTGCTTGCGTTGCTGCTTAATCAATAGCCACTCTATGCCCAGCCCTAAAACACAGGCGATGAAAGATCCCCAAACATAAAAGCCGTATCCACCCATATGAATAAAATCGCTGAAGCTGGCCCAGTAGATAGTTGAGAACATTATTTCTCTCCTTGGGCGATGCGCTCTTTTACCCAGCGAGTGCGGCTTTCTCTTTGCAAAATAAGCGTGCGAACGCGGGATAGGCAAGTGGCGATGCTGTACATCCACGCCGCCAGCGACATCAACAGCATCGCAATGAGCATCGTACTGGCCATGCTGCTGCCGTTTTCCATCGAGATCGACGCGCCTTGGTGCAGGGTATTCCACCATTTAACTGAGAAATAAATCACCGGCACATTAAATACCCCGACGATCGCCAGCACTGATCCCGCCTTGTCGGCGCGATCGGGCTCATCAATGCTGCGGGTGAGGGCGATAAAGCCTAAATACAGAAAAAACAGCAGCAGCATCGAGGTAAGCCGTGCATCCCACACCCACCAAGTTCCCCACATTGGCTTGCCCCAAAGTGCGCCCGTTAAGAGCGACAGAAACGCCATCAAAGCACCCGTTGGGGCCAAGGCTTGCGCCATCATTGCCGATAAGCGTGTGCGCAAAATCAGATGCATCACCGACCAAACCGCCATGACGATATAAATAAACATCGCCATCCAGCTGGTAGGCACATGCAGAAAAATAATTCGATAGCCTTCCCCCTGCTGGGCGTCGCTAGGCGCAATGGCAAAGCCTAGCCACAGCCCCACAGCACAGAGCAGAAGGGCTACAGCCATAAATAGCGGGATTAGCCGCCCAGCCAGCGGGTAAAACTGCATGGGGGAGGCAAAAGAAAATAAATTCAGCCAGCGCGGGCCGTTATGGCTTGGTTTCATTGTTTCCCTGGATGTTTCTTTGTGTGGGCTGCCATGCGTAGGGCGGGTGAAACCCGCCGTTTTCGTCTTTTATATTAAATATTGGCGGGTTGCACCCGCCCTACAAAACATCCGCTTTTCTCAGCATTAAGCAAAGCTATTCAATAGCCAATCTCACCGACATCGCAGCCAGCCAAGGCGCTAAAAATAGCGTTCCGCAGAGGATGGCGGCAAGTAAGGATAGCTCGGCCATGCCGGATAACCCGCCAGCCACGGCGGCGACCGCGCCGCTGCCAAAAATCAACACGGGGGCGTAGAGCGGTAATACTAAAAGAGCCAATAACATTTCGCCTTGACGCACGCCAAGGGTGAGCGCTGCGCCGATGCTGCCCAGCGCGCTCAGTGTGGGTGTGCCGAGTAGTAAGCTGGCCATCAGCATGAACAGGGTGTCGCTTTCTAATCCGTATTGAATGCCTAAAAGAGGGGCGATTAGGGTAAGTGGAATGCCGGTCGTTAACCAATGAGCGACCAGCTTGCCTGCCACCATCACGCTGGCGGGGGCAGGGGCGATGAGTAATTGCTCTAAGCTGCCATCTTGCCAATCGTTATTAAACAGCCGAGGCAGGGCGAGTAAATTGGCAAGAATCACCGCCACCCACAGCACGCCGGGGCCGATGCGGGCGAGTAACTTAGGCTCGGGGCCGATGGCGAGTGGGAACAAACAGGCGACTAAAACAAAGAACACCACGCCGACCAGCAAATCGCCACGCTGCTGCCACGCCAGTAATAAATCACGGCGAACGATGGCTGCAAAAAAGTGTGCGCTACTCATGCTGCGCTACCTGCTTTAAATCAAGCTCGATGATGTTTTGAATGGCATTGGGTAGTGTTTGATGCGAGGTAAGAATAACGATGCCGCCGTCACGATTGTGCTGGGCAATCCACTCACCCAGTTGATTTTGCGCAGCTTGATCGAGGCCTACAAAAGGCTCGTCAAGTAACCAAAGAGGGCGGCTAATGGCGAGTAGTCTTGCCAAGGCCGCGCGTTTTTTCTGGCCTTGCGAAAGGGAGCGTACAGCTAGATCGCATTGGTGGATCAGCCCGACTTGAGCGAGGGTTTTAAGTGCTGCGGCTTCGCTTAAAGCCTGCCCTGATAAATCTGTTGCAAGGCGCAAATTAGCCAATGGGCTAAGCAAATCTTTTAAGCCATCTTTATGGCCTAGATAATGCAGTGCGGCGTAGTAATCATCGCCCCAAGCCGCCAATGCCTTGCCTTGCCAAGTGATTTTGCCAGCCTGCACCGAGCTGAGTCCCGCCAACATTTTAAGCAAGGTGGTCTTGCCCGCGCCATTTGCGCCGCGCAGGTGCAGGCATTGCCCAGTATCGAGAGTAAATGATAGGTTGGCAAAAAGGGGGCGATCAGCGCGATGGGCTGAAAGTTTGGATACAGAAAGCATGCTGGCAGTATACGGATTTGCGCTTTTCTGCTGACAGGTATTTGGGCCTATCTCAAAAGAGGTAGTCCTAAATGCAACAGGCTAAATAACAGGCTTGGCGTTATAGTGGGAGGTGACAGATGATGATTGGGTTGTTGCTTTGCTTGGGGTGGGCAAGATAAAGCGTTTTGCCTGCCCTACACAAGCATTTGCGGCTCAAGATGGGGTGTGTTTCCGCCATGCCGCTGTTTATTACAAATGCACATTGTTGAGCTGTCATATATCACCATATAGTGCGACTAATGATGAGCTTCATTGAAAGCTGCTCTCTCCCCGTTTTAAGGAAGCCCGATGTTTGCTTCACCGATTGCTCCCTTACAAGATCGATTTGGCCGTGCGATTCGCTACCTGCGTTTGTCGGTAACGGATCGCTGTGATTTGCGCTGTAATTACTGTCTGCCCAAAGGCTTTAATGGCTATGAAGAGCCTGCAAACTGGTTAAGTTTTGATGAAATGACGCGCTTAGTGGGCATCTTTGCCCAAGCAGGCGTTTCTCGTGTGCGCCTTACAGGGGGCGAGCCTTTACTGCGCCACAATTTGCCTGAACTAGCGGCAAGATTATCGGCGCTGCCAGGGGTGGAAGATTTATCGCTCTCTACTAACGCAACTCAGTTAGTAAAGCATGCGGTAGCACTCAAAGCCGCAGGGGTGAAGCGGATTAATGTGAGCTTGGATTCGCTCGATAAAGGCTGTGTGAATACCATCACGGGACGCGATAGTTTCGATGCCATTATGGCGGGGATTATGGCGGGTAAGGCGGCTGGGTTTGAGCCGATTAAGCTCAATATGGTGGCGATGCGCGGTGTGAACGAGCACGAAATCAACCGCATGGTGGCGTTTTGCCTAGAAAATGATTTTATTTTGCGTCTGATCGAAGCTATGCCCATGGGCAGCACCGGCCGCAATGCGCAGTATCTAGATTTAAACCCTGTGCGTGAGCAGCTGGTTGCAGAGTTTGGCCTAATTCCCGAAGTGGCCGAGCTAGGTGGTGGGCCCGCGCGTTACTGGCAAACGAGCGACGGCAGCGGGCGAGTGGGCTTTATTACGCCCATCTCACAACACTTCTGTGCTACCTGTAATCGAGTCCGGCTGGCCGTGGATGGCACTTTATATATGTGTTTGGGCCAAGAAGAAAAATTTGAATTTGCACCGTTGCTGCGAGGCGGAGCCAGCGATGCAGAAATCCTCACCGCACTCAAATCCGCCATCGAGCTAAAACCAGAACGCCACGAGTTTAAAGAGCAACCAGGCAAAATCATCCGCTTTATGTCACAAACGGGTGGGTGAGTTTTTAAAAGTTCTGTAGACACAGAGCTAAATAAGAACACAGAGCACACAGAGAAAAAAAACTGAGTTTAGGTTTTCTTTGTGTGCTCTGTGTTTTTTTGTTTGCAGCGCTCTTGGCTCAGCTTTATATAGAGGTTCAAATTGCCACTTCTATGTAGGGTGGGCAAGTTTTTATGCCCGCGCTGTTTGTGTTCTCCGCATGGATACGATAAAGCGGTGTGCCAACAAGGGTTTCTCTGTGTGCTCTGTGTTCTCCCCGTACTCTGTGTCTACAGAACTTTTTAGAAATAGCCACTATCCCAGTTTTATTCCCTGCTCCACTGCCCAAATTGCCGCTTCTAGCCGTGAGCGGAAGTTTAGTTTTCGCAGTAGGCTTTTGACGTGTACTTTTACTGTGCCTTCTGCAATGCCTAGCTCCCTGCCGACCAGTTTGTTGGATAAGCCATTGGCAAGGCAGCCTAGTATTTCTCGTTCTCGCTCGGTTAAGGATGCCATCATGGCGTTGCGCTCGCTGCCGTCGTCTTCGCGCATCGCTAGGGCGAGTACGCGGCCCAAGCGTTCGGGGATCGCCATTTGGCCGTCTAGCGCTTCGGCTAGGCTGGCAACGATTTCTTCCGGCTCCATATCTTTGAGCAAATAACCATCAGCCCCAGCCCGCACTGCGGCGACTAAGTCGGATGATTGATCGGAAACGGTGAGCATTACCACCCGTGAGTCCAGATCAAGCTCTTTGATAGCGCGCAGCGTGGCAATGCCATCCATTTCTTTCATATTTAAATCTAAGATCACTAAATCTGGATTTTGAGCCTCAACCAGCACAAGGCCTTCCGCGCCGCTGGCGGCTTCGCCGATGACATTAAATCGCTCATCCAAGGCCAAAAGCTGCACTACGCCTTTGCGAAATAGGGGGTGATCGTCGATGACAACGACGGTATATCTATGACTCATTATGTTTTCCTTTGGCGGTGGCGGAGCGTATTGGGCCATCTTGGCAGCTAAGCAGCAAATGGGGTGTTGGGGGTGAATTGCAAAGAGACCAAAGTGCCGCTGGGTGTCTGGCGCCTGAAGGTGAGCTGGCCTTTCAGGCTGTGGGCGCGATCACGCATAATGCTGAGTCCGTAATGTTGCTGTTTATCCGGATGATCGGCGATGCCGCAGCCGTCGTCGGCAATCGTTACCAGAATCGTGTTGTTCAGCCATGCAAGGGTGATCCATGCATGCTCTGCATGGGCGTGGCGCTCGATATTGACAAGGGCTTCGCGCACAATTTGCAGAATATGGATTTCTTCGTGCGCGCTCAGCTCTACCCCCATTAAGTGATTTTCTAAAATGACAGGATGAGCGCCGCGTTCAGTGAATTCTTGCACGGTTTGTTCAAGCGCAGCGGCTAGGCCTCGCTCGTGCATTTGCAAGCGAAAGGTATTGAGTAGCTCGCGCAGCTGGCGGTAAGCATCACTCAGGCCTTCGCGTAGTTCAGTCAGGGCGGCTTGGGCGGTATCGCTGCGTGCTTCCTCAGGAAATTGTGTTTGTAAGCGCACCACTTGAATCTTTAAATAGGATAAAGATTGCGCCAGCGAATCATGCAGCTCGCGGGCAATCACAGAGCGCTCTTCGTGGAGAGCCAAGCGGTGCAGCTCTTGTTTACGCTTGGCATTGGCTAGGGCCGTACCAATTTGCTGGGCAATGGCTTCCAGTAATTGTCTTTGCCAGGGGGCAAGTTCCTGCTTGGCTTTTAGCCTAACCGGCATAATGCCGTAGTTTTTGAGTCCTTCAGTGAGGTGAAAAACCACTTGGCTGGGGTGCTGGCGGGGCGTGTTGGCGGCAGAGGCGCAAGACTGGCAGGCGTTTCGGTCGCAATATTCGCTGGGCCGATTAGGCATGACGGCAAAGCGAAATGCCAAGGGGGCCTGTTCTGTTTCTGTGATGCAAATAGCGGCGTGTTCCAGATCGACCACGCTGCCCAGATCACTTAAAACCTGATCGAATGTGGCTTTGTTGGGCTCCTGGTCGGAGAGGCGTTGTTTGGTGCGGTACAAAAGCTCTAAGCTGCGCTGGTTTTGCGAGAGCGCTTTGGTTTTTTCTGTGACGCGGGATTCCAGCTCGCTAATACCCTGCGCTAATTCGGCCACCATATGGTTGATAGCTTGGCCCAGCTGGGTGATCTCCCCCGCGCCTTCTTCGGGCGAGCGCACACTTAAATCACCATTTCTGATTTTTTTGGCGGCTTTTGCCATCGCAATCAGGGGTTGGGTGACGCGAAGGGAGAGCCATCGCAAAGTCAGAATCAGCACCAAAATCATAATACCCAGGGTGATCCATTGAATACGCCCCAGCCAGAGCAGGCGGCTTTCGTGCCGGGCTTCGATGGCCACGACATAGGCATCAATCAGGGCCACAAATTGAATGGCTCTGGGTAGGATATTGCCGTCGCGCTCGGTGTTTAATTGGGCTAAATCATTTTTGATGGCGGTGCGCCAGTTTGTTTCCATGATGTTGTAGCTGACGCGCACCGGGTCATCGGCGGCTGAGGGCAGGTTGCTAAGCAGGATGGGGTGGTAGAGGCGTTGTTCAAAGTCGGCGATGACTTGCTGCAAGAGAGGGCGGCTGCCTGGCACAGGGGCGGGCGGTGCGTAATGGGTGGCCACAATTAAATATACTTGCTTACGTAAGGAGCCCGCCAGATTGATGGCCGCACCCTCACCACTGGAGCTTGCAACGCTGCTCCAGCTCATTAAAAAAGCCAGAAAAGCAGGCAACACTATTAGCAATAAAGCATGGGCGATAAAGCGCAAAATAGATGTTTCACGGAAAGAGTTTCCGATACGTAACACGGTCTACCTCCAAATTTCCTTCGTGGTGCTTAAATAGGATGCGCGTGGGTACGGGTTTTGATGATGTTGTGAATGCGTTTGTTACAGCTTGCCATCGGAAAGAGCGAGCCTGCTGCATCATTATTATTCTAAGTGTGAGCATCATGCACATGGGTCGGTGGCTCTAATGGCTTATACCCCGGCCTTTGTGCTTGGCTTGTATTGAGTGCTCTTGCTGCTTGCTTGTTCCTTGCGTTTTATTTTATGCCTTTATCTTCGCGCCGTAGTACACCATGCCCTGTTTGCCTGATGCAAATCATGGCGGCCTGCCGCCTATCTCTAAGTAGGTAGCTGTTGCCGCGGCCTGTGGCGTATACCCCCTAAAGAGGCATTGTATCTATTGCCTGTGCAGCCTAGTCTTAGAAATCCTTACAAATAAACTGGCCGCTGTAGTGGATCCTTCACGCCGCAATTTACTTTTTGGGCGCCGCCGTGCTTCAGCGGCGCTTCGCCCGCCTTGGGCTGTGCCTGATTTTCTTGATTGCTGTACGCGCTGTGGCGATTGCGCGGCGGCTTGCCCCACGCAAATTATCAAAGTGGGCGACGGCGGATTTCCGGTGGTGGATTTTACTCAGGCCGAATGCACTTTCTGTGGTGATTGCGTGAGTGCCTGCTCTAGTAATGCTTTAGATTCGCGCATCAACCCGCCTTGGCAAATCAAGGCGAAAATTAATGAAAGCTGCCTTGCAGAGCGGGGCGTTGAATGCCGTATTTGCGGCGAATCCTGTGATGAGCAGGCGATTCGCTTTCAGCTTGCCATTGGCAAAGTAGCACGTCCCTTTGTAAACCCGGATCAGTGTAATGGCTGTGGAGCTTGCGCCGCATCGTGCCCAAGCCAGAGCATTCGTTTGTTGGAGCTGACAGTATGAATATCTTTAGCTTAGTGATTCGGGCGGTGCCCGATTATTTAGAAGAAGTAAAAGCGGCGGTGCTCGCTGTGCAAGGGGTGGAGTTACATCTTGAGCATGAGGGGCGGCTGATTATCACCATCGAGGATGTGCCAGGGATTCGATCATCCGATCTACTCAAACAAATTCAAGACATTCCCCATGTTGCATCGGCCACGCTGGCTTATGAATATTGTGACGAAGAAATGCCACCACCCCCTTTATTGAAATCAAAAAAATCTGAGGAGCGCTTATCATGAGCCTGGATCGCCGTGAGTTTATTAAAATATCTGCCGTCGCTGCTGCGGTAGCCAGTGCAGGCATCCCGCTGGCCGGTGCAGCACCTAAAACCATGCCTGCAACGGCAGGTGAGGGCAAAAGCGCTATTCGCTGGGATAAAGCACCCTGTCGATTCTGCGGTACGGGTTGCGCGGTGCTGGTGGGCACACAAAATGGCCGTGTAGTGGCGACCCAAGGCGACCCTGATGCAGAAGTGAATCGGGGCTTGAACTGCGTGAAAGGGTATTTTCTTTCCAAAATCATGTACGGCGAAGATCGTTTAACCCAGCCTTTGCTGCGCAAGAAAAATGGTCAATATGATAAAGACGGCGAATTCACCCCAATTAGCTGGGATGAAGCGTTTGCCATTATGGAAAAAAAATGGAAAGAAGCGCTTAAAACCAGCGGGCCAGAATCCATCGCGATGTTTGGCTCGGGCCAATGGACGATTTATGAAGGTTATGCCGGCGTTAAATTAATGAAAGCGGGCTTTCGTTCGAACAATCTAGACTGTAATGCACGTCACTGTATGGCCAGCGCGGTAGGCGGCTTTATGCGTACCTTTGGTATGGATGAGCCTATGGGGTGCTATGACGATATTGAAGTGGCCGATGCCTTTGTGCTTTGGGGCTCTAATATGGCCGAAATGCACCCGATTTTATGGAGCCGGATTACCGATCGACGCCTATCTAATCCCAAAGTAAAAGTCGCGGTGTTATCGACTTATGAGCACCGCTCTTTTGAGTTGGCCGATATCGGCTATGGCTTGGTATTTACCCCGCAAACCGATTTGGCGATGATGAATTTTATTTGCCATCACATCATCAAAACCGGCCGCGTCAATCAGAAGTTTGTAAAAGATCACTGTAATTTCAAAATTGGTGAAACGGATATTGGTTATGGCCTGCGCCCCAATAATCCGCTAGAAGTGAATGCTAAATTTAATGGCTATCCTGATGCTTCGGGCAAGCCAAAAAACAATCCGAATGATATGAAAGACGGCTCGTTTGAGCAGTTTTCAAAATTTGTATCCGATTACACGGTAGATAAAGTTAGCAAGCTTTGCGGTATTCCAGAAGACCGGCTGATTGCACTGGCCGAGCTCTACGCCGATCCTAAAATCAAAGTCACTTCGTTCTGGACTATGGGCTTTAATCAGCACACCCGTGGCACTTGGGCGAACAATATGATTTACAACATCCATTTGCTGACCGGCAAAATCGCCGAGCCGGGTAATAGCCCGTTTTCACTGACCGGCCAGCCTTCCGCCTGTGGTACGGCGCGTGAAGTGGGTGTTTTTGCTCATCGCCTGCCTGCCGATATGATGGTCGCCAATCCAGAACACCGCAAACACGCCGAAGAAATCTGGCGCATTCCTGAAGGCACCGTGCCTGCCAAAATTGGCCTGCATGCAGTCGCAATGGCACGGGCGATTAAAGACGGCAAGATTAAAGTCTATTGGCAGATGTGTAATAACAATATGCAAGCGGGCCCCAATATTAATGAAGAGCTGTATCCGGGCTGGCGCAGGCCGGATACCTTTATTGTGGTGTCTGATCCTTATCCAACCGCATCAACGCTGGCGGCCGATCTGGTACTGCCAACCGCGATGTGGGTAGAGAAAGAGGGCGGCTTTGGCAATGCCGAGCGCCGTACTCAGCTTTGGCGTCAGCAGGTGAATGCACCTGGTGAAGCAAAATCAGATTTGTGGCAACTAATGCAATTTGCTAAGCGCTTTAAGGTGGAAGACGTTTGGCCTGCCGATTTGATCGCCAAACAGCCTGCGGTTAAAGGCAAAACGCTCTACGACGTGCTGTATGTGAATGGCAATGTAGATAAATTTAAAGCCGCCGATCAGTACAAGGGCTTTGATAATGTTGAAGCCAAGCTGGCTGGTTTTTATATCCAGAAAGGCTTGTTTGAAGAGTACGCCCAGTTTGGTCGCGGCCATGGCCACGATTTAGCGCCCTTTGATATGTATCACCAAGCACGCGGCTTACGCTGGCCTGTGGTGAATGGCAAGGAAACCAAATGGCGCTATCGCGAAGGCTACGATACTTACGTGAAAAAAGGCGAGGGCGTGCGTTTCTACGGCAATAAAGATGGCCGCGCCAATATTATCGCCTTGCCTTACCAAGCCCCGCCAGAAATGCCTGACGCTAACTTTGATATGTGGCTCTGTACTGGCCGTGTCTTGGAGCATTGGCATACCGGCACCATGACGCGTCGTGTGCCTGAGCTGCATAAAGCCGTGCCGGAAGCGATGGTGTTTATGAACCCGAATGACGCTCAAAAACGCGGCTTACAGCGCGGCATGCTGGTGAAAGTATCGTCACGCCGTGGGGATATTAAAGCGCGCTTAGAAACACGTGGCCGGAATAAGCCGCCGATGGGGCTGATTTTTATCCCCTTCTTTGACGAAGGCCGCTTGGTGAACAAGTTGACGCTGGATGCGACTTGCCCGATTTCTAAGCAAACCGACTACAAAAAATGTGCGGTAAAAGTGGTTAAAGCTTAGGCGTGTAGGGCGGGTGCAAGCCCGCCAAATTACTTGGAATAAATGGCGGGTTGCACCCGCCCTACGAATGGGGTTAGGGATAAATGGCGCTTAGTGATCGGGCCATTTATTCATCCAAAGGAGAAAAAAATGAAAAAATTAATGCCGATGCTGGCGCTGTTTCTGAGCTTCTGTATGCTCTGCGCTCCCGTGGCGCAGGCGGAAACCTTGAAGTCTTTGCGCGGTACTGAAGCGGTTAAAGGCGATGCGCCTTCTGAAAACTATCGCTGGGAAAAAGATCGCAAACCATTGCCTCGCCAGTTTGTGCAGCAGCCACCGCTGATTCCACACACCACCAAGGGCTATCTCATTACCAAAGAGTTTAATAAATGCCTTGATTGCCATAGTTGGGATCGCACGGCAGATACCGGCGCGACCAAGGTATCGATTACCCATTTTAAAACCCGTGGCGGTACTGAGCTTACCAATATCTCGCCACGCCGTTATTTCTGTCAGCAATGCCATGTGCCGCAAACGGATGCCAAGCCTTTGGTTGGCAATACCTTTAAGCCAGCGGATGGCTTGGTTAAGTAAAAGGATTGAATAATGAGCGATGAAACCAAGCCCTCACTGAAGGCGCGTCTTTGTGCCTTGCTGCAAAAATTACGCAGCTTACGCATTGGCTATGTCGGTGTGATTGTGGCGTTTATTGTGGGGATTATCTTTTGGGGCGGTTTTAACACCGCGCTGGAAATGACCAATACCGAGAAATTCTGTTTAAGTTGCCATGAAATGGCGAGTAATGTGTATCCGGAATACCAAGAAACCGTGCACTACACCAATCGCTCCGGTGTGCGTGCAACCTGTCCGGATTGCCATGTGCCGCATGAATGGGGCCCAAAAATGTGGCGCAAGCTTGAGGCTTCTAAAGAAGTTTGGGGCAAGCTCACAGGCTATATTGATACGCGTGAGAAATTCTTGGATAAGCGTATCGAGCTGGCGCAACACGAATGGGCAAGGATGAAGGCCAACGATTCCAAAGCCTGCCGTAACTGCCATAACTACGAGTATTTTGACTATATGGAGCAAAACACTCGCTCGGCCAATGCCCATCAAAAAGGCCTGTCTGAAGGTATGACCTGTATCGACTGCCACAAAGGCATCGCTCACCACCTGCCTGCTGTTAATCAAAACGTAGGGCCAGATGGCAAAGGTGTTAGCCCGGAAGTGATGCACCCCGTGCCCCCTAAAGCTGCAATCCCTAAGGCAGAAAGCGCGAGTGAAGAAGAGATTGCCGGGACGCAGTAAAACCCAAACCTTGAACCACGGAGTACGGAGTTTTACGGAGAAAGCCAAGGGAGGGTCGGCTGTACATCCTATAAATACCGACTCTTTCTATGATGAGGGCTTAAATTTCCTTGGTTTGATATGTAAAAACGGGCACCTTCGGATGTCCGTTTTTTTTGCGAGGATGGAAGATTTTGTTGTAAAAGCGTGCATCTTATTCAGACGTATTGGGATTATATTTACGATATGTTTTCAGTTTGATAAATTAGCCGCTCACCCTAACAAGAGATATCCACGAATGTTTCGTGCGAGCCTTTCTTCAGCAGCCCGCTCTGCTGATGTATTTCTGATGACACCCCACTAGCCTCCTAGCTTGGCAGGTTACGAACGCCTGCGTATTACCCAATCCATTGATGTCTTATTTGAGCATGGGCTTTGCCGTGTATGGCGTAGCTTGATGGCGCACTGCGCGTCTCACTTTTCGATGCTGCGCAATCGCTAAGCGAAACGCTTCGAGTGCGCCCTACAGCTTCGCGCCCAATAAATCATCACGGGATAAATCCCCTTTCTTGCTCGTATGCCATTGCCTATTTCTGGTAAGGCAGGCGTGCGTACGCTATTGGAATCATGATGATTAAATTATTAATGTCTTCCCGCTGGTATCTGTGGTTTAGCTTTGGCTTGCTCATTATCAATATTGGCTCTGGATTAACTGCGGTGGCGGTGTTTAAGGTGGTAAAACCCAAGCAAGTCATGGAGGAGATCTTGACGTAAAAACAGGGAGTATGGCTCCCTGCGTAAGATGGCTTATGGCTTACTTTGTATTAACTTTCCCAAATGGCCGGCCCATCATCCCCTAGTGTGTTTACCGGTAATCCAGCAGCGCCGCTGGATTCCCGACAGCTTGTCATCGACGGTCATATCACGGGTGTCCAGCACGCTCTGCCGAACCCAGTGTCATGGTGCCTTTGGTGACATGGGCGGTTTTGCTGACCAGTGTGCCGTTCAGCTGCACTTTGCCGTCATCAATCGTGGTGTCGCCACTAAAGTGTTACCTGATCTTTACGCCGACCAGCACGAAATCCCCTCACTGCGGACAATCGAGTTGGCGGCTGCGGAACTTGCTTCGCTCAAACAGGCATCAAAGAAACCCCGCCCCGCTTGTTCCTCGCTTCGGCGTTCTTCAAGGGGAGATTTAAGCCCTATGCTACTAGCCGTGATTAAAGTCCAGATTATCTGGGCTTCAAAAACCCTTAAAACCCAATGGAAAATCTCTTAATTCAAAGCCTGCTTTTCTCTATGAAACGCTGTGTCCTCCGTGTTCTCTGTGGTTCAAGATTTGGGTTTGGCGGCATAACATCATTTTTTAAATATGCTCAAACTGCATTAAATAAAGTTGTGCGCAGCGTTTGGCGGTGTTGAGTATGGCTGTAGCTGCTTTGGGGTCGATGGCGAGAGTGATTTCTACGGCGGCAAGCCAGCGGGCTAGATGGTGTTCGTCGTTGGCTCCGTGGTATTCCAAGAATTTGAAGGCTTGCGGTGGCAGGGCTACTTGCTGACGCAGCATGGGCAAGAGCGCAGGCACGATGCGCTGGCCTGTGCCTTCAATAATATAAATTGCGCCCAAGAGGCCAATAGGGTTGGGTGTTGCGGCGAGTGCATGTAGATAGCTATTAAGTGCTTCGCCACCTGGGTTACGTTTGAGCGCGGTGAGTGGCAGCTGGCCACCGGCAGCTTGGTAGTCCTGATAGAGGATTTCGAAATCGTGTTGCTCGTCATTAGCGTGCAGCTCGATCAGGCTGGCGAGCGGGGCAAAGTCGCCACTTAGCGAGGCGGCTGCTTCCCTCATCCACAAGCTGCCTTCGCGCACTTGCGGCACCCAGGCGGCAGTCCAGTTGCGGTAGCTTGCCACATCAAAACGCTGGCTCACCAGTTGCGAGATCACAGGGCTGCGCCAGACTTGCGAGCGATAATCTTGCCATAGGCTGGCGAGTTGAGTGAGCAGAGGTTGCAGCGCAAGCGGGGCATTTTCCGCCTGATGTGGCGCTGGGATATTGGGCTCGAAGGTGTCAGTAGGGGCGGCGGCTGGAGCGATAGGTGGGCTGCTGGTGTCCTCATCGACTACTTCAAATAGCATATACGCTGCGCTGATCCGCCCTGATTCCGGGATAAAACAGAAAATCTTTTCACCAGCCTTAAGCGGCTTGGTTTGTAAGAAATCAGCCAGCATAATAAAAATAGATGCAGCGCCCGTGTTGCCGCGTGTAGCCAGATTGCTATACCAGCGCTCTGGCGGGATGCTAAGCCCCGCTTTGGCGAGTAGGTCTTCGACGACGGGCATAAATTTGGCCGATGAGTAATGGCAAAGAAAATGGTCGATGTCGGTCGATTTAATCCAGCCTTCATCAACCAATTTTACATACTCATGGATACACACATCAAATAGCTGCGGCAACATGCGGATATCTTGGCGTAGCGACATTGCGCCAGCCGCTTCGGCCTCGCTAGAAGAAGCAAAATCTAGAAAAGACTGGCTGCGATCTTCCGTCAGGCCCAGCTGCATACACACTGGGTAATCACCAGAAAAGCTCTTTTGATGAATCCATTTAAGCTTGATATTTAGCCCTGCCTTGGGCTGGCGGCTGAGTAGCAGCGCACCGGCACCATCGGATAGCATCCAGCGCAAAAAGTGCGCGTCAAAATCACTTTGATAGCCACGCGGGGCAAAGCGGCTTTTTTTGAACATGCGTGATGGCATTTCGGCGGCCACAGCCAGCGCTTGTTGGTGCGAACCAAGCTCGATGGCTTGCGCGGCAAATTCAATCGCACTGACGCCTGCCGCACATACGCCTTGGCAGGAAATAGTTTGCATCGGCGGCGCAGCCAGCTCGCCCTGAATCATATTGGCAAAGCCCGGCATGAGCGCGTCGCCCCCCGATGAGCCAACGGCCAATAAAGTTACGTCGCTGAGAGATGTCTGTGCCCGATCTAAGCACTGATGTACTGCGGCTGCGGACATTTGGGCGTGGTTTTCAACGGTCTGGCCCTGTGCATCAATGCCATAATGCCGTGTTTGGATGCCATTCTCCGCCAGAATCCGGCTTTTGATCCGCATAGAAATACGATTGATGGGGGCAATAAAGGCATCCATCTCTTCATTGTTGATAGCTGGCCCGGGTAGATGCAGCCCCGCTGCGGCAAGGTAAACATGTTCAAACTGAATAGGCATCAGGATTCCTTGGTATGGCTCATCAAGCTCTGGCTACGCCAGCGTGGCCAGATGGGGCTTAGAAAATAGCTGCGGCACATATACCAAAGTAGCGGGCCGGCATTGAGGCGCGGATCGACTTGATCTTGGTATTGCAGGTGGAGTTGGGTGAGCGCCGACCAGTGTGCACGCGGGTGGCGATGGTGCGCTGTATGCAGGCCGATATTAAACAGCAGCGGGTTGACCCAGCCTTCAAAGTTGCGAGCAAAATTAATATTTGAGTTGCCATTGGCATGGGCATGTTGCAGGTAATTGGTCGCCAGCAGCCAGTGCAGGCCATAGAGCTGGGGCAGTAAGACAAAAATAAGAAATTTTTGCCAGTTAATCCAAGCCAAAATACCCCAGAGTAAGAGCACTATTACGTATTGACGCAGGCAGTAATAAAACACGCCGGCGTGCCGCTGCTTTAAGCACAGCAGCCAGTCTATAAACAGTGGATAAAGTACGATCGTGGCTTGCAATGGGTGTAAAAGATAGCCGATCAGATGATTACTGTCGCTACCAAAGCGATAAGTGCGCGCCACATCTTTAGGGCCGTGGCGATAGCGGTGGTGATTACGGATATGCGCCGGATAAAACACAAAAGTAGGGTGGCCTTGCAAGAGCGTGATCCAGAAATCGCTGATTCGATTGAAGCGTTTACAGTGCCACATCCGCAAATGGGTGTGATTGTGGTGAATCACGCCAATGCCGAGGGTCAGAAACAGCACGATGGCAAAGAGGATTTGATTGATCAGCGAGGATAGCCCAGTGCGCCATAGCCAAATCACCAGCAGCGGCTGCAAGATGAGATAGAGCAGGCTTTGCCAATCGCGTTTATTTCTAAGCAGCTTATCCGGCAGACTGCTAAGCATTGCGCTCGATCTGCTTATTGGCGGCGTCAGCGGGCAGGGCGGTGTTTAAGAGGCGATCCATAAACGGAAACATAAAGCCGTAATTGCCGTGGTAACAGGCATGGTGCAGATGATGGCGGCGTGCACCATTGAGCCACCAGCGATCATGATCGGCATCAGGCAAAAAGTCGTAATTGGAATGACCGATATTATTAAAAATAATACTAAAAACAGGAACGGCAGCGAGCGAGTAAATCGAGAAATCATGCACCAGCATTGGTAGCATAATCACATTGCCCAGCATGATGGCTTCAACAGGGTGAAAGCTATAGGTCGACCAAGGTGTGGTCACTATCGAGCGATGATGGGGCAGATGAAAGCGCTTTAGCCAGCGGGTGTGTAGCAGACGGTGGTTAATATAGAAGTGGATTTCATTCCAGACCACTAAGACGAAGATTTCGGTAGCTATCTGCATGCCTGAAGCATGGATGGCGAGCTGCGCCCAGCCCAGTTGCAACATGCCCCAGGGGAAAATCATCCCTGTGCCAAATAAAATAATGGCGAGTATTGATTGGCTTAGCTCGCGGGTGAGCTGATGTGGGCCTTGTGGACGAGGATCAAGCACATGGCCATAGGCGATTTTTGGCAGCAGTTGATGGCTTAAAAACCAGGTGAGTGCGCCAAAGCCAAAATACAGGGCGGCAAAAAATAGCACGCCAACGCCCATAATTTCATGCCACTGAGTATTAAGAATAAATTCGCGCACAGAGCTTGGCCCAAAGACAATGGCCAATTGTATGACATTTAACAGCCTGTTTGCATAGTTTGTCGGCGGGCAAGGAGAATGTGTAATGGCTTATCAGGTGGAGGCAAAAAAATAGCCCGCGGTGCAGGCGGGCTATGGGGTGATGCTTACAAAGTAGGGGTAAGCGCTAGGGCTTCGGCATCGCTAATGGTCCATTCGGCTTTTAAGCGCCAATGCTTTTGCGTATCCGCCAGCTCTACTTGCCAGCGCGGCTGGGTGAGGGCATTTTCTAGCTTGCCCACATAAAACTGCGGCGCTTCTTTGCTTAAGATAATGGTCTGATCTTTTCCTGCACGGGTGGGGTGCATCAGCTTGAGTACCAGATTATCGTTGACCGCTTTATTTAGCTGAATACGGATTGATTTACCATCAGCGCCCAGCATCAGCTTGCCGCTTAAGCCTAGCGCTGCTGCTTTGCTATCCCGATGAATCTGGCTGTTAATTTCCTGGCCTTCTTTGTAGTAATCATCGCTGACCAAGCCATCGTCACTTTGTACCGCCTGAAAAAACAAGTTGATCCCGCCGATGACGGCCACCGCAGGAAAAAGAATCAGTAGCCATACATGACGGTGCTTGTACCAAGGTTCAATTGTTTCTACTTGCATTTTATCTTCCTATAAAACTAGATTTTTCTCGTGCCGTGATAGCCGGGTTATCCGTTGCGGTAATAATGAAGTGCATTTCATGGCCGCCGGGGCCAGCTTTGCCTGGCTCTACTTGTACGCGCACACCAATATCTTGGCTGGCTGTGGCTTCAACAAAGATCTGACCGCTGCCTTCCACAATGGTTCTTGAGTTGGGTAAGCCATCGGTGGTGATGATATAGCTATGGGCTTTTTCATCGGCATTTTGAATTTGTAAGCGATAGCTGTTTTCCAGCCAGCCATCGTCAGCTTCTCGCACCATGGCGACCCGGTCACGAGAGATATTCACTTTGATCGGCTTACGCATGACCAAGGAGCCAACGGTAATGCCCAGAATGATAATCAGCACCAGCACATACATCATTACCCGTGGACGAGTGATTTTTTTGATGATGTCGCGTTCCGGGTATTTATGCTCCAGTGCGTTTTCGGTGGTGTAGCGTATCAGCCCGCGTGGATATTGCATTTTATCCATAATTTCGTCACAGGCATCAATACAGGCCGCACAGCCGATGCACTCGTATTGTAAGCCATCGCGGATATCAATCCCCACTGGGCAAACCTGCACGCACACCGTGCAATCGATGCAGTCGCCAAGGCCGGCGGCTTTGTAGTCCGTTTCTTTCTTACGGCTGCCGCGAGGGTCGCCGCGTTCGGCATCGTAAGAAATAATCAGGGTATCTGCATCAAACATCGTGCTTTGAAAGCGCGCATAGGGGCACATGTATTTACAGACTTGCTCACGCATCCAGCCGGCATTGCCATAAGTGGCGAAGCCATAAAAGCAAACCCAAAAGGTTTCCCACGCGCTGAGATTAAACCGGCTTGCTTCTGCCCACAGATCCATAATCGGCGTGAAATAGCCAACAAAAGTGAAGCCTGTCCAGAGCGATAGCAAAATCCAGATGCTGTGTTTGCTTACTTTTAAACGGATTTTTCTTGCGCTGAGCGGTGCGGTATCGAGCTTGATACGGGCCATCCGATCGCCTTCTACCCATTTTTCTATCCAGAGAAAAATCTCGGTGTAGACAGTCTGCGGACAGGCGTAACCACACCAAAGCCGCCCGCCTGCGGTGGTCCAGGCAAAAAGACCAATGGCGCTGGCTAAGAGTAGGGCGGTGAGGTAGATAAAGTCTTGTGGCAGAAATACAAAGCCATAAATGTAAAAAATGTGTTCGTTCAAATTAAACAGCAGCGCCTGGCGGCCATTCATTTGAATCCAGGGCATGCCGTAAAAAAACAGCTGAGTGATCACAACAAATAGAATGCGCCAGCGATTAAATAAACCGTTTACCCAGCGAGGGTAGATTTTTTTATGCTTGCTATAAAGGTGGATTTCTTCATATTCACCATCGTCCTGGATCACAGTGACGGGAATATCACGTAATTTTTTACTCATTTTGACTACTCCAGGCAAAATGGCTTGCGGCAGCGTAGCGCTCGCGCAAAGCATTTCGATCAAGGAAAAACGGGCGGGATAAGCCCGCCCGTTTAAAGCATCAGGGGGCACACACACCTGCCCACCCTAGATGTTTCTTTACTTTGCTTTTTCCTTGTTGGAAAGACCGTAAACATAGCCAGCCAGTAAATGCACTTTGGCATCGCCTAGGAATTCTTTCCAGGCAGGCATCACATTGCTGCGACCATTGGTGATGGTCTCAATAATGACGGCTTCAGAGCCGCCATACAGCCAGTTGTTGTCAGTCAGATTAGGCGCACCTAAATCCTGATTGCCTTTGCCTTCCACACCATGACATGCCACACAGACTTGTTTGAATGTCTCTGCGCCACGGCTGGCACGCAATTCATTACGTGGTTTGCCTGCCAGTTGTAATACATAGTTGGCCGCGTCTTTTACTTTTTCTTCACCAAAAACAGCACCAAACGCAGGCATTTGCCCGTGGCGGCCCTTGGCAATGGTTTCCAGGATTTTTTCTGGTGAGCCACCGTGCAGCCATTCGCCATCAGTCAGGTTAGGAAAACCTTTTGCACCGCGTGCATCTGCGCCATGGCACTGGATACAGTAAGTCAGATACAGGCGCTTACCCATATCCATGGCTTCTTGGCTGTTTGAAATGCTGGCAATCGGCATTTTGGAGTACTTATCGTACAAGTGCTGATATTTAGAATCGGCTTGTACAACTTCTTTGCCGTACTGATTGGTGGAAGTCCATTTCCAGACGCCACCCCAAATGCCTGGGTAGAGTACAAGGTAAACTACGCTAAAAACAATGGTCATATAGAACATCATGACCCACCAGCCTGGCAGCGGGTTGTTGTATTCCTCTAGATCGTCATCCCATTTGTGGCCGGTTACATCGGCGTTTTCACCTTTTTTAAGCTTAACAACGCCTTGGCTCATCAGGAGCAAAGTCATCGCTACAATACCGCCGATCACAATGATCGCGATCCAATAATTCCAAAAGATACTTTGAAAATCTGTCATTTTTTATATCCTCTAGAAATCAGGAGGTCTTGTTTGATGAGGGCAGATCATCATCAAGGAGCGGCTGGTTGGCCGCTTCATCAAAGGATGCTTTGCTATTTTTGCTATAGGCCCAAATGATGATGCCAACAAAGCAGATAAAACTGGCTACGGTAGAAAGCACGCGTAGATCGTTTAGTATTTCCATGATGAATTACCTCTTGTTCTTGAGTGCAAGACCCAAGCCTTGTAGGTAGAAAATCACTGCTTCCATTTCTGTTTTGCCTTCCGTTGCGGCGATCGAGCCTTTGATATCCGCATCGGTGTAAGGATCACCCAGCTTACGCAGCGCGATCATTTTGGCGGGCAGCGCGGCAGAATCCACTTTGTTTGCAGCCAACCATGGGAAGGCGGGCATATTGGATTCAGGCACAACATCACGTGGGTTCATCAAGTGAGCACGATGCCATTCATCAGAGTAGCGAGCGCCAACGCGTGCTAGGTCAGGCCCTGTACGCTTAGAGCCCCACTGAAATGGACGATCATAAACCGACTCACCCGCTACTGAGTAATGGCCATAACGCTCTGTTTCTGCACGGAAAGGGCGAATCATTTGTGAGTGGCAGTTGTAACAACCTTCACGCACATAGATATCGCGCCCAGCCAGTGCCAGTGCGGTGTAAGGCTTTACCCCGGCAATGGGTTTGGTCGTGGAGTTGCTAAACATCAGCGGTAAAATTTCTACCAGCATGGCAACGCTGAGTGTTAGCAGCGTTAAAACAATCAGATAAGCAACGTTTTGTTCAACCCGCGCTTGCAGCTGGTTCATAAAGTTTTTCATGATTTTTTCTCCCCTCGATCAGGCGTGTTGGGCGATGGCCGGAATTTTGGCATCGACGGCTTGGCCCGAAAAAGCGGTACGCAGCACGTTGTAAAGCATTAAGAACATGCCCGACAAGAAGCACAGGCCACCTAAGAAACGGATAAAGTAATACGGGTACGATGCTTTAACTGAATCAATAAATGCATAAGTTAAAGTGCCGTCTGTATTGACTGCGCGCCACATCAGGCCTTGCGTTACACCGGCAATCCACATGGAAGAGATGTAGAGCACTACGCCGATGGTTGCGATCCAGAAGTGGGTATCGATCAGCTTCACCGAATACATTTCTTCTTTATTAAATAAGCGCGGAATCAGGTAGTAAATCGAGCCGATGGTAATCATCGCCACCCAGCCTAATGCGCCGGAATGAACGTGACCAATAGTCCAGTCTGTGTAGTGCGAGAGGGCATTAACTGTTTTGATGGCCATCATCGGGCCTTCAAAAGTAGACATGCCGTAGAACGACAATGCGGTCACGAGGAATTTCAAGATTGGATCAGTACGCAGCTTATGCCATGCACCTGACAGCGTCATAATCCCGTTGATCATCCCGCCCCAGCTTGGTGCCAGTAGAATCAAAGAGAACACCATGCCCAGTGATTGAGTCCAGTCAGGCAGCGCGGTGTAGTGCAGATGGTGCGGGCCAGCCCACATATAGGTGAACGACAGCGCCCAGAAGTGCACAACAGACAGGCGATAGGAGTAAACCGGACGACCCGCTTGCTTTGGCACAAAGTAATACATCATGCCCAAGAAGCCTGCAGTCAGGAAGAAGCCGACGGCATTGTGGCCGTACCACCATTGCACCATGGCATCAACCGCACCGGAATAAACCGAGTAGGACTTGGTGGCAGAAACAGGAATCGCTAAGCCGTTAATAATATGCAGCAGGGCAACGGCTAGAATAAACGCGCCATAAAACCAGTTAGCTACATAGATATGCTTTACTTTACGCTTGGCAATCGTGCCGAAAAACACAATCGCGTAAGCAACCCAGATCACGGCGATCAGCCATGTAATCGGCCATTCCAGCTCGGCATACTCTTTACCACGGGTATAACCCATGGGTAAGGTGATTGCGGCTAGAACAATCACTAACTGCCAGCCCCAGAAATGGAAGGCGGCCAGTTTGTCGGAGATCAAACGCACATTACAGGTGCGTTGAACCACGTAATACGAGGTCGCGAATAAACCGCTACCACCAAACGCAAAAATAACCGCGTTAGTATGCAATGGGCGCAAGCGGCCAAAATGAAAGTAAGGGCCAAAATTAAGTTCCGGCCAGTACATCTGGGCGGCGATGATCACGCCAACCAGCATCCCGACAATCCCCCAAATGACGGTCATGATGGCAAATTGCCGCACCACTTTGTAGTTGTATGTACCTAGGTGTTCCATGCGAGCTCCGATTGATCTCCAACAGCTTGGACTTTAAAATGTGTGACTTTAAAAATGAACAACATGCCAGCACATAGCCATCAGTAAGCAATGAATGGCTTTACTGTTAGTTGTGAATATTTCTTTTGTAATTATGCCGACTGAACTTTAGCTGCTTCAGTTGGCCGTCTTATTGACGAACATCAATGCCTTTCATCAGATCGCGGCATTTTACACTCCGTTAGACTTAAATTCCTTGTTTTTTCTTTCGTCTTTGGATGTTTTTTCCGCTTGCATGCTGTCATCGTCTTGCAAAATCTGCCAGCCGGGTCCCTCCATATCATCAAATTGCCCCCCTTTTACTGACCACCAAAAAATAATTCCGATAAAAAACACCAGTAAGACAGAAAGCGGAATCAGTAAATAAAGGCTTTCCATCTAGAATTTCCCCTTAAGGCGTAGCGCATTAAGCACTACCAGCAGCGAGCTGCACGCCATGCCTAAGCTGGCCAGCCACGGAGTAATCTGACCGGTAACGGCCAGTGGCAATGCGGCAAGATTGTAAGCAATGGCCCAAATTAAATTCTGACGAATAATATTGCGTGTCTTTTTGGCTAAAGCCAGTGCTTTGGGGAGGCGATCCAGCTGATTATTAAGCAGCACCATATCGCCTGCTGCATGGGCGACATCGACACCCGCCCCCATGGCCATGGATACATCGGCTTTTGCTAAAACGGGGGCATCGTTGACACCATCCCCAATCATCAAAACTCGGCGCCCCTGCTGTTGCAGGGTGTTGATGTAAGCCAACTTATCGCCGGGGGTTGCTCTGCCGACAGCGTTTTCAATATGCATGTTCAAAGCCAAAGCTTGCACGGTAGCGTTGCTATCGCCCGATACAAGGTGCAAACGTAAGCCCGCATCGCGTAGCGCTTGAATTGAAGCGGCTGCATCGTCTCGCAATGTGTCTGCCACAATAAACGCACCCAGCCATGTGCGACTGCTGGCGAGTGCAATTATGCTGCCTTCTGCTTGCCGGATGGCCTCTGGCATCAGCATGGCGCATTGGCGGTTTACAAAATCAGGGTGGCCAATAAAATACAGCTCGCCATTTACAAGGCCGCTTAAGCCACCGCCAGGGTAGGTTTGCATTTCTTGTGCGAGAGGCGCCTCTGGCATGAGAAAGGCGCGGGCTAAGGGGTGAGCCGAGGCCGCTTCCAGCGATGCGGCAATGGCGCGTGCGTTTTCTTCTGAAGCATGGCTGGTGATGTATTGCTGGATACGGGGCTCGCCGTGGGTGAGTGTGCCGGTTTTGTCGAGCATCACATCGCTGATTTGCGCCAGCGTCTCTAAGGCGGGGCTACGCGCCACCATGAGCCCGAGCTGGGCTAAGTGCCCTGTGGTGGCAGTTAGGGCTACAGGCGTAGCCAGCGCCAGTGCGCAGGGGCAGGAGATCACAAGTACCGACACCATAATGGGCAGGGCGTGGATCGGGTCGTGCCAGTGCCAGTACAGCCAAGCCAGCGCTGCGGTGATCAGTAAAATGCTGACAAACCAGCCAGATACCTGTTCGGCTAAGAGGGCAAGGTGCGGTTTTTGTGCAAGGGCCTGATCGAGCAAACGCACAATGGCGGCAAGGCGGGTATTTTCGCCAACCTGGCTGACTTCGATATGCAGAGGGGAGGCTAAATTAAGCGTGCCCCCCGTGACCTGCATACCTGCCGATTTGGAAATCGCAAGGCTTTCGCCGGTAAGCAGCGCTTCGCTGACTTCACCTGAGCCTTGCCGAATAATGCCATCGACCGGAATGGTTTCGCCGGATTTAACTAAAATCTGTTCGCCAATTTGCAGACTGTTTACGGTGACTTCAATCGTGCCTTGCGCGTCTATTTTGTGGGCAAAAGCAGGGATCAGCTTAACTAGCTGCTCGGTTGCCGCGCCTGCTTTGCGTCTTGCGCTCATTTCCAGATAGCGGCCTGTCAGCAGCAAAAAGACAAACATCGATACCGAATCAAAATAGATTTCGCCGTGATCTGTAATCAGCGAATAGCTGCTGGCAATAAATGTGGCGAGTACGCCTATGGCAATCGGTAAATCCATGCCGGTACGGCGGCGTTTTAAATCGCGCCAGCTGGAAATATAAAAGGGGGTGGCAGAGTAAAGCACTACGGGCAGGGTAAGGATTAAACTCGCCCAGTGCATGAGATACAGCCACTCTGGCGCAATCTCACCCGCTTTCGACATATAAATCGGCACAGAAAACATCATAACTTGCATCATGGATAGCCCTGCTACCCAAAGCCGGAAGAGCGCACTTTTACGCTGCTTCTGCCAGCCTTCTTCTTGCTTGGCTTGATCATAAGGCTGGGCGCGGTAGCCGATGGCGGCAACGGCTTGCAAAATGGTGGATAGCTGAATCTCTCGCTCATCCCAGCGCACGCGGGCGCGGTGGGTGCTGTAGTTGATGCTGGCGGACAGCACACCCGGTAAGCGCTGGATATGGCGCTCATTCAGCCAGATACAGGCGGCGCAGCTGATGCCCTCAATAATGAGTGAGGCTTCACGAATATCTGCATCTACATTGAGCACAAAGCTGGCTTGCAAGCTGACGTCATCGAAGAGGTGTAGCTGAGCGAGTAGCTCGTCAGGCAGGGGCTTGGCACGATCCGCAGGTTGATCTCGCTGGCTGTAGTAGCTCTCCAGCCCGCTTTGAATAATGGTATTGGCAACCGCCTGGCATCCGGCGCAGCAAGTGGGCTGCTCGATATTGCGATAAATAATCGGGAAGGATTCTGGGCTAAGTGTTTCGCCACAGTGGAAGCAGTCGGTGCGAGAGGTCATGCGGCGTGGGAGGCCTTAGAAATGATAAAAACATTAACCCTAAGATCTGTAGACACAGAGAACACTGAGGCAAATCGAGAGCACAGAGAAATGGGGGTGAATTTGATTGGCGATGCGTTGCTGCTTACAACGCAGCGGTAAAAGCCAGCCTGCACCACCTTAATTTTTTTCTCTGTGCGCTCTGTGTTCTTATTTAGCTCTGTGCCTACAGATCTTTTTTGAAAGATGTAAGCTCTTAGCCTAGGTTTGGTTTACACCAAGCCCTTAGGTAGCGAGAAGATGACGTTTTCTTCGATTCCGTCCATTTGGCGAATATTGCCTGCGCCAAATTGTTCTACCTGCGCAATTACCTGCTGTACCAAAATATCCGGCGCAGAAGCACCAGCGGTCACCCCGACATTTTGCTTGCCTGTAAACCACTCGGCTTTCAGCTCGCTGGCGTTGTCGACCATATAGGAGTCAATCCCCAGGTTGGCGGCGACTTCGCGCAGACGGTTGGAATTAGAGCTGTTCGGCGAGCCAACGACGACGACCACATCGACTTCTTTGGCTAAATGCTTGACCGCATCCTGACGGTTTTGTGTGGCGTAGCAGATATCGTCTTTTTTCGGACCAACGATGCTAGGGAATTTTGCGCGCAATGCATCAATCACAATTTGCGCATCATCAACAGATAGCGTGGTTTGGGTGACATAAGCGAGCTTTTCACTGGCCACTTGTAAAGTGGCTACATCACTGACTTCTTCTACCAGATACATGCCGCCCTGAGCTTGGCCCATCGTACCTTCCACTTCAGGATGGCCTTTATGGCCGATCATCACGATTTCGAAGTCTTGCTCGCGCATGCGTTTGACTTCGAGGTGAACCTTGGTGACCAGTGGGCAGGTGGCATCAAAAATAGACAGGCCACGCTCAGCCGCTTCGGCGCGCACCGCCTGTGAAACGCCATGTGCCGAGAAAATCAGCGTATTGCCAGCAGGCACATCGGCCAGATCTTCAACAAAAATCGCGCCTTTTTTCTTTAGGTCTTCAATCACAAATTTATTGTGAACCACTTCGTGGCGTACATAAATCGGCGCGCCGAATTTCTCTAAGGCTTTTTCAACGATGGCAATGGCACGGTCTACCCCTGCGCAAAACCCCCGTGGTTGAGCCAAAATAATTTGCATCGTCATACTGTTTTCTCCGATGGGGTTTCACGGCGGAATGAATCGATCACCATTAATACTGCACCAATACAAATCGCTGAATCCGCAATATTAAAGGCTGGGTAGTACCAGCGTTGCTGATAGTGAACCTGAATAAAATCGATCACATGGCCTAGTAACATTCTATCAATGGCATTGCCGAGCGCGCCACCCAGAATCAGCGACATGGCCAGTGCGTAGCGGGTTTCTGCGTGGTGTTTTTTAAGTAAAAACACAATAAACACCGATACACCCAGCGCCAGTGCCGTAAAGAAATAGCGCTGCCAGCCGCCCGCATCGGCCAGAAAACTAAACGCTGCACCCGGGTTATAAGCCAGTGTCAGGTTAAAGAATCCCGGAATAATGGCGCGCTGCTCGCCAAACTGAAACAGCGCCTCTATCGTATGTTTGCTGGCTTGATCGAGGATCAGCACCAGAAGGGCGATGGCAAGCCAGCGCCCTAAGCCGCTTTTAAGCATGGACTCGAACCTCGCCTTGCTTGAATAGATTGTCATTGCAACGGCTACACAGCGTGCTGTGCTCGGCGTGTGTGCCTACGCTGGCGGTGTAATGCCAGCAGCGATCACATTTAGCTGCAGTAGACGCGCTGACGCTGATTTGGGTGGCGTCGCCCTTCACTAAGCGGGCTTGCGAAGTAATCAGCACAAATTTTAGCTCGTCGCCTAAATCTGCCAATGCAGTGTAAGTATCGCCTGCGGCGGTGATTTCAACTTCAGCCTGTAAACTGGAGCCTAGTTTGCCGTCTGCTCGTTGCAGCTCGATTTCTTTTTGTGCCGCGGCGCGAACTTCACGAACCAGCACAAAGCGGGCATTCAGTTGCTCTGCATCAGTGATCGCAGGCACGGTGTGCCAGACCGATAAAAACACGTTTTCTTCGTTTTTGAGCGCGCCCCATGCTTCATGTGCGGTGAAAGACAAAATCGGTGCAAGCAGACGAACCAGTGCCTGGCTGATATGCCAGAGCGCAGTTTGCGCAGAGCGACGGCCACGGCTATCGGCACCCATGGTGTAGAGGCGGTCTTTGATAATATCGAGGTAGAAAGAGCCCAAGCCTTCAGAGCAGTAAGCGTGGATTTCTTGCACCGCAAGGTGAAACTCGTATTTATCGTACAGCGCGGTGATTTTTTGCTGGAATGCGGCCAGCTCAACCAAGGCGTAGCGATCAAGCTGGAGTAGTTCTTCGGCGGGCAGCAGGTTGTCTGCACCAAAGTCAGAAATGTTGGCCAGCAAGAAGCGCAGCGTATTGCGAATGCGGCGATAGGAATCAGCGGTGCGTTTCAGAATCTCGTCAGAAATGGTTAGCTCGCCAGAGTAATCTGTGGATGCAGTCCAAAGGCGCAACATATCCGCGCCCAGCTGGTTAATCACGGTTTGTGGCGCAATCACATTGCCTTTGGATTTGGACATCTTTAAGCCTTTGCCATCCACCACAAAGCCGTGGGTGAGCAATTGCTTGTAAGGCGCACGGCCTGCCGTTGCGCAGCCTGTGAGCAAGGACGACTGGAACCAGCCACGGTGCTGATCGGAGCCTTCCAGATACAAGTCAGCAGGCCAGCTCAGCTCCGGCCGCTGACGCAATACCGCGTAGTGGGTGGAGCCAGAATCAAACCATACATCCAGTGTGTCTTTGAGCTTGTCGTAATAAACCGCGTCTTTGCCGAGCAATTCAGTGGCGTCAAGCCTGAACCATGCTTCGATCCCCTCTTGCTCGATGCGTTTGGCAACAATCTCGAGCAGCTCGCCCGAATTAGGGTGTAATTCGCCGGTTTCTTTGTGCACAAAGAAAGTCATTGGTACGCCCCAGTTACGTTGGCGTGAAACACACCAGTCTGGGCGGTTTTTAATCATGGCTTCTAGGCGTGCACGGCCCCAAGCCGGAAAAAATTCAGTTGTATCAACGGCGGTATTGGCTTGCGATCTGAGGGTTTTTCCCTCAACGCCTGCGGTTTCCATGCCGATAAACCATTGGCTGGTGGCGCGGAAAATAATTGGGGTTTTATGACGCCAGCAGTGTGGGTAGCTGTGTTCTAGTTTTTTGCTGGAAAACAGCGCACCACGCTCTTCCAAGAGCGCAAGCACCATTGGATTGGCTTCCCAAACTGTTTTATTAGCAAAAAACTCGATGTTGCTATAGAAACGGCCGTCATTGCCAACAGGATTGTCAGTTGGAAGCTTATATTTGCAACCAACCACATAGTCTTCTAAACCGTGGGCTGGCGCGGTGTGTACCAAACCCGTACCCGCTTCGGTGGTGACATGGTCGCCGCAAATAATCGGCACCACGCGTTCTAAGAAAGGGTGTTGCAGCTGTAGGAATTCCAGCGCAGCACCCTTGGCTTGGGCGATCACTTCGGTGGTTTCGATGTCGTAGCGCTTGATGGTGGCCTCGGCCAAATCCCGCGCCAAAATCAACAGGCCCTTAGGCGTGGCGATTAAGTCGTAGATAAAGTCAGGGTGCACTGATACCGCTTGGTTGGCGGGGAGGGTCCACGGGGTGGTGGTCCAGATCAGCGCAAACGCGGGTACATCGCCCACGCTAACGCCGCCAAAGGCTTTAGATAGGGCCGCGCTATCGACGACACGGAAACCCACGTCGATGGCAGGGGAGACTTTGTCTTCGTATTCAACTTCGGCTTCAGCCAAGGCGGATGCACAGTCTACACACCAGTGAACGGGCTTTTGGCCACGGATCAGATAACCATTGGCGTGTACTTTACCCAAGGTGCGAACAATATCGGCCTCTGTTTTGAAATCCATGGTGCGGTAAGGATTATTCCAGTCACCCAAAACGCCCAGGCGAATAAAGTCGGCTTTCTGGCGTTCGATCTGGATGGCGGCGTAATCGCGGCATAGCTCGCGGATAAATGCCGCAGGCAGACGTGTTTCCTTAGGATCAAGGCCGTTGGCTTTACGATATTCTTGCACGCGCTCAAAAATACTCGGATTGGCAGCCAGTGCTTGCTTGTCAAATTTAACGATTTTTTCAATCTGATGTTCAATCGGCAGACCGTGGCAATCCCAGCCCGGCACATAAGGCGCGTCAAAGCCATCAAGCGTTTTGGCTTTGATAATGATGTCTTTCAGAATTTTATTAACCGCGTGGCCAATATGAATATCGCCATTGGCATACGGCGGGCCGTCGTGCAGCATAAACTGAGGGCGGTTTTCTTTTTTTGCCTTGCTGCGAATCGCTTGGTAGAGCGCATTGTCTTGCCAGTCTTTTAAAAAGGCCGGTTCGCGTTTAGCCAGATCACCACGCATAGGAAATGGCGTGTCGAGTAAGTTGACTGGGTACTTATTAGTTGGTTTTTCTGACATGGTGATCTCTCAATGGTTTTCCTGATTAGCAAGATTCTTTAGCGAGGCTTGATAGAGAGCTACACCCTGAACCGCAGAGTAAAACGAGGACCTCGATCCCACAGAGAAAAGTATCAAATCTATTGCGTTCCTCTGTGAAACTCTGTGCTCTCTGTGGTTCGAGATTTTGCGTCCTGTGTTTAAGCTGAAGCATCATTGTAATTAGGGTGGTTTTTATCTATTTGGCTATCTATTTACCGCAAACCATTCTTTGGCTGCGATGCAATCTTTTTCGATTTGCGCGACTAAAGTCGGTAAATCAATGTATTTTTCTTCATCGCGCAGCTTATGCAGAAAGTCTACACGCAGATGTTGGCGGTATATTTGTCGATTAAAATCAAATAAATGTGCTTCTAATTTGGGATAGAGATCGCCGCCGTGGATGGTGGGGCGAAATCCTAGGCTGGCTACGCCTTGATAAGGCTGCTCAAGCCCGTGCACTTCAACCACAAAAATGCCAAATAAAGGCGGGCGATTGTGCTTGATTTGAATATTTGCCGTAGGAAAACCAAGTGTTCTGCCAATTTTATCGCCATCTACCACACGGCCAGCAATCGAGTACGGCCGTCCTAAGTAATGTGTGGCTAAATCCATATTGCCTGCAGCTAAAGCAGTGCGCACGGCGGTGGAAGAGATCCGCAGATTGCCATCCGCAACGGTGGCAAGGCTACAGGTGCTAAAGTCTTTGCTGTCTTGCAGTAGCGCAAAATCACCTGCGCGTTTGGCTCCAAAGCAAAAATCGTCCCCCACAATCACATGCCGTGCATTTAAATCTTTAGCCAGAATCTGGTCTCTAAAATCCAGCGCGCTTAAAGATGAAAATTTGCGATCAAAACGCTGCACAATCACGTAATCAATCTCTCTTGCTGCCAGTAGCTCCAGCTTTTCGCGCAGGCTGGTGAGACGGGCGGGCGCAGCGTCTGGCGCAAAAAATTCGCGCGGGTGCGGCTCAAAGGTCAGTACACAGGTTTTTAGTCCGTGCAGTGCCGCTGCCGACTTTAATTCGGACAACATCGCTTCGTGGCCAGCGTGCAGCCCATCAAAATTACCGATGGTGATGGCCGTAGGGGGAAGGTGAGCGTTGGAAACGCTTCTGAAAACTTGCATGCTTAAGCGCTTGGGCGGACTTTACAAAGCCGTAAATTGTAGCGGCAAGCGAGCGATTTGTCAGTTCGCTTGTGAATATGGCTGATATTTGCTGTTGTTTCTGGCTGTTTTATTGCTGCATATGCTGTAGCCGCCTGCATAGATAAAGGCAGTACAAGGAGATCGGGCCGTTTAATTGCTCACATCCACACTACCTGTGGAGGTGGCAAGACCTTGGATTATTTGCCTTGTACCCACTCGCACGCGCACAGATTGCCCTTCAGCTGCATTATTCATGGCAATGCCTTCATTGGCGACTTCGATCCCATTGTCGCGATAAATAATGCGTACCTTTTGATTTTGCTGAATCACTATTGCAGCCCTGAGCATTTCGCTGCGCAGGGGCTTGCCTGCGGCAACTGCGGTATTTAGTGTGCGGCCTACTGCTTGGACGGGGTCCAGAATAACGCTGCCAGGCAGGGTGCCTAGATCGCCTTGCTGGGCGCTTAAATCGCCCGCGCCGACTTCCTGATTGCCTGATAAGGGCCGTGCTGCTACATAGTAAGTGATGAGTAAAGAAACTTTCACAGGCAGATTAATACCCCAGCTGGCCCCATCCACACATTGCACTCTAAGCATGGTATTGCCCAATAGTCGGTAGCCGCTGGGCAGGCCCACATCGTATTGCTTGCAGGGGGGCAGCTGGATGCGGCTATCTATTTTACTAAGCTGATAGCTGGGCACGCCGTTGCTGTTGGCGAGGGATTGATCCAGCCATTGTTGCGCTGCACGTTGAATGGCGGCGGTATCTGTGGCGTGGGCGGCGCTGGCAAACAGCGCAATAAATAGCATTGATTTCATAGAATGGATTATAGGCGTATTGCCATACATCGCCTACAATCGTGGCGTCGCAGGTTAAGTGGAAAGTTATGTTAGATCTATTGTTTGGAATTACAACGCTGGTGGTTTTGCTGGCGGGTGCTTTGGTGGTTGCGCGTTTGCAGCAGCTTGCTCAGTCGCAAAGAGATGTCTTAGATACGCTGACACAAGACTTGGAGGCCAAGCACAGAGAGATGCTTTCTGACCTGCACCAGGGCTTAAGCCGGCAAACAGAAAGCACTCATGCTGCCTTAACTCAGCAGGGCGCTCAGCTTTCTGATGCGGTAACGCGATCGGGCGAGCGCCTGCGCGACACCATGACCGAGGCTTTTGAGCGGGTACGGAGCGGCGTAGGGCATGAGCTAAAAGAAACGCGTGAATCGCTGACGCGTTTACAAACAGCACAAACCGAATCACTCTCGACCATGCGGCTATCTTTAACCACCACTTTGTCTGAAACGCGAGAGTTGGTGCTTAAGCAGCTTGGTGATATTTCCAGCCAGCTTTCGGGCAAGCAAGATGCCTTGCGGGAAGAAATCTTATTAAAACTCTCGCAAATGCTGGCTGAGCAATCGGTGCGCGAAATGGAGCAAATCCAAAACGCTTTAGCACTGACCACCACCCAGCTGACGGCCACGGTGGGTGAGCTGACCAAAACGGCTGACGCTAAGCTGGGCGAGATTTCTGGCAAAGTCACCGAACGCTTAGATGAAGGGTTTAAAAAGACCAATGAAACCTTTGCCAATGTGATGGCGCGGTTGGCAACGATTGATGAAGCGCAGAAGAAAATTGATGGTTTAACCACCAATGTGGTGAGCTTGCAAGAATTGCTCGGGGACAAGCGCAGCCGTGGTGCGTTTGGCGAGGTGCAGTTAGAGCACCTGATCCGTAATGTGTTGCCTAATCAGGTGTATGAATTTCAATCGACTTTAAGCAACGGCACACGCGCCGATTGTATCTTGCGCCTGCCCGAGCCAACAGGCACGGTAGCGGTGGATGCCAAGTTTCCACTTGAAAATTATCATCGTATGTTTGATGGCACGATCGATAGAGCGGTGGCGTCTAAAGCCTTCAGAGGCGATATTAAAAAGCATATCGACGATATTTCCAGCAAATATATTATTCCGAATGAAACGGCAGATGGCGCGGTCATGTTTATCCCTGCCGAAGCGGTGTTTGCCGAAATTCACGCGTATCACCCCGAGCTAGTGCAGCACGCCATGACTAAGCGCGTCTGGATTGTGTCGCCAACCACCTTAATGGCCGTGCTTAATACCGCCAGAGCAGTGATTAAAGACGTAGAAACACGCAAGCAAGTGCACATTATCAAAGAGGCGCTGGGTAAGCTGGGGCAGGAATTCACTCGCTTTGATGACAGAATGAAAAAGCTTGCCACGCATATCCGGCAAGTGAACGACGATGTGCAGCAGGTGAGCATTACCAGCGATAAAATTTCCCGCCGCTTTGTAGAGATCGAACAAGTGAAGCTGGAGGGCGATCCTGAGCCGCTTTTAGCAGAGTAATAATGATAAACGCCACCTGCAAAAGGTGGCGTATGGGGTATTTGTGGCTTAAGAGGCGGGCTTGCATAGCTCTCTTAGGCGTTGATTGTTACTTTTGAGCCAAGGTACGATTTCATCGCCTGGCATGGGTTTGGCGGTGAGGTAGCCTTGCACAATATCGCAGCCTAATTCTTGTAAAACCACAAGGTCTTCTATGCATTCAACGCCTTCAGCCACACTTCTGAGCTCTAGCTTTTTGGCGATTTCAATGGCGCTGGCCAAAATAGCCCGCAGGTGAGGCTTGGTATGCGCGCCATCGACAAAAGAGCGATCGAGTTTTAGCTCGGTAAACGGGATACGGGAAAGTTGCTGCATCGAGGAAAACCCCGTGCCGTAATCGTCAATCGATAAACCAAAGCCTTTAAGCCTCAGTCTTGCTAGTGTGCCAAGTGCATTGCCCACATCACCCATAACGGCGGTTTCGGTGATTTCCAGCACAATAAAGCTAGGGTCAATTGCGTAGCTGGCTACTTTTTGGGCGATATGCTCGGCAAAAGTCGAGTTGGATAAAGACAGCATGGATAAATTAATCGCCACGGTGATTTTTAATCCACGCTCGTGCCAGTGACGGCATTGTTGCAGCGCTAAATCTAAAATCTCCATGGTTAATTCATTAATTAAGCCATATTCTTCGGCAATAGAAATAAACTGCGAAGGCATCACCAGACCTTTTTCCGGGTGCTGCCAGCGAATGAGCGTTTCAACGCCTTTAATAACCCCTGTTTTAATTGAGATTTTGGGCTGAAAGTAGGCAACAAACTGATGCTCTATCAGCGCTTTGGTGATTTCAGATGCGGCCATCACGACTTCTGGTCGCGTTTGAATGTTTTCTTTGGTAATGGGCTTAAAGTGGTCGAGTGCTTTGCTGAGCTGAAGCAGTGTCAGTGGCTTTTTGATCGCGCCGAGAACGGGCAGTCCATACGCTTGTAGCATGGTTTCTACCGATGAAATCAAAGCATCTTCTTTGGCGCTGGAAACGATGACAGAAACAGGTATCGACCTGTGCGCCAGCTCTTGAATTAGCTCAATACCATCCATGCCCGGCATTTCTAAATCAATCAGCATGACATCGGGCAGGGGTGAGTTTTGTAATAACAGCAGGGCCTCATTGCCATCTGAAGCTTCACCCATGACGTGCAGCCCCAGCTCGGTGCAAATGGCTGCGGCATGCATTCTTTGGATCAGGCTGTCTTCCACAATAAAAACATTGAGTTCGAATGGCATAAGATTCACCGATTAGAAAGTTTGGCAATGACATCCGGTATGCGTTCAAGGGCAATGATTTCATCATTGGCTTCAAGCTTAATCGCTTCTTTAGGCATGCCAAAAACCACGCAGCTGGCCTCGTCCTGCGCATAAGTTCGGGCGCCGGTGTCGTGGAGCTCTTTTAAACCTCTAGCACCATCATCCCCCATGCCGGTCAGAATAAAACCAATGGCATTACGCCCCGCTGAATTGGCGACCGATCGGAATAAAACATCTACAGAGGGGCGATGGCGGCTGACCATAGGGCCGTCAATCACATCAACGTGATACTGAGTGCCATTACGCTTAACCAGCATATGTTTGCCTCCCGGTGCAATCAGCGCCAGCCCCGGCAGAATACGATCATTGCTCTTGGCTTCCCGGACTTCAATTTGCGACAAACTATTAAGACGAGCCGCAAAGGTGGCTGTGAATTTCTCTGGCATATGCTGAACAATCACGATGCCTGGTGATGTTTTGGGTAGCTCTGGCAAGATGGATTCCAGTGCTTGAGTGCCTCCTGTTGATGTGCCAATGGCAATGATTTTTTGTGTGGTTTGAATCGTGCTTTGGCCTGCTGTGGCTTGTAAAATGGCATCAGCTGATAATTTAGGAGAGCTCATCCTTTCTTGCATGATGCTGGTGGAGGAGCCGTTGCCCGTTGAGGTGTGGTTTGCAATGGGTAGTGGTGATGCCGGTGATATGGGTGTGGTGCGGGGGCGTAGTCTTTGCAGCTTGGCCATCGAGGCGGCCCGAATGGCGTGCAGTAAGTCTGCCGAGCTATCTTGAATAAAGTCCCGAACCCCTAGGGAAGGTTTTGTGATAATCGCGAGCGCCCCTGCGGACAGGGCCTGCATGGTGATTTCGGCTCCTTTTTCCGTAAGTGATGAGCAGATAACAACCGGTGTCGGGCGTTCGACCATGATTTTTTTTAGAAAAGTGAGGCCGTCCATGCGGGGCATTTCGATATCCAGCACAATGACATCCGGCCATTCTTTTTCCATCTTTTCGCGGGCAAAGATGGGGTCGGGTGCAGAGCCGATAACGACGATATCGCTGGCCTTGGAGAGCGTGTCGAGCATGACTTGCCGCACTACCGCAGAATCATCAACGATCATGACTTTAATGGCCATGGTTTAACCTTGCTGAGAGGACATAATCTTAGTTATAGGGGGTTAATAATGATTATGCTTTTGGTGTTTCTTTTTTTGCGGGTAAATAATATTAAAGAGGTTTTATTTTTTAAAGGGGGTAATTCGATTGGACTTAACGCAGAAAGCGCTTTACACCTATTTTGCCAGTGCTTAAATCAAGAATCACTTTTCGGGAGTAACCGCCACCCGTGTCTTCGTATTCAATATTAAGTGAGGCATTCAGCAATAGTTGCTTGGCCGCTTTGATATTTCTGCTGCCAATTGAGGATTCTTTGCTGTTTGGCTGCAAAATCTGGCTACCACCATAAATTTGATAGTGGTATTGATCGGGAGCGGAGGCATGCTGCTGCATCAGTTGGCAAAGGAGCTTAAAGGCGTCGCTGCCATAGCGCCCATCCGGAGCAGAAGGCCGGTGTGCTTGGGGTAAGAGAAAGTGGCACATGCCGCCAAGCTGGCGTTGTGGGTGCCATGCGGTAATGGCAAGGCAGGAGCCTAGCAGTGTGCAGAGCTGATCGGGCGCTTGAGCAAAGCGAACGTCCCCCGGCAGCAAGATAATGCGTTTGCCTGCCATGATCAGGCGTTTATTGCTCATGCATATCATGAGTAGGGTAGTGTTCCAGCGATAATTTTAATGGCTCATCAACCAGCTCGGCCATTTCACCCAAAGAAAGGGCATGGTTTACATCGAGGATAATGACGAATTGTTCATTGATGCTGCCAATGCCCGCTATAAACTCACTGCGCACTTTAGCGCCAAATTCAGGAGGAGACTCTATTTTTGCCGCAGCAATTTCGATCACTTCGTTAACGGAATCAACCAGCACGCCAATATCATGATATTCATTGGCAAAAAATACCTCCAAAATCACAACACAAGAGCGTCGCCCAATCTGGCTGCTTCCCTTGCCTAGGCGCACAGCCAGATCAATGACCGGCACAACCGCTCCGCGCATATTGATAACACCATGTATAAAGCGCGGCATAAGCGGCACTTCGGTGACACCTGCATATTCAATAATCTCTTTGATATTGTGAATCACCACGGCAAACAGCTCTTGGTTTAATGTAAAGGTAAGGTATTGTTTTTCTTCTGCCGGTGCCGCAGCCAAATGACTTTCCTTGTTTTTCCTCAGACTACGAATATCCATGACGAGTTTCCTTGAGTAATATTCAGCAAATCAGTCAGTATCTAAGACGGGAAGCGGGGTGAGACGCTCGCTGCGGAGTGCTTATGGTTGTTTTTTGATGTTTTTTCTGTCTGGAAAAAACCAATCATTTCTTGCAGGCGTGAAGCATGAATAGAGAGCTCTTCAGCGGTTGAATTGAGCTGCTCTGCTGCCGCGGCATTGCCTTGGGTTACTTGAGAGATTTGGCTCATTGCCGCGTTGATTTGCTCAATGCCACTGGCTTGCTCTTGAGATGCCGCCGAGATTTCCTCAACCAAATCGGCTGTTTTCTTAATTAAAGGCACAATTTCACCCAGCCTTTCCCCCGCACTGGCAGCTTGATTCACACTGCTCCCTGCCAGTTCGCTGATTTCTTGAGCTGCAATTTGGCTGCGTTCGGCAAGCTTACGTACTTCTGCCGCAACAACAGCAAAACCTTTGCCGTGCTCGCCCGCGCGTGCGGCTTCAATCGCCGCGTTAAGTGCCAGCAGATTGGTTTGATAGGCAATGTCATCGATAATTTTGATTTTACCGGCGATCTGCTGCATGGCGAGGATAGTGGCTTTAACCGCCGTACCGCCTTCGGAGGCCTTGTGTGATGCTTTGCTGGCGATGCCTTCGGTGACTTTTGCGTTTTCACTGTTTTGTGAAACCGTTGCGGTGATTTCTTCAAGGGACGAGCTGGTTTCCTCAATGCTGGCCGCTTGCTCGGACGCGTTTTGAGACAGGTTTTGTGATGATGCGTTGACTTGCTCGGAGGAACTAGCCAGCGAGTTGGATGTGGAATAAATATCACCCATTACCTGATTGAGGGTGTGCGCCATTCTTTGTAATGAAAAAATAATACTTGATTCATCACCTTTCATTAATGAAGCATTAATGGTTAAGTCGCCTGATGCTACTTTATTTGCAATATTCACGGCAAAGCTGGGTTCCCCACCGATTTGTCGGGTGATTTGCCGGGTAATAAAAAAAGCGATGAAGATGGACAAAACAAAAGAAACAAAAATAATAGATGACATAAGCGCAACTATTTGTGATGCTATGCTATTTGCGCGCTCAAATGTTTTGTTACTGTTGACTTCTTTGATGTCGAGCAATGCGCTGAGAGCATCATCAAATTTTTGAAATGTAGGGCGGACCTCGTTGATAATGATTAATTTTGAAACCTCAGTTTCTTTGCCCTGATCTACGGAATCAATAAGTTTCTTTTTGGCTAAAGTAAAATTATGCCAGTAACTTGGTAGCTCATTTATTATTTTTTTTGCGTCTTCTGTTTGCTGGGTGTCGTTAAATTTTCCAATTAGATCAAACATTTTTTCTTCGTAGCCATTTATCTCGTTGATGATTTCCTTGTGCATATTTTTATCGTTAGCGAATACGTAAAAACTGAGCCGTCTTGTAATATAAATCGCCTGTATATGGGCATTTGCATTGTCTCTGATTGGCACTAGCTGATCACTATACATTTCTTTTAAAAGAGAATTAAGCTGGTTGATTTTATTGATGCTCAATACGCCAATTAATAGAGTAAAGCTTGCAGTAATGATAAACGATAGAATGAGTTTGCTACCTATTTTTGAATTTTTAATCCAGTCCATTATTTTATCCCCCAAGGGTATTGCTTGTTATTGCTGAAATAGAAGCAGAAGGAGGAAGCGTTGCTTTAAAAAGGCTGTTTCCTTTATATAAAGGATCTGTTTTTTTATACGCATATTGGATAAGCTGTGCTACATCTAAAATCAAAGCAACCTGCCCGGTTCCTAAAATGGTTGATCCGCTAATTCCTTTTAAGTCTTTAAATAAAGGGCCTAGTGGTTTAATGACAGCCTGAAATTCGCCAATCAGCTTATCAACAACCAGTCCGGCACGGTTTTGCCCGTATTGGATAACAACAATATTTTCTTTGCTTATGCTGTGCTCAGGAAGATCAAACAGGCTGCGCAAGCGAACAAAAGGTAATACCTTGCCACGAAGATTAACAAAATTGTGTTGCTCATCATTCGAAGTTAGTTCAGTGCATTCAAGGACCAGATCGAGAGGAATTACAAAAGTAGAATCGGCCACCATGACTTGGAAGCCGTCAATAATGGCCATGGTGAGGGGAAGTCTGATTCTAAAAATACTGCCAGTGCCTTCTTCTGAGATCACCTCCACTTCGCCGCGTAAATGCTCAATATTGCGTTTTACAACATCCATACCAACACCCCGGCCTGATAAGTGAGTGACTTTTTCTGCAGTTGAAAAGCCCGCCTCAAAAATAAGCTGGTATATCTCATATTCACTTAATACGGCATCCGGACTAATTAGGTTTCTTTCTACGGCTTTTTTTATAATACGCTCTTTATTTAAACCTGCGCCATCGTCACTTATTTCTATCACAACACTGCCAGAATCATGAAAAGCATTCAATATGATCTCGCCCTGGGCGGGCTTTCCTTTGGCTATTCTATCCTGTGGTGTTTCAATGCCGTGATCAATTGCATTGCGTACAATGTGCATTAAGGGATCACTTAGTTTTTCTATCATGCTTTTATCTAGTTCGGTCTCTGTTCCTATTAGCTTAAGGTTTATTTTTTTGTTTAAATCTTTAGTTGCATCACGTATCACACGAGGAAAGCGCTCAAACACTTCTTTGATTTGCACCATTCTTAAATTAAGTGCGCTATCTCTGATTTGTTCCACCAGATCAGAGAGTGTAGCGCATGCTTCACTCATGCTAGGGTCACTATTTCTTTTGGAAATCAAATTGGCCGCAGCGCCAGCAATGACAAGCTCGCCTACCATATTAATTAAGGTATCCAGCTTGCCTGCTTCTACTTTTATAAATTTTAGTTCATTATTTTTTTTGTCTTCGCTTTGTTTCTGTTTTTTGAGCGCAGCGGCTACAACTGGGGCCGCCACTACTTTTTCTTCTACAAAAATACTACCGAGTTGCCGGCTGGGGTCTTCTTTTTGAATGTGCAATATTTCTTTTAGCTCTAAAGGCGTGATTGATCCGCCTTTTAGAAGGATTTCGCCTAATAGTTGAGGGGGCTCAGGCAGAGAATTAATAAGATCTATATATTCTTGAATTTTAGCGTGCGGCGGTAAAATGCGTATGGTGCTGTCTTGGCGAATAAAATCGAAAGCGCTTTCTATTGCTTCTTTGTCTTGGGATGATTCTAAATCAATTTCAAATCCTAAATAGCATTGTTCACTATCAATTTCATCCAGAGGCGGTATTTTATCGGTTATGGTGTAGATATAGCTTATTTCACCCAGCGTACCTAAATAGCGGATAAATTCAAAGGGATCCATGCCATTGATTAAATTATTTTTATTAAAGCGCAAGGATAAGTGCCAGTGGGTGTCGCCATGATGTTTTTTTTCGTCTTTTTCAATCCGGTCACTTGAGGCAATTGTTTGCACTTCGGTTGATTTTAATAAATATTCGTCGAGCAGGCCAAGCAGGCGTGCGCGATTGGTTTCATCCGGGTCTATATTTTCTGTTCTATTTTCGACTGAGTTAATTAATAAACTGAGATAATCTTTACAATCGAGCAGCATAGAAATCATTTTTTCATTGATCTCGATTTCTTTACTTCTGACTAAATCAAGCAAGCTTTCCATGCTATGGGTAAAGATAACAATATAGTCGAGTGAAAACAGTGCTGCGGAGCCCTTAATGGTGTGTGCTACACGGAAAAGCGCGTCAATCTCCTCGCTACTGGCGTTATTGCCTTCAATTGTGAGTAGGGCAGATTCCATCGAATTGAGTAAATCACGTGCTTCTTCGATGAGTGCTCCTCTGGCGCTATCTAAATCCATGCTTTACTCCTAACGCTGGGTGAGCACTAAGGGGTCACCCAGTTCGGCGGCAATATCGTAAAGATCAATCACATCTAGTACGCACTGGCTATGCCCATGAAATTGCAGTGCAATGTCTTTTGCATAGGCATATTTTTTTAAGCTGATTAATAGCTGAATGCCTGCACTATCAATTTCATGCACTTCTGATAAATCGAGGTTAATTTTCTTTTCAGATTGCAGCAGCTCTAGCAGTGCTTCCTGAGTTAATTTTGCCGTATAAAGCGATATTTCCCCGCTGATTGAGATGGTGCAAAGCTCATCATTCATGCTGTGTGTTATGGCCATTGCTTGCATCCTGCGGTGGTGAAGGGGGTATCGGCGCATGCTGACAAGATAGTCAGCCATGATGCGGCAGATGCAGGTGTTGAAGGGCTAGCCATGAAAACGTGCGCGCAAATGCTAAGGCTAAAGCCGCTGGCTGTTTGATTGCTGCGGATGGCGGCTTGTGCGGTATTGCTATTGCGTTTTATGGGCATGCGCTTCATTTTGAAGTCTTTAATTTACGAAAACGGTGACTTATTCATAGTCAATATTGAGCAAACTTGAAAGCGAGATACTAAATTTGCGACTGTTTACAAGGGCATATCTAACAGTTGGGGCTTGTCCCGATGTAATGAAGCGTTGGCTTTGTTAGATTGAATTATGGTATTTGAATGAATAAATACACGCTGCTGGCTGGAGCCAAGCTTAAAAATAGCGTTTAAGCAGCGTTAATCTGGAATCCACCTGATGGGTTTCTCTACAGGGTGTACGGCAAGGCGCTTGGGCGGATAGTCTGCTGCGCCTTTATTTAAATTGAAAAGCGTTTGATTTGCCTATGTCTTGTCAAAGTTGTTTTAGCAGCTTGTTTTTCTTGAATGTCCCTGAGATAAAAGCCCCTTTTAAGGCGTTGGCAGGCGTTTTGGTAAGAGCCACCAGAACACAGTGCACGCCTTACTTATCTCTCTATATCGTTTTAGGCGTGGCAGGCTGTCAGATTAAAAAGGAGTTTTTTAAATGTTGATTCGCCCCATTAAGAAAGAAGATTTACCCGAGCTACTGGCTTTAGCCAAGGAAGCGGGGGTGGGGGTAACCACCTTGCAGGCTAATCCTGAGCGCTTGTCTGCACGCATTCTGGCGAGCGAGACTTCGCTTAATGCGGCTGAGCCTGACGCGGCGGATGCAAGCTATGTGTTTGTGCTAGAAGACGAGCAGACCGGAAAAATTGTGGGCACTTCGGCTATTGAAGCTGCGGTGGGCATGCACGAGACTTGGTACAACTATCGCGTTGGCATTAATGTGCACGCGTCCCGTGAGCTAGGTATTTATAAGCAGTTGGAAACATTATTTTTAAATAGTGATATGACCGGCTCGAGCGAGCTGTGTTCTTTGTTTTTGCTGCCGCTCTACCGCAAAGATGGCAATGGCAGCTTGTTATCTAAAGCGCGTTTCTTATTCATGGCGGAGCATAGTGCGCGATTCTCGCACCGCATTATTGCTGAAATGCGCGGGATTTCGGATGAAGACGGCCGTTCGCCATTTTGGGAGAGTCTAGGCCGTCATTTTTTTCGTATGGATTTTGCGCGTGCCGATTTCCTGTCCTATGTGGGCAGTAAATCATTTATTGCCGAGCTGATGCCACAGCACCCGATTTATACCTGTTTCCTGCCCGAAGAAGCGCGTGTGGCGATTGGCGAAGTGCATGCGGCAACTCGCCCGGCGCGCGCCATGCTGGAAGCCGAGGGCTTTCATTACCAAGGCTATGTCGATATTTTTGACGCGGGCCCCACGCTGGAGTGCGAGCTGGATCAGGTGCGTGCAGTTCGGGCCAGCGGCTGCTATCAGGCCGAATTAGTGACGACTGAGGTGGGGGTGCCATGGTTGGTATCTAATCGCCGTTTGCTAGGCTTTCGCTGTGTACTTGCCATTGCGCAAAAAACAGAAAATGGCTTGCAGCTTACGCAAGGTATTTTAGAGCAGCTTGGGATTGCTGATGGCGACAGCGTGCGCGCTGTGCCCTTATCTGCCAAGGAGTAAAACATGCAGTTAATCGATGGGCGCTGGTCTGTTGGCAAGGGGAAGGCGTGGACATCACGTAATCCGGTTAGCCAGCAGGCGGTTTGGGTGGGCAATGCGGCAACGGCTTCAGAAGTTGATGCAGCTGTTGCTGCCGCGCGAACGGCGTTTCCATTGTGGCGGGACACCGAGCTTAGTAATCGCATTGCGGTGCTGCGCTGTTTTGCCGATTTACTGAAGGCTAATTTGGAAGAGCTGGCAGCGACCATTGGCATGGAGACTGGCAAGCCGCGCTGGGAAGCAACAATGGAAGTCGCCAGCATGGTGGCTAAGGTTGATATCTCTATTCGCGCCTTTGAGGAACGTACTTTCCGTAAGGAATCGACTCAGGGCGATGCCAGCGTGGTATTACGCCACCGGCCGCATGGTGTGGTAGCGGTATTGGGGCCGTATAACTTCCCCGGCCACCTGCCGAATGGACATATTGTCCCGGCTTTGCTGGCAGGCAATGTGGTGGTATTTAAGCCTTCTGAGCTAACACCGATGGCTGCTCAAAAGACAGTGGAGCTTTGGCTGGCAGCAGGCCTGCCGGCAGGGGTGATTAATCTGCTGCAAGGTAGTGCGGCAACCGGTGCTTTGCTTGCGGCTCATGAAGACTTAGACGGCGTGTTTTTTACCGGTAGCTCGGCTTCTGGTTATGCCGTGCATCAGCAGTTTTCCGGCCGGCCGGATAAAATATTGGCTTTGGAAATGAGCGGCAACAACGCCTTGATTGTGGATGAGGTGCAAGATGTAGCGGCCGCAATTCATCATGTTATTCAGTCTTCTTTTATCTCTGCGGGGCAGCGCTGCTCCTGTGCCAGACGCTTATTTGTGCCAAGGGGAGAATGGGGTGATTTGTTTTTGGATCGCCTGATTCGTGTGAGTGCGGAGCTAAGAGTGGGCGCATGGGATGACGAGCCAGCGCCGTTTATGGGGGCGATGATATCGATCGAAGCCGCTCATAAAATGCTGGCGGTACAAGCGGCACTGATTGCTGCGGGCGCAAAAGTTTTATTGGAAATGCGCCGTTTGGATTGCACCAATGCCATGCTTACGGCGGGTTTGCTTGATGTAAGCGAAGTACAAAGCCTGCCAGATGAAGAATATTTTGGCCCCTTACTGCAAGTGCAGCGCTATGGTGAATTTGACGAGGCGATTCGCTTAGCCAATTGCAGCCGCTTTGGCTTGGCGGCGGGCTTATTATCAGATAGTGCAGAGCACTATAAAACGTTCTGGCGCGAATCACGCGCAGGGATTGTGAACTGGAATAAACCCCTTACGGGCGCATCCAGTGCCGGGCCGTTTGGAGGAATTGGTGCCAGTGGTAATCACCGGCCAAGCGCTTATTACGCAGCAGATTATTGTGCATATCCTGTTGCTTCTTTAGAGTCCGAAATATTATCCATGCCCGAGCATTTGCCGCCAGGGATGGTGATTGCTCAGGATTAACCTGAAAAGAAGTGTATTTTTAAAGTCTGCAGAGGCTGGGATTTATACGCGGTGTGGCGCGTTTTATTGTTGATGGCTGTGATTTATGCAGATGTTTTGTCATATTAAGGAAGAAAAATGTCGACCAGTTTTGAAGCTAATTTTGATGGTTTAGTTGGGCCCACCCACCATTATGGCGGCCATTCTTTTGGTAATGTGGCCTCCACATCCAATGCCAATAAAGCCGCCAACCCACGTGAAGCGGCTAAGCAAGGCCTTGCCAAAATGAAAGCGCTGGCCGATATGGGCTATAAGCAGGGCGTATTTGTACCGCAAGAGCGCCCGGCCATTGGCCTGTTGCGTGATTTAGGCTTTAGCGGCGACGACGCTAGCGTGCTGGCTACGGTGGCTAAAGCCTCGCCGGGTTTGCTGGCTAATGTGTCATCCGCTTCTAGTATGTGGACAGCCAATGCCGCCACGGTGAGCCCTTCAGCAGATACTGTTGATAGCCGCGTGCACTTTACTGCGGCTAATTTGCAAAATAAATTTCACCGCGCTATCGAGCATGGGCAAACCACTCGCTCGCTTAAAGCAATGTTTAACAATGATGCGGTCTTTGCCCATCACGATGCGTTGCCGATGCAAGCTGTATTTGGCGACGAAGGCGCGGCGAATCACACCCGCTTTTGCCATGATTATGGCCAGCTTGGGGTTGAATTCTTTGTTTATGGTCGCCAGCATTGGGGCGGCGGGGTTGAGCCGCAAAAATTCCCAGCCCGGCAAACGCGTGAAGCCGGCGAGGCGATTGCTCGTTTACATGGCTTAAGCGCCGATCACATGGTGTTTGCTCAGCAAAACCCGGCGGTGATTGACGCGGGTGTGTTTCACAATGATGTGATTTCGGTCGGCAATCAAAATGTGCTGTTTAGCCATGAAACGGCTTTTTTGCGCCAGGCGGCAGTCTATGCCGAGCTGGATGCTAAGCTCGGTGGTGGTTTGCAAGTGATTGAAGTGCCGTTGGCGCAAGTGAGTGTGGCCGATGCGGTGAAGTCCTATCTGTTTAATAGTCAGTTATTAGCCCGTGCCGATGGTCGTCAAAATCTGGTTGTGCCGGATGAATGCCGCGCGACGCCTGCAGTTTGGGATTATCTGCAAGGCATGTTGGCCAGCAATGGCCCGATTGCCGAGCTGATGGTGTTTGATTTGAAGCAGAGCATGCAAAACGGTGGTGGCCCAGCTTGCTTACGCTTACGCGTCGCTTTGAAAGAAAAAGAACTGGCGGCGGTGAACCCGCATATCTGGATGAACGACGCGCTGTTTGCCAAGCTAAATACATGGGTAGACCAGCATTATCGTGATCGCCTTACCGAAGCAGATTTAGCCGATCCTAAGCTGATTATTGAAGTGCGCACTGCGCTGGATGAGCTGACACAGATTTTACATCTGGGCTCGATTTATCCTTGCCAGCTGGCTTAATAGAAAAATGGGGGCGCTTGATGCGCCCTTATTCATTCTTTATACCGGTAAATTGCTTTGTAAGATGTTTACGTAAAGCTATCGGTAGCTTTGATAGTACTTACACTTAAAATCTTGCATGGGATGGCAGCAAGAAGCGGGCATTTATAGGCGGCATGCCCACTGTAACCATCTGCTAGACTGATAAGCCGCTCAAAAGACCTAGACCTAAAATGAGTAACTCTTTTTTAGAACAATCTTTTTTAGAACAATCCTTGGCAGGCAAGACTTGCATTTCCTTGCCGTATTGCTTACCCAATGGCACGCATGTGCAGGTGATGGACGAAGGGGTGATTCGCTTCGAGCCTAAAGATCCAAGTGACAGGCAGCTGGATGTGGTGTTGAGCTGCGGTATTCATGGCAATGAAACGGCACCGATTGAGCTGCTTGATCAGATTATTAGCCAGATTCTGGAAGGTCAGCTCAGGGTGCGCGCACGGGTGTTGTGTGTATTTGGCAATGTAGAGGCGATGCGCCAAGGTGTGCGTTGCCTTGATCAGGATATGAACCGCCTGTTTTGCCGCTTGCCTGATGTAGGCGATGGCTTTGAGGCCCGCCGTGCAGCGATGCTGGAAATGCAGCTGATGCGGTTTTTTTCCAGATCGATTCAAGATGGCAAGCCACGCCTGCATTATGATTTGCACACGGCGATTCATGGCTCCCTCATTGAAAAATTTGCTATTTACCCTCTGCCACCGCATGGCCGCGATTTTGATCCCTTGCAAGTCGCCCGCTTAGCGTGCGCCGGTGTGGATGCGGTGCTTTTGCAATCCACGACTTCCACGACTTTCTCGTTTTTCTCCAGCCAGCATTGCGGTGCAGCGGCCTTTACGGTGGAGCTGGGCCGCGCTATGCCTTTTGGTCAGAACACTGCGGTTGATTTAAGCAAAATGAAGGCTTATCTAGAAGGCTTGATCAGTGGCGAGTTGCCTGATTGTGATGTAGTTCCTGCCCATCTCAGCTTGTTTAAAGTTTCGCGTGAGATTGTGAAGCAAAGCGAAGGCTTTGTTTTGCGCATTGATGCCCAAATGGATAATTTTGCACCGCTAGCGATCGGCACCCTTCTTGCGGAGGATGGCGATGTGCAATATGTGGTGAATGAAGCCAATGCACGGCTTATTTTCCCTAATCCTCATATAGATGTAGGGCAGCGGGCGGCGTTGGTGGTTGTGCCAGCGCAAGGCTATTCGCGTTAGATAGATCAGTCATTGAAAAAGGCGAAAAGCAGCATGCTTTTCGCCTTTTTTATGAATGTTAAACAGGCGTTGGTGTTTTGGCTTACTGGCTGCTTTGGCTTAGTTCTCTTAGTATAAGCAAATGTTAATATTCAAGAGGCGTTGCCAGCTATGCGTTTACTTCTCTCTATTAGCTTGCTGATTAGCACATCGGTATGGGCAGCTCCTCTACTTGAAGCGCAGAGCCCTGACCCGCAATTAGGTAGCGTGCTCTCTGCACAAAAGCCGCTGAGCGCAGCGGAGCTGCTTAAAGCCCCTAGGGCGGCTGGAATGTCCCGGCTGGGGGGCTACACCTACACCTATTTGCGCTGCTATTACCGCCTCGAAAACAATAGTGCCAAGCCCGCAACAAGCTATGCATGGGCAATAGACCCGAGTAGTGGCGCTTATTACAAGCTGTATGGCAACTGGTGGGCCGATGGTCAATTTCAGTGGAAAAACATGTTTTACACCGATGTAGCGCAAGCCACGATGAGCAGCGTATGCCGTAAAACATTGGATCAGCAGGGTGTGAAAACGCCACTTGCCTTAGTTGCAGCGGCTAATAACGCCTTATCGTTTAATGCCACGGTGTGGACCAACGATCAAGCCACCCAAAGCCACACAATTAGCAAAGTGATTGCCTTTGGCGATAGCTTGTCTGATACGCAAAATATGTATAACGCATCGATGTGGAAGCTACCCAATTCAAAAGCATGGTTTATTGGCCGCTTTAGTAATGACAAGGTTTGGGTGGAATACCTAGCCGAAAGTCTGAAATTGCCTTTATATAACTGGGCGATTGGTGGCTCTGCCGCCGATACGCATTTAGTGGTGCCGGGATTAATTCAGCAAGTGCAATCGTGGACAGAATATATGTCGCAAGCACCCGCCTATCGCCCGGAAAATACGCTATTTACCATGCTGATTGGTGGCAATGATTTATTAAACTATGGCCGCACGGTGGATCAGCTGATTGCCGGGCAAACCACAGCGCTTGATCAATTGATTGCGGCAGGCGGGCTTAATATTCTGCTGCTTAATCTGCCTAATATATCGCGCGTGCCCGTCTTTAAAATGCGTAATGACGCCAATAAAGTCGCCGCACAAGTGCTGGAATATAATCAGCGTTTAACGATGCTAGTGGCGGCATTACGCACCAAACATGGTAATCGTTTAAATATTCAGCTCTTTGATACCGGCGCTATGTTTGCCGATTTATTAGATCACCCTGCTAAATATAATGTTAAAAACACTACAAGCTCTTGCCTGGATATTAATTCCACCGCTAGTACCGTTTATCTACAATCCCACCAGCCCCGCAAAGAATGCACCAATCCCGATGAATTTGTTTTTTGGGACAATATGCACCCCACCACCAATACCCACCGCCTATTGGGTAAATTTACCCGTGATTTTGCAATGCAGCACTTTGTGAATTTACCCGTCAATTAATAATTTTTAGGTGTTATTTAAAACCGCCACATTATCGTGGCGGTTTTTTTATGTGCTGAGATTGTTGAATAAGAGGCGCGCTATGGCTGCTCTGCATTACATAAAGAATACGCTGCGTTCTTTATGTAGGGCAGGCGGTATTTCAATCCTATCAACTTAATCTGAATTCGTAGGTTGGGTTAGCAGGCCTTATTGCGTAACCCAACCTACAAAAGCATTATGTCTCGCTGGTTTTGCTTAAGTTTCTAGGACAGGGGCATTTGTGGGGGCAGAGCCACAAAAGGATAGGACTAGGTTTTATTTTCATGCAAAATTAGAAGGCTTAGCCTATATATTCTGAATTCCTATATTTTCTCGTTTAATTCAAGGCTACGTGTTATTGATGTTTGGGGCGCATTGACTCTGAATTGCAGTAAGCTCTTGTTCTAGTGCCTCTCGTATTGCGGCTATTTCATTAAGTGCACTCGATAGCTGAATTTGAATCCGATCGAGCTCCTCTGGTGGGGCTGAATTTAAATGATCTGAGATGGTTGAAAATAGTTCTGCATGATTGGATAGGTGCCGTGTTCTGTTTGTTTTGACGTTAATTTCATCTTCAAAAAGCTTCTGTCGTGACCCGTCATATTGCCCTTGGAGTACGGCTAAAGTTCGGTAGGCTCTGTGTAGCTCATTGCTACGAGCCGTGAAGTGTTTTGCTTCAATGATGATTGATGAGGCTGTTATACATATTTGGCGAAGTGCCAATCTATGTTCTGAATCGAGTGCTGTTTGTTGGGAAATAAGAGCTGATTTAGCAGAGCGATAGGCCGCTATTGTTGCAATAATACTGAGAAATAAACTCAGTCCTGTAGCTGTCACTGAGAATAGTTCTATGTTCGTCATAGCTTGGTCCCATTACTTATTATTGTGATAGCGTCCATTTTTATTTAATAAATTGATGTCGATTGTTTCTTCTGTATCTTCAATAATTTCCCATTCATTTGGATGAGATTCAATCATTTCTCGTGTTGCTTTCCCTTTGGCTTCGAGTCGTTCGTCAGTATTGATATTTGAGACGCGAAAGTTATAAACTTTGACTGTTTGCATGATGTTGTACCTCTGTGCTTTATAATCCATCACAAATTTTCCAGTAGATTATACAAGATAGTTGCTACCCGCTATTAAAGCCAATAGGGGTTACGCCTTTACCTATTCTAATAAAAAATGCGGCCTTATAAAGGCCGCATTTTTATACTAAAGAATTAAAACAAACATCAACCGCTGCATTAACTACAAACTGCAGCGGCCGGGTCTGTTTGCTTAGTAGGTGTAGAACATGCGTTGAATTTCTTTGCTGTCTTTGGTTTTAGTTAAGGCCAGCATCAGTAAGATGCGGGCTTTTTGTGGGGTGAGGGTGTCGGATACGGTGAAGTCGGTTTTGTCATCGTCATTTTCGCCGCCACGTACTGTTGGGCCATTGCCGGTGCGGGATGAGCGATTAATGTGGATGCCTTGTTGGCGCAGCTCGGTAAGACGTGCGCGAACGGCGGTAGATAGGCTGCCATCCCCTGTGCCCGCGTAAACAATACCTGCATCGCCCGCAGCGGCAAATGCATCAATGGCGAGCGTGTTGGCATTGGCCGTGCCGTAAGCGATATCCACTGCAGGCAGGGTTTCTAGGCGACTTACATCAAATTCGGTTTCGCTGGTATGTTTGCGGGTGCTGCTGCGATAAAACTTAGCTTGGCCCGATACCATATAACCTAGGCTACCCAGCTCTGGTGCTCTGAAGGTGTGCCCTGTAATGGTGTTGGTTTTAGTCACATCACGCGCGCCTTGGATTTCGTCATTCAAGGATACCAATACACCTTGGCCTACGGCTTCTTTGCTACCTGCTAGTGCAACTGCATTGTAAAGATTGATCGGGCCGTCTGCGCTAATGGCGGTGGCAGGGCGCATTGCGCCAACGATCACCACAGGTTTTTTGCTTTTCACAACCAGATTCAGAAAATAGGCGGTTTCTTCGATGGTATCGGTGCCGTGGGTAATCACTACGCCGTCTACATCGGATTTTTTCAGTACTTCATTGACGCGTTTGGCTAGCTTTAGCCAGTGCTCATTGTTCATGTTTTCGCTGGCAATCTGGAATACTTGCTCGCCTTTAACCTGTGCTACTTTTTGTAATTCTGGCACGGCTTCAATTAGGCGCTCTACGCCAATTTTGGCGGCGGTATAGCCAACGGTGGTGGTACTGGTGGCGCCAGTACCTGCGATAGTGCCACCTGTTGCAAGAATCATTACATTGGGGAGTTTATCTGCTGCATTGGCTGCGAAGGCTGCACAAATAAGAGTAAGGGTAAAACCCGTCTTAACACATTGAGTAAGCATGCTTTTCCTCCAAATTGGGGCGTAGTTTAATTAAACCGCGCTGGCCCATGATAAAAACTGCAATGTACAGAAGCAGATGATCTTGCTCTGGGTAATAACAGGAGTATATGGATGGAATGCCTAATGGGGAAATATATTATGCAGATTGTTTAAATTGTCTTTAATTTTCCTTGAAACTCCCGAATTGTTTTATAACCTTTTTCTTTCATGATCTTGGCTAGCTCTATGTTTAAGCGGACAAAAATCTCTGGGCCTTCTTCATAAAGCGCTGTGCCTACTTGTACAATGCCTGCGCCTGCTAATAAATGCATAAAGACATGTTCGCCAGTACTTACTCCGCCGCAGCCAATAATAGATTTTTTGGGGCAGCGTTGATAAAACGCATTGACATTGGCTAATGCAGTTGGTAGCACGTAATCGCCGCCAATTCCGCCAAAGCCCTCTTTGGGTTTGATCAGTACCGTTTCGCTATTAATATCAATCATCAGGCCATTGCCTATTGAATTAATGCAGGTAATAAAACTGACTTTTTCGTAGCGGTTTAATATCTCAGCCACTTCATCAAAATGAGCAATATCAAAATAGGGAGGTAGTTTAATCCCAAAGGGGCGCGAGTAAGCTGCGCTTATTTCAGCAAGGATGACATCGAGGGCTTCAAAATCATAAGCAATTTGTGCTTTGCCTGGTACATTGGGGCAGGATAAATTAAGCTCTAGAATAGCCGGAGTATAAGCATCCTGGATTTGTGCCACCATGGTTAAATTATCGTCTAGCGTTAATCCGGCAATAGAAAAAAATAAGGGCTTATTTTCATAATCATGCCGCTCTGCATAATCCAAATAATATTGGTGGCCTTCATTAGGCAGGCCCATTGAATTAATACTGCCCATTGCCAGTGTGTGATAGCGAGGCTCAGGGTTGCCATTCCGGCGTAATAGGGTGCAGCTTTTAGTCACCATTGCCCCCGCTTTACTTTCTGCAAGGGCATTGAGCTGATTGTTGACGTTGCACCAAACGCCGGAAGCGTTCATCAACGGCGATGTCAGGGGGCGCCCAAGGAAAAATGTTGAGAGGTCGAGCATGGTCGGCTTCCGCAGGAGTTTATGTCAGGGCCATCATAAAATAGTTGCTCAATACAGAGTGTGCGCGATATCAAGAAATGTGCTGGATTATATTTTTGTGTTGGTGTTTTTTAATATTTATATCTATTTGCTAAAAAATAAGTGCATGGCTGGATGGGGCTACAAATAGCGATTATGTAGTATGCATGTTTTCCGCGGCCTTTGCATTGTACTCAAGTTTGTTTGTTAATAAGGAGGTATGGATTTATGTCATTGAGATGTGGTGTTTGAAAAGAGGTATGGAAATAATTTGTAAGAATAAAGAGGGTTACTTGATCGCATAAAAAAAGAATGCCAGATAAGCAAATTATTAATTTCTATTAAGGTGCATGGCCTATCTCTTTAGGGGGAGCGTTTATGATGCTCTTTATCTTTTTATTCTGTGTTTATTTGAGCAATTAGTCGTGAGAAAAGCACTTTTTTACAAAAAGACCGTGTTTATGGCGCTAAGTAGCTGAAGTTGATTATGTGTGCCCAGCGAAGGGCTGGATACGGTTTAAGGAGCTGTGGGCATCCTCCGGTAAGCTATTTTGCTGGGCGATATCACTAAAACCAAGGTATTGAAGGCGCTAAAAAATGACCTTCGCATGCATGGTGGCCGCCCATCAAAATAAGGGGGAGCAAGGCTATAAATTGCCTTTACTCCCCTCTATTAGGCTACTTGTTGCCTGTTATCACTTGCATTGAGTACATCCCAATTGTTGCTTCAATGCATCGATTGCTGTTTTGTTGAAGTGCAATTGTGGATCAATAATCTCGGTTTCCTTATCGAAGTAAAGCGAGATAATCTGGTCGTGCGCTATAAAATTTGAAACGCGGAGGGCTAGCCGTGCATTGGCTTTTTGATAAGTAGGGCTTAACAGTTGGCGCTCTACTTCCCCGGCTGCGCTGAAATTAAATAGATAAGTTTTTGTAGTAATTCCTAGTGAACTTGTCTGCTCAACACTTTTGAAAGTGCCACTTGCCAGCTTTGTACCCGTATTCTTACACGCATTGTCTACGCTGAATGCTTCAACCGTGTTGCGCCCCAGTTTTAGTGCTACGCCTTCTTTTGCCATCGCATTAGGATAGATGCAGTGCATATCCTCGCTCCCTTCCTTGACCGCTAGGTTGTCCACCTGTAGCAATTTATTGGCGGGCAATAAGATACGGGTACGTAAGCCGACCGAACCAGATGGGAATTTAGCATCGCCTAAACTATCGCTGAGCTTGGCATGGCTGATAGGCAACAGACCGTTTTTAGCTTCACCAGTGCTAAAGACCAAGTTGTTTTTCATTAATGCTTGATTTAAATCGATTTCTTCAAGACGGAAGTGATAAGCCGCCCGATCTTTATCTGAATTATGTGTTAACCAGTTAGGTTTACCCCATTGATTAAATCGATTGGTCAGCATTGCATCATCTAGATAATCCAGTGCTCCTCCTCCCAACATGTGATCAAGAAAATCTGCCACGTAATTAGGGTGGGCAGACAGCACTTGGTGCAGAAAGACGGGTGAAATAGATGAGAGGCGGTTCGGTTTATGATCGTCTGTGATGACGCCTTGGGCGCTCATTTGAGTTTGGAGTGTGCTGATTTCGCCTAAGGTGCCTTGCGTGGTTTCCACATGCAGGCTGTACATATCCCCTTCTTGTAAGCGTTGGACGGTGCTACTTAGCACTTCTTTGGGAGGAAGTGCAGTTGTGTTTACTGTAGGTGTGGCTGGTGTAATTACTGCTGGAGGTGATGTTGTCACCGACGGCGTTGTGGGGGATGAGCTAGGTGTATTATCACCGCCCCCTCCACCACAGGCGGTTAATCCAAAGCATAAAGAGAAGCTAGTTATTGCAAAAAATTTTTTATTCAAAATATAACCTTTCAATCTTAAATTAATGCCAAGTATCATGTTCAGCATTTAAAAATAACACTCCACCTTTGTAAGTAGTGATGCAGGCAGAGTAATAATCACGAATTGTAATGTGATGGAAATAAATCACGGCTGTCATAATACAAGAACATGTCTCAAAAGATATATAGCGCCTTTGTGGTTTTATTTTTTGCGTATATACATTGTTTTACGTATTGTTTTTTATTTAAATGGCATGTCTTTTTGTACTGTTTCGTGTTTTAATTTCACCCATTTTCGCCACCTTTCATGCCAATATTTCACGAGGCTTTTGGGTAAGTAATCGATTGATTTTTATGTTGACGACATGCTTGCGGTGTCTTTCAGTATTTATTTGGCAGGAATTTAGGGAAATAGTAAGTACGGCTTATGCCTAAGCTCTTAGGTTATTAATTAGCAACTATTTTGATCGTGATTTGTTCAGAGTCCCTTTAGTAGGGTATTTGTTTTTTATCCCGTTTTTATTGGCGTGATTAGCCGCGTGCGGTAAAGGTGTTTTTTACAAAAATATCGAGCGCTAGGGTCTGTTGACGTTTCATTCACGGCTGGGTTGGTTGTAGTTTTGGGGCCGAACAAGGCAAAAGGCGCGACATGGTACGAGCACCATGAGTATCTTTTATCTTTGTTCGTCCCCAAAAATGTAGCCAACCCTCTGCGTGCGAGGGCTTTTTCTCGCTAGGACCGGGCCTGAGCCGGAAAACGACCATTCACTGCGTTATGCTGCTCGGAAATAACCAGTTATTGCCTTCGTCGCATGCCTTGTTCCTAGTCGTTTTCCGGCTCAGCGCAATTGTGAATGAAACATCAACAGATTTTAGATCGCTGAAGTGAAGCATGCTTTAGGCACACAGTGTGCGGTGTGCCGTGCCCGTGGCTGGCGGCTTATTTGTTTGGAAAAGCGCCGCTGCCATAGCGAAACCGCTGTATCGATGTATTGACCATACCTGCTACATTGTTGTGTTTTTCATACTCATTGCGCAGAAAGCTGGCGTCATCTCCCTTGATGATTAATTGATGAATATGCTCTAAAGCAGGTGTGCTGTTTAATGCGGCGGCATGGGGCTGGATGCGATTTAATGTGTTGCGGATATCTTCCCGTAAGCTACTTTGCTGGTAGGTTTTAGGGTGAACCATCGTGCCATCTAGGCCAAAGCGGCAGGCCTGAAAGCGGTTGTAATTGTAAACAAGGTAATCGTCTTCCTCCGGCGGCGCTTCGTATTGCTCAAGCAAATAGCGGCAAAGTGCTTGTAAGTAACACGCTAGGGCGGCTGCCCGTTCTACGGAAAGCGGCGTATCGCAAACGCGTAGTTCTATCGTGCCAAATTCTGGTTTGGGACGAATATCCCAGTAAAAATCTTTCATGCTTTTGATCACACCGGTTAACTCCATTTTTGCAAAATATTTTTGCTCGAAGTCTTCCCAGCGCAGCAAGAATGGCGCACGGCCACTTAAAGGAAAAGCAAATACAGAATTAAGCCGTGCCGAGTGAAAGAGCGTGTCGTTGCCCTGCACAAATGGCGAGGAGGCCGATAAGGCAATAAAATGGGGTACATAGCGGTTGAGCGCATGCAGCAGAAACATCGCCTCGTCGCCGCTGGTGCAGCCCACATGCACATGTTGTCCAAAAATAGTGAATTGCTTAGTTAGGTAGCCATAAAGCTCAGAAACTTCATTAAAGCGAGGTTTGTTGAATATGCGCCGATCAGACCAAAGCTGAAAAGGGTGTGTACCCCCGCCGCATACACCGATATTGAGCTTATCGCCTGCTTTCACCAGTGCATCGCGCATATTTTGCAGCTGTAAGAGCAGCTTTGGGTATTCTGTTTGAATATCGGTGGAAATCTCGATCATGCTTTCTGTGATTTCTGGCGTGACATTGCCGGGAAAAGGCTGGCGACTTAATAGCTCCAGTAAATCTGGGCTGGAGGCGGTTAAATCAAAATCACTGAGGCTGACCAGTTGTAATTCAAGCTCAACCCCAAGGCTGAGCGATTGCGAGGTACTAAAGGCTTCGAGTGGCATGGCGATTATTCCTTGTTTTTAGGGACTTCATGCGACCAGATCAAGGCCTGCTTGGTGATGATGGGGCCGAAGACTTCTAAAATCAGTGCCGCAGAGGCGAGTGGAATCAACTGATCGGCCAGATGAATGCCAAGGTGTCGGGTTTGCTCCAGCATCAGAATCACAAAGGCCGACATGGGCGTCATGGCGACGCCTAGCAGCATGCCTTTGCGCCAAGTAATCCCGCTAATACGCGCAAAGATGCTGATGCCGCACACCTTAGTCAGCATACGAGTGGCAATGATGGCCAAGCCTAAGCCCATGCCCGAGATGACATGTTGCCATTGCAAGGTAGAGGCAATAAAGACAAATAGCAGTACAGAAAGCAAATCACCTAATGCCCCAAAACCGCGTTGCAAAGGGTGAAATTCTAGGCGGCGATGGCGCACCATCAAGCCAAAGGTCAGGGTGGCCAGTACGGCAGAAAGCTTCAGGCTTTCGCTGAGCGCGACCAGCAGTACAAGGGCAATCACAAAAGCCAGGGTGTTGTCTTGATTTCGGCATTTAATGCCCCGCAGCAGGATGGGCATAATCAGCCCTAAGCATCCCCCTAACAAAGCTGATGCAGCTAAAACCAGCAAGCTGCTGGATGCGGCGTGCCAGAGGCTACCTGTGGTTTCAAACACCAGCAGCCCAACAACAATCTTAAAAACAAATACCGCTAGCACACAATTAAGGGCAGAAAGGTGCAATAAGCGCTCGCTGACTTGCCCGGCGCTACGCTGCTCGTTAATCACCCGCACAATGGCCGCAGGAGAAGTCGCCATAGAGAGCGATGCCAGCAGTAGGGCGTTGGTTGATGCCACGCCAAAGCCACGAGATATCGCATAAACCGCAGCAAAAGTGAGGGTGGCCTCGGTCAGGCAAGTGACGCCTATCCATGGGTTGTGGCTAAGCCAGCGCAAATTAATCCGATACCCTGCTTCAAATAAAATCAAACCAAACGCTACATTGCTCAGCAAGAGCACGCTGGTGGATTGCCCGATGGGTAGCAGGCCCGCTTGTGATGAGGCGAGTAAGAACCCCACAATGGCGTAGCTGCTGATGCGGGGTATTTTTGCCCAGCGATAGCCATATTCGCCTGCAAACCAAGCAATGAGTAAGCTGATCGGCCATGCGAGCTCAGATGAAATTACCGTTAGATCAAACATAGATAGGTCCTGTTTTTGCCGAAAGACGACGTAAAGAAAAGATCTTTACGATCAGGCGGCATTCGATGTTTAGTAACCGTAAAGTGAAGATGTGAGCTGATCGGGAAAATTTTTCAGCGTGCGTTGAAGACCGCTCAAGTGGGCCACGGGAGAAATGGCTGGCTAGTCGTGGAAGGTTGGTGCGTTAAATTGTATTGTTGTCAGTTAATTCTTTGTTTGTTGTCAGACTGGGCTTCTAATCTACATCAATCAATCCGGGGTGGATAGATGCTGCTCCCCTTTTGGGGCCTGTTTTATAAGGGTAAAAAGTCATGTTTTTTAATTTGAAAATAGGCTTGCTGCTTGTTTGTGAAATGGGGCTGATCGCGTGCAGGAGTATTTTGAGCTGTGCAATATGGCTGAGGGGGCTATATCGCATCAAAGATTGGGGGTGTTGGCGCTTGATTCACGGCGGTGTTGGCTGCAATTGTGAATCAAACGATAACAGACCCTAGGGGTTGACTTGGCTAATGGCCTTTTTTTCAGGAAAGAGTGCCGCAATACGGGCGTTTTCCGGAAGTGAAATTTGAAAATACTGCTGCAAAAGTTGGCGGTATTCTGCGTTGTTATTGATATGGTGAATTGTGCGGCGGCCATTTTTTGTTTGAATCACACAGCCATTTGAGATGGTATTGCGTCCCTCCAGCGTTGCGATTGAGCAAACCGATTTCTGTGTGAAATGAGAAGCAGGAGATGTTTGCTGGTAAACGCACATTTCTGCAAAATCACTAATTTCATAAGCATTTAGAGTGAATTGATATTGTGGCTTATATTCTTGATTGCTCTTTTTTTGCATCACAGTATAAAAATCATCGCTTTGCATAATTTGGTAGCTGGTATTTTCATTTTTTAGGCTATGGAAGGCTAAGGGTGTTTGAAATGAATCACCAAAGCCGACATCAGCAATAAATTGTTGATCATTTAGGGTAACAAGCAGCAATAAATGATCGAACTCTGGCCCATAGCTTTTGCCATTGAATACTTGAGCAGAGATAAGTTGAGTGCTAAAGCCAATGGATGAAAGTAGCGCAAAGAATAAATAATTTAGTTCATAACAAAACCCACCCCGTCTTTTTAAGATGACCTTAGTAAATAGGGCAGGAAGGCTTAAATCAATGGGGATATTTAAGTGAATATCTAAATTTTCAAAAGGAATATGCCGCATATGGGCTTGATGCAGGGTGGTGAGCGTAGCTAGATCTACGGCAATGCTGCCGGAATAATTGATTCGTCCCAGATATTGCTCGATTTCTTTATCGCTTAGCATCTGCTTATCCTTAGATTGATTCTCTATTAAAAAATGCAGCTATGCCTTTTGCTGAATGACGTCTATGTCGATGGGTTTCTTGAGGGCCGCGTTTGGCTTTTGAATGTGTAGGGTGAGCAATGCTAAAAAGTACGCGGGTAAGCCCTTTTCCTAGGATATTTATAATGTGCTTGTACAAGAGGCAATATCAGTAAATACAGTGTAAGTGTACGCCCGCCGGATGACATTCTGCTTAAAACTTAACTTAATAAGGGGGTGAAATAGGGGGTTTTTTGCACTGCAGCAACATAAGTGTTTTCCGCTGCCGTAAGACGGGCTAAAAAGTCTGATAATGTCACTACCCACCTTCAGCCGGAGATTTCAATGCTTACGCCACCGATGATTATGCCTTTCTTCCCACCTCATCGTATTTTGATGGGGCCAGGGCCATCCGATATTTATCCTTCTGTGCTGGCAGCGCTGTCTAAGCCGACGGTGGGCCATTTAGACCCGCTGTTTGTGGGCATGATGGACGAGATTAAAACGCTGCTGCAATACGCGTTTCAGACCAATAACTCAGTCACCATGGCGGTTTCAGCGCCTGGCTCAGCAGGAATGGAAGCGTGTTTTGTGAATCTGGTTGAGCCGGGTGAAACCGTTATCGTTTGCCGCAACGGCGTATTTGGTGAGCGTATGCGCCAAAATGTCGAGCGCCTAGGCGCGATTGCCGTGCTGGTGGACAACGCTTGGGGCGAGCCGGTTAATCCAAATCAGGTCGAGGATGCACTTAAAGCGCATCCGGAAGCCAAGTTTCTTGCCTTTGTGCATGCAGAAACCTCTACAGGCGCTTTGTCTGATGCCAAAACCCTCTGTGCGCTGGCTAAAAAATACGACTGCCTAACGATCGTGGACGCGGTGACTTCCCTCGGCGGCGTTGAGCTGCGTGTGGACGATTGGGGTATTGATGCGGTGTATTCGGGTAGCCAGAAATGCTTATCCTGCGTACCGGGCCTCTCGCCATTGTCTTTCTCTGATGCGGCCGTGGCTAAATTAAAGGCGCGCAAAACGCCGGTGCAAAGCTGGTTTTTAGATCAAAGCTTGGTGATGGGCTATTGGGGCGATGCCTCAGGCGGCGCAAAGCGCAGCTATCACCACACCGCGCCTGTGAATACGCTGTATGCCCTGCATGAGTCTTTGCGCTTGCTGGCGAATGAAGGCTTAGAAAAAGCATGGCAGCGCCACCGTGATATGCATCAGTTACTGCGCTATGGTCTGGAGTCTTTGGGCTTGGAGTTTGTCGTGGATGCCGCCTACCGCCTGCCTCAGCTCAATACCGTGCGCATTCCCGCAGGGGTTGACGATGCAGCGGTGCGTAAGGTGCTGCTGGAAGATTACAACCTTGAAATTGGTGCAGGCCTAGGCGTGCTGGCGGGTAAAGCATGGCGAGTCGGCCTGATGGGCTACGGCGCACGGCGCGAAAATATTGCCCTGTGTGTGCATGCTTTGACGACGGTGCTGCGCTAAGGATTGAATGATGTGGGTGGGTTTTACCCCGGCTATAAAAAACAATGCCGGCCCTATGCATAGGGTCGGCATTGTTTATGACTAAGCTTTTGGTGCTTCTGGCACTGCTTCAGATTCTAAATGCTTAGCATGCCAATGTTTGGCTACATTCAGCCCCAAGGCCTTAGGGTTGAATACCGGATCTTGCTTAAGGCTGAGCTGTTGTTCGTAATCTTTTAGCGTTGCCAATGCTGGTTTTTGCAGAGCTAAAATGGCGATGATATTAAGCCAGGCCATCAGCCCAACGCCCATATCCCCCAATCCCCAAGCCAGCTCTGCTGTGCGAATACAGCCGTAGAACGACACGGCGAGAATGGCTAGTTTTAAAACAAAAAATAGTCCGGCAGAAGGAATTTTGCGGGCTAAAAAGGCGATATTGGTTTCGGCAATATAGTAATAAGCCAAAATTGTGGTGAAGGCGAAAAAGAAGAGGGCGATGCCAACAAATATCGAGCCAAAGCCGGGCAGGGCTTGCTCTACCGCTGCCTGAGTAAAATCACTCCCCGCAGTCATGCCTGCTAAACCTGTGAAAATAGCCTGTCCATCGGGGGCCACCACATTGTATTTGCCGGTAATTAAAATCATAAAGGCGGTGGCAGAGCATACAAAGAGTGTGTCGATATACACCGAAAATGCTTGCACTAGGCCTTGTTGGGCTGGATGTTTGACTTCGGCCGCAGCGGCTGCATGCGGCCCTGTGCCTTGGCCTGCTTCATTTGAATAAATGCCGCGTTTTACACCCCATTGAATCGCTAAGCCCAGCATGGCACCCATACCCGCTTCAGTACCAAAGGCGGAACGAATAATCAGCATAAATACTTCGGGCAGCTGCTGGATATTGAGCAGAATCACCACAAAGGCAATCAAAATATAACCTAGCGCCATAAAGGGCACTACCACTTGCGCCACATTGGCAATGCGTTTTACCCCGCCAAAAATAATCATCCCAAGTAACAGCACCACGATCGCACCCGTGACTTCTGGGCTAAAGCCAAACGCAGTTTTTAAGCCCGCAGCAATCCCATTGGCTTGCACGCCTGGCATCAGTACCCCACACGCAACCACGGTGACACAGGCAAACAATATGGAATACCATTTCCAGCCCAAGCCTTTTTCAATGTAAAAAGCGGGGCCGCCTCTGTACTGGCCTTCGTGTTTTTCGTGATAAATTTGCCCAAGTACCGATTCGACGTAAGCGGTGCTTGCACCTAAGAAAGCCACGACCCACATCCAGAAAATAGCGCCCGGCCCGCCAAAAGAAATGGCAGTGGCAACCCCGGCAATATTACCTGTGCCCACACGTCCAGAAAGCGATAAAGACAGTGCTTGAAACGATGAAACACCCGCAGCAGACGCCTTGCCATTGAACATCAGGCGAATCATTTCACGGATATGGCGAATTTGCATAAAGCGGGTGCGGATCGAAAAATACAGTCCTACACCTAGGCATAAGTAAATAAGGGCAGGGCTCCAGACCCAGCTATTAATCGCATTAACCCATTCTTGCATGTGTTCTCCTGACGCACTTGGAATGCGAAATATGTCAAAGGGAGAAACATTGTTAAGCACAATGTGACATTTTGATTACTGGGGCCTTCCCCTAGGTAGTCAGGCATGCGGAAGGGTTATGTCAATGGCATGCAAAGAATACAGCTGGCATGAAAGGTACTAATTTTTACTAGCTGGGTGTTTTTTTGTCATAAATTTACGCTTAAATAGTAATAGTTCTTATTTTTATTTGAAAATTAGCATGGTAGTCTTACAAAACTGGGTGGGAGTTGATTCGGCCCGAAGCAGGGAAGGGTAGGGTGATATGGGTATGTTTATTTTCTTCATCTGGCTTTTGTTTGCATGAAATACCTAAAAGTAACAAATATCACTCATCCTCTCAAACAAAAATATTATTAGATCGATTTAATATTTTAAAGCATGGGAGTATTGTCTTATGGGTCAAAGGATAGTTAGAGTCATTAAAAAATTATCATCTGATTTAATCAGTGATCTTATTCATGATGAGATTGCTGCCGTGGTAATAGAATCCTATTATCCCGCGCATTTATGCGATTTATTAAGTAATAATATATTACGCAGCCAAGATATCGATCCCTATACCCACGAAGTGGTTGAGGATGACGCGCTACTGCAAAAGTATTTTGGTGTGGATCGTATTGGTATTCCTTTTAATAGTACTTACAATGTGGCTAATCCTGAAAAAATAAATGAATACTACCGCGAAGCCAGCGTACAAATTGAGCGCTTGCGTGCGTATTGCGAACACTTTTTATCACCCATTGATAAATTGCGTCTGGAATTAGATGAATTATTTATTCCCGGCGCTACGGTTGCCCATTTTCAGAATAAGAAAATGCTGGCGGGTATTGTGAGAATTAGCAAGGCGGAGCAATCTTATTTAAGCGCTTTAGAGCCACACTTTGATGCATTGCCACCTAAATATGCCGAATTAGATGCCCAGCTTGCCGCCAATATTTATTTAAAAGTGCCGGATGTGGGCGGGGAACTAGAAATATGGGATATCCCTGCTCTTACGCCTTTTACTCAGGCCCCGGAGCAATGGCGGGCAGTATTACCTGCTCCTATCAAAATAAAACCCAAACAAGGGGATCTGGTGATTTTTAACTGCCGTAAACCGCATGCAATTTGCGCGTTTTTGGGGGAAGACAGAATTACCACGCAAATGTTTATGGGCTATCAGCTGGAAAAACCACTCTTGCTTTGGAATTAGGGGCGATATGATGCAGCAAGACTTTGAACGGGCCTTGGCCGAGGTCAGCGAATGGATGAATGATTATCAGCAGAATGTCGCTGATTATCCAGTAATTGCCGCATTAAAAGGCGGTGATATTTTGCAGCAAATACCTGATTTTGCGCCCAAAGATGCAGAGCATTTCTCTGAAATTTTTGCCGATTTCAAAAAGATTATTGTGCCGGGTATTAGCCATTGGCAGCATCCGCAGTTTCTTGGGTATTTCCCTTCCAATACCAGCCCGCCTTCGGTACTAGCCGAAATGCTAGTGGCCAGCCTTGGCGTGCAATGCATGAGCTGGCTAACATCACCTGCCGCTACAGAGTTAGAAATCAGAATGATGGAGTGGCTGCGCGATTTATGGGGCTTGCCTGAGGCGTTTTCAGGAGTGATTCAGGATTCTGCATCCAGCTCTACCCTGATTGCGCTTTTGGTGGCCAGAGAGAAAGCGACGCAGTTTGAAATTAATCAAACGGGCGTGGCTGGGCATAAATTAAGCGCCTATTGCTCATCCGAGGCGCATACCTCAATTGAAAAAGCAATCAAGATTGCAGGTATAGGGCAGCAAAACCTAAGAAAAATCCCTGTCGATGAGCATCAGTCGATACGGATTGATCTCTTGCAAAAAGCCATTGCAGAGGATATCGAGCAAGGCTTTACGCCATTCTTTATGGTGGGTGCATTGGGTACGACAGGCAGCACTGCCGTTGATGACTTGGCAGCGATGGCCAAAATCGCCAAAGCGCGGCAGATTTGGTTTCATATCGACGCCGCCTACGCCGGATCGGCGCTGATGTTGCCTGAGGTGCGGCAATTGGCGGCAGGGTATACCGAGGCCGATAGCATGGTGGTGAATCCGCATAAATGGCTGCTATGCAATTTTGATTGCTCGGCGTTTTTTATTCGCGATAAAGAAAGTCTGCTCAAAACATTTACGCTGGGCCTGATTCCTGAATATTTAAAATCCCCTAATAGTACCGATCAAACTAATTTTATGAATTGGGGCGTGGGACTTGGGCGGCGATTCAGGGCATTGAAGCTTTGGTTTGTGATGCGTTGGTATGGCACAAATGGTTTAAGGGATTTGATTACTCATCATCTTGATTTAAGCGCCGAGCTAGAGCGCTGGGTAAGGGAAGACCCACGTTTTGAAGTTGTTGCCCAGCGGCACTTTAATCTGCTCTGCTTTCGTTTAAAAGCCAGTGACGAGATCAATCTGGAGCTGCTGCGCCGTATCAATGCCAGCGGCAAAGTGTTTATGACGCATACCAAAATCAACCACCAATTGGCCCTCAGGATGGTGATTGGCCAAACGGAGGTGAACCAGCAGCATGTATTAGAGGCTTGGCAGTTGGTTCAAAGCCTAGCAAAATATTTAGTGTAAATAGGAAAGAGGCTTTGCCTAGAACAAAGCCTTTTTATTGTTTTTTTGCTTCTTGCATAATGCGGTGATATTCGCCATTTTGTTTGATTTTTTTAAGACCTTTATTGAAAATATCGGCAATTTTTGCACCATTCGGTGTTTTTTTAGAAATCAATAAGTAAACGGGCTCTTCTGCGAAATTTTTTGGAAAGAAAGTAATTTTTTCTGCCTCTTTGGGGGGAAGCGTTGTAGAGATAATATATTTACCTAGGGTTTTATCTGCGGTAAATAAATCAATACGCTTTGCGATTAATTTTCTGATGTTGATCTCATCGCTTGGCGCTTCATCACATATAAATTGTTGTTTTTTTCTTGCCGTATCAAAGGCAAGACCATAGCTATAGCCCAAGCTCACACCCACTTTATATTTATTTAAGTGACTAAAATCCAGTTGTGTAATTTTATTTTCTTTTAAGTGGAAAAAGCCATACTGCACAACGTCAATCGGGTCGCTTAAAATAAATAGCTGCTCGCGCTCCGGTGTTTTAACCCAATAAGGTGTGAGGTCTGCTTCACCTTTTTTTACCATATTGTATGATCTTTTCCATGGGTAATAAGCAATAGAAACCATCACGTTTTCTTGTTTAAAAGCCGCTCTGATTATTTTGCTAATAAACCCTTCGTTTTGTAGGGATTTTGATAGATAGGGTTGGAACTCACCACTGGCAATCCGAACACGCAGCTCAGCCGATTGCGCGCTGATGCTAGAGAGTATAAGTAGCAAAAAGGCGATAAAATTATGCACAGCTAGCCCCTTCTTTTTAAAACAATATAGCAGTAATTTTTACCTGATTATGCCTCTTGTTCAAACTCATTATAAATATCGTAGGGCGGGTGAAACCCGCCGAGCTTTGCAATGAAATATGAAAAACGGCGGGTTTCACCCGCCCTACAAATTCAAAAATCGAGCACCACTCTCAAGAAATCGATTTACACAGAGATGATTGAGCAAGAGGCATAGTCAGGAATTTTTAACTATAAAAAGGTTGTTTAAGCGCCAAACAGAATGGAATTGGCCGAGAAAATCATAGCAAAGGCGTAAAATAAGGTACTTATCCACCTTTAACTTTTAATACTAAAAATACTCACTAAAAAGTAAAGCGTAAAAGAGGGGGGTAAATAATTTTTATTAAATGTAATTAGATGGATTAGGGAGAAGTAAAAAAACCTAATATTTGATTCCTACTGCGTTGCATGCGGGACTAGTGATGGTAAGTATAAATAAAAGATGATTTTCATCATCTTTTATTTTAAGCATTTAATAATTGAGCTTAATGGCGCTTACCTAATTGATTCGCCACCAAAATTGCCGCATACACTGCATCGGCATCCACCTCAAACGGCATATTATGTATAGTTTCGCCTTTAGCACAAGCGGCTTTTGCGACGGCCATAAGGGCCTCGTTGCTGACATCGGCTGCGCCTATATCGGCAAGGCAAGTCGGTAGGCCAACGCTGCGGCAGAAGTCCAATACTTGATTGATTTCTTCTAATGGCGCGTTTTCTAGGGTCAATTGCACGAGCGTACCAAACGCTACTTTCTCGCCGTGAAATAAATGATGGCATTCGCTGAGCAAGGTCAGCCCGTTATGCACGGCATGCGCGGCCGCTAATCCGCCGCTTTCAAAGCCAACCCCGCTTAAATAGGTATTGGCTTCAATAATATTTTCTACCGCAGGGGTTAGAACTTTATTCTCAACCGTTAATTTGGCTTTTAAGCCATCCTTCAACAGTGTTTTATAACAAAGCTCAGCTAAAGCTAAGGCCGCTTGTGTAGGCATACCACCTGCCATTGTTGGGCGGCCAGAGCGCACATTGGCACGTGCTTCAAAATAAGTGGCTAATGCGTCGCCCATTCCAGAAACCAGCAATCGCGCAGGAGCTTGGGCTACAATTGCGCTATCTATTAATACCACTTCTGGGTTTTTAGGTAACATTAAATAAGATTCAAATTGCCCTTCTACGGTATATATAACCGATAGCGCACTGGTGGGGGCATCGGTAGAGGCAATACTGGGAACAATCACCACAGGGACTTGATAGAAATGCGCCACGGCTTTGGCTGTATCGAGTGTTTTGCCACCACCTACGCCAATAACTACTTTAATGCCTTGTGCTTTACATATAGCCACTAAGCGATCAATTTCTTTACGACAACACTCGCCCTCAAATGTTTCCATATGAAATGCAGCGTGAGCCTCTTCAAAGCTTTTGGTAATAATGTGGCTTGCAATTTGCTGCACCGTACTCCCACTAATAATCAGTGCTTTATCTCCCAATTGTTGGCTGTATTTTGCTAAAGAAGATAGTGCCCCTTTACCTTGGATATATTTACCAGGGCTTGAAATTATTTTTTCCATGTGTTTCTCCCTACCATCTAATGCTTATTGGTCTTAAATGCCTGCAATTAGTTCAAAATATTTATCTAGCTTTGAAGGTGATTATTTGCTAATTGATGAGTATCAATAAATAATTAATATTAATTTAGCTTCTTGGACGAATAAATATTCTTATGGCATATTTTGCTTGTTTGTAATTTAATCAAATTAGCCAAACTAAGTATTTTTCAGTAATCACTCCACAAAATCGGGTCATTATTAAGTATTAAGTAGGATTTTCTCGCCATCTTTGAGGGCCTATCAGCTTAAGCAAATACAATAGGAGTTGGTCTTTTTGTAGATCGGGTTAGCTGGTTTATTCGCCTATTTTAAGGGCAGATAAACCAGCGTAACCCAACATTTAAGCGTAAACAGAATGTTGGGTTGCGCGATAAAGCCCGCTAACCCAACCTACGAATGCCACTTAAGTTGATAGGATTGGGGTTACCCCCTCCATTTACATCAATTATTGCGATCTAAAACCTGCAGGGACTCCCCATATGTATTTAAGTATGACCCCCTTTTTATTCATATTTGCCGTATTAAGAGCAACTTGATGGTACAAAATATATAGGGCTATAGGATAAGCTAAAATATTTGGAATGAAATTACCGATAAAATCACTCATCATTCCAACACTACTGTTATTTATGAAGCTATTTAAGAGGTTAACAGAGGCAGCATTGAGGTAAAGTTGATGTCCCCACCAATGCCAAGTGATTTTATTTACGTTACCAGCGGCCTGTGAAATGGCGCTTTCTGAAAAGACGATTGTGTTTTCGCCAACAAAAGTAACCGTTTTTTCTTCCCCTAGAGAATCAGTAGGGGGGCTGGCTAGTACGTGGTCTCTGTATTTTTGTGTAATTGAAACATTTCTATCTTGGTCAATAATAAGATAACCGGCTTCAACAAGATCCAACATTTCCTGAGGGATTTCTCCATCTTCAGGAATTTCCATGTCATCTGTCGATTGGGCGTTTAAATCAGTATTGCCCGGAGTACTGTTCGATCGTGCCAATGCATGCACGCTGTCTACATATTTTTCCATTTTTTTCTCTATTTAATTAGAAATTAAACCTGATTATCGCCATGCTTATGCACTCGCAGCGAATTAGTGCACCCCTGCGTTTTATATTTGAATTGTTTGCATTAAGCGGGGAATTCCAAAATGAAGTGTTTGCTTCTTTAACCTCCTTTAATTATTAAATTCTAAAATACGAGTGTAACTAAATTCTGTCTGTAAGTGAAATTATGGTGTTGGTATTTTGTAATTTATTGACTTATTGGGCTTTGCCGTGCGCATACAATTTGGTGAAAACTAAAGTGCGGCGCTTCAAATCAAGGGGTGGGGCAGTGGTGTACGTAACTTTGATCGTCAAAGGAGGGGGCTATAAATGCGTGCAGATGAATACGCTAATGGCTGTGTGTTTAGGGTAAGTCCACTTGTGGTTTTGTGTTGCTTGGCCTTGAGCAGACTTGCGCCACAAAACGTGAATACAGTCCGACATGTTGGGCCGTAAATCCGTAGAATCACTGAGGAGTTAATAAAAAAGAGTGAAAATCATCCGAAATGCGGAGATAAGGCTTTGATTGATTATCCGGATATCGAATGTTTTTTATGTATTTTGGTCTCTATATTTTGACGGTAACAAATTGATTAATAATACTTTGATAAAGGTTGCAACTTACAACATTCACAAGGGATTGTCGCTCTTTAATCAGCGCTTGGTGGTGCATGATGTGCGCGAGGCTTTGCAGGCGCTTGCACCTGATTTAATTTTTTTGCAAGAAGTGCAAGGCGCGCATAGCCAGCGTGGGCAGCGCTTTGCAACGTGGCCAAGTAGCCCACAGCATGAGTTTCTGGCTGGGGATTTCCACACCGCTTATGGCTTAAATGCGCGCTATAAACTGGGCCATCATGGTAATGCCTTGCTATCGCGTTTTCCTATTGTGCGTTGGCATAATCATGATTTAACTCTGCATCGTTTTGAGCAGCGCGGGGTTTTGCATTGTGAGCTGGCCGTGCCAGGTTGGCAGCAACCATTGCATGCATTGTGTGTGCACCTAAACTTACGCGCAATGGATAGGCGTAAGCAGGTGAAAATGCTGATTGAGCGGGTATTAAATGATGTGCCTGAAGACGCGCCCCTCGTGCTTGCGGGTGATTTTAATGATTGGCGTGGCGAAGCTACGATGCAGTTTGCGCGTGAGCTGGGCTTGATCGAGGCGTTTAATACTTTACATGGTGCATCTGCTAAAAGCTTTCCTGTGCAATTGCCTATTTTGTCTTTAGATCGGGTGTATCTGCGGGGTTTTTCTGTGCAAGTGGCGAATGTATTGGGGGGTATGCCTTGGTCGCGCTTATCGGATCATGCTCCGCTGTATGCAGTTTTACACCGCAATGAAGGGCTGGCGTAAGTTGTTAAGCCTATGTGCTGAGCTGTGAGTACTTGCCTTGGTCAGAGTGACTTTCGTGTCATTTTTATTGCCGCCTTGAAAAACGCGAATAAAACACGTGTAGGGTAGGCACACGCTTTATCAAATCATTTAAACGTAAACATTGTGTCAATGGCAGATGAGGCTGGCTTATGTATGTGGCGGGAAATCGTTTTAAATTACTTTTTAATGGGCAGGATTATTTTCCGGCATTGATTGATGCGATTGACTTAGCGCAGCAGGAAATTTTTTTAGAAAGTTATTTATTTGAAGCGGATGAAATTGGTATCGCGGTGATGCAGGCCTTAATGGCGGCCGCTTTACGTGATGTGCGGGTTAATTTGCAACTTGATGGTTTTGGTGCTAGAAACTTACCCGTGCTTTGGCGTAAGAGACTGGCTGAAGCGGGTGTGCGCTTGTTGTTTTTTAGGCCGGAAGTGAAAGTATTGTCGCTAGATAGGCAGCGCTTGCGCCGCTTGCACCGTAAGCTGGCTGTGATCGATGGCAGTGTTGGGTTTATTGGTGGTATTAATATTTTGTCAGATTTTGAGCCCAAGCAGCCAGGGTGCGCACCGCGTTATGATTATGCAGTGCGTATGGTTGGCCCGCTGGTGGCTCAGCTGCATGAATCAGCGGATCACTTGTGGCGGCATACCGCATGGGTGCAGCTTAAAAAGAACTGGGCGAAAAAAAGTTTGCTCAAGCCTTCCCTCAGCGTTGCAGGACGTGTACGCGGGCGCTTCGTTTATCGGGATAATTTGCGTCATCGACGGGATATCGAGCGTGAATACTTGCAGGCGATATGGCACGCCAAAAATGAAATCATTCTAGCCAATGCTTATTTTTTACCTGGTTATCGCTTACGCCAGGCCCTGATTCATGCTGCTAGGCGCGGGGTGAGTGTGGTATTGCTGGTGCAAGGTCGAGTGGATCAAGCCTTACTGCATTACGCCAGCCGTGGGTTTTATCATCAGTTTTTAAGTGCAGGTATCGAAATTTACGAGTATCAAGAAGGTTTTATGCACGCCAAAGTCGCCGTGATTGACGGCATATGGGCGACGGTAGGCTCGAGCAATATTGATCCCCTTAGCCTACTGCTGGCGCGTGAAGCCAATGTGTTTGTGCGCGAAAAACAATTTGCCGGCGAGTTGCGCGCGGATTTAAAACGCGCTCTGGAACATGACGCCACCCAAATCAAAGAAAGTGATGTTGAGCGTGATCGCTGGGTTTACCGCGTACTACCCTGGCTTTGCCACGCGGTAGTTCGATTGATGATGGGGATTAGCGGCTACGGTGGGCGACGCTATTTGGAGTAACCATGATGCGGAGTATCGTGTTTTTCAAGCGTATTACGACACAGTTGCCATCGGCTGTCGCAATACGCAAGTCTTGCTTATAACGGCTGCCAAGTATTAATTGGTATTCGGCGAAATAGCAGGGCGGTCTTGTAGCTCACGTAGCAACTCTTTGTCATACACTTTAACTGTGCTGCCGCCACGATCTTTGCGCGGGATATTGCTGCCGGTTACATATTCTTTTTCTTCCATCTCTGCATATTGCTTATTGTCCGCAGGAATGGTGCTGCATGCGTTGGCGAGTAAGCTGAGGGCGATCATTGCAATGTTTTTCTTATGCATGCGGCGCATTCCATTGTCGTATTTAGAAAGACTCTTATATTGCGCACACGATTTTCTGTCAATGGGGGTAAGTGGATTTTGTTGTTTTAAACCTTGTGGCACGTAATGAGTCAGGCGTTTTTTAAACGCATTCGCTTGCATCGGTGAGAAGAATATCGGCGATGAAGCCGCTTCAGACGGCAGAGCGTCGCAAGCAGAGCTTATGGATGCTCTGATTTATCTAGCGCCTTTTTACCTCTTAGCGCCCGCTTATGGAGCGCACTATTGACAGCTTTGGTAGAATCATTCTTTTACGTCGATGAAAGCACCCATGTTAAATATCTACAACACACTGGCCCGCGAAAAACAGCGTTTTCAGCCGATTACCGACGGCAAGGTGAATATGTATGTCTGCGGCATGACCGTGTACGACTACTGTCATCTGGGGCACGCCCGCATGGTGGTGGTGTTTGATATGGTGTCACGTTGGTTGCGGGCTTCCGGCTATCAGCTCACCCATGTACGCAATATCACCGATATTGACGACAAAATCATTAAACGCGCTTTAGAAAACGGCGAAACCATCAATGCATTAACCGGTCGCTTTATTACCGCCATGAATGAAGATTTCGATGCACTTGGCGTGATTCGCCCGGATCACGAGCCACGCGCTACCGAGCACGTACAAGGCATGCACGATTTAATCGCCAAGCTCATTGAAAATGGCTTGGCTTACCCTGCACCTAATGGTGACGTGTATTACGCCGTGCGTAAATTTGAAGGCTACGGCAAATTATCCGGCAAATCGCTGGATGATTTGCGCGCAGGTGAGCGGGTGGATGTGGATGTAAATAAACAAGATCCGCTGGATTTTGTGCTCTGGAAAGCCGCTAAAGCTGACGAGCCGCAAGATGCCAAATGGGCGTCCCCATGGGGGACCGGGCGGCCGGGCTGGCATATCGAATGCTCGGCCATGAGTTGCTATCATCTGGGCAGCCATTTTGATATTCATGCTGGCGGCTCAGACTTGCAGTTTCCGCATCACGAGAATGAAATCGCCCAATCCGAAGGTGCACATGGCCATGCTTATGTGAATTACTGGATGCATAACGGTTTTATTCGTGTTGATAACGAGAAAATGTCCAAGAGTTTGGGCAATTTCTTCACCATCCGCGAAGTGCTGGAAAAATACGATGCCGAAGTCGTGCGCTTCTTTATCTTGCGCGCGCATTACCGCAGCCAGCTGAACTACAGCGACGCCCATCTGGATGATGCGAAAGGTGCATTAAGCCGTTTTTACACCACGCTGAAAAATGTGCCTGCTATCGAGTCAGAAATTGACTGGAGCAGCAGCTACGCTCTGCGCTTTAAAGCCGCAATGGATGACGACTTCAATACCGTTGAAGCCGTGGCAGTGTTATTTGAGCTGGCGCTGGAAGTCAATAAACAGCAATCAGGCGAGCTGGCTGGGCAGTTAAAAGCCTTGGGCGCAATCTTGGGCCTCTTGCAGCGTGAGCCGCAAGCTTACTTACAAGCCAGTATCGGAGAGGTAGAGGGTGAATATAGTGCGGCAGCGATTGAAGCTTTGATTGCAGGCCGTAAAGCCGCCCGCGTAGCTAAAAACTTTGCCGAATCTGATCGCATCCGTGACGAGCTGATCGCCGCTGGTATTGTGCTAGAAGACAGCGCGCAGGGTACAACTTGGCGTCGTGGCTAGGGTTTGTAGGGCGGGTGAAACCCGCCAATAATCAGCGAAGAATTTTGTTGATATTAACTCCCCGATATTTCGTCATTCCCGCGTAGGTGGGAATCCAGCAGTGCGGCTGGATTCCCGACAAAAACACTCGGGAATGATTGCTTTTCTTGCTTGCTCATTTCGGGGGGGGGCTTATGTCTGAAGCTGCAAGAACGGCGGCTTGTCCCTGTCCTACAAAAGCACTTTGCCCAGCTATTTTTGCTTTAATGCCCTCTTTTTTATGGAAATAAAATGAAATTTATTTTGCTCTTGTTGCTGATTGCGGCGGTGTTGATGTTTATTTCCATCCTTAAAGCAAAAACGCAGGGCGCTGCAGAGGATGGGGTTTGGCCGTTTTATGCTAAAAACCCGCTGACTACAGCAGAGCAGCAGCTTTATTTTCGTTTACTGCAAGCCATGCCTGGATATATTGTGCTGGCGCAGGTGCCGCTTTCTTGCTTATTGGGGTTAAAAAAGGGCAATAACGATCGTTCCTGGTTCAATCGGATTAATCGTATGAGCGCCGATTTTGTAGTGTGTAATAAAGATTCCAGCATTGTGGCGGTGATCGAGCTGGAGGATGCCACGCATCAGCGGCCGGATCACCTGTTGAACGATGCTAAAAAAGATAAGGCTTTAAGCTCGGCCGGGATTCGTGTGATCCGCTGGCAGGCCAAGGCTATGCCGGATGAAGCGGAAATCAGAGCAGCGCTTAGGCCGGTGATCACGATAGACGCCTAGTTGTAAATATGGCCTTAGTAAATAGCACTCCATGCGAGTGCTTTTTTTAAGCTCTGTCTGCATTAAATGTTGAAACATAGTTGAGTGGATACTTATGCTTTTATAGGGTGTGCAAGTCGTTTTTCTTGCGCACCGCTTTTACCTTGAAGCGGCATCGCCACTAAGCAAAAAAACAAAAAGACTTTTTTAGTGCCTACGGCACATGGGTTTTGGAGCGGTAGCCACCGCGGGGGGGCCTTCCTTTCTTGAACGGCCAAGAAACGAAGCCAAAGAAGGCCGCCCCGACCAGCACGAAATCCCCTCACTGCGGACAATCGAGCCGGCGGCTGCGGGACTCACTCGCTTCGCTCGCTCAAACAGGATCAAAGAAACCCCGCCCCGCTTGTTCCTCGCTTCGGCGTGCTTCAAGGGGACCCTAAAGCCCCGTGCAAAGATCACGTTTATTGCATACCTCGCTGTTTGCTAATAAAAAACCTTGATTTCAGTTTTCAACTGTTAACGCAGACAGAGCCTTTTTTTATGGGTTTAAATCGGGCTAGTCCGTTTTTCTCCATCATTAGGCTGGGTTTTTAGGTATTAATGCGTACAACAAAAGGTAAATTTTTGTGTTAATTGATGTTTGAAATTATGCCGTCATTGCATCTTACATGCCTTTCTTACGGGGATTATGCAACTGACTTTGTACCGCTTCTCCTCTGTTTTTATTTGGTATATTTTCGTCTAGCGCGTTCCGACTAAAGGCGCGTTAACGAGGAGCTTTACAATGAAACAACGCAGCATGTTAGCTGTTGTATTGGTACTGGCTTTAAGTGGTGCCGCACAAGCAAAAGACTTATTCAAAAAAAGCGAAGTAGAAGCAGCACTGACGGCTGCTTACGATAATTACAAAGGTTTGCAAGAAGGCAAAAATGCCGATTACATCCCTGCGCTGGCTAAAGTTGATCCAAAAGTATTCGGGATTGTACTGGTCACTGCAGATGGCAAGGTTTACACCAAGGGGGATGTCACGACGGAAGTTTCGATTCAGTCTATCTCCAAAGTTTTTACGATGGCTAAGGTGATTGATGAATCTGGTACTGACGCTATCCTGAATAATCAGGGTGTAGATGCAACCGGCCAGGCGTTTAACTCCATTGTAGCGATTGAGCAAAATCGCGGCGCAGAAATGAATGCAATGGTAAACCCCGGTGCGATTACGGCTACCAGCATGGTGAAGGGTGCAAATTACGATGAAATCTGGAGCAAGATTCTGGGTTACTACAATGATTTCGCGGGCCGTCACCTTACTGTACTAGATGAGGTATATCAATCTGAAGCCGCCAGCAATCAGCGCAATCAGGCGATTGGCCGGTTGATGTATGCTTACGGTAAGATTAAAGCTGATCCGGATCGCGCAACAGATATCTATACCCGTCAATGCTCGGTAGGCGTGAATACCAAGGATCTGGCGATGATGGCCGCAACGTTGGCTAATGGCGGCAAGAATCCAGTAACGGGCAAGCAAGCCATCAAAGTAGAAAATGTGCCAGAAGTGCTGGCCGTCATGGCAACTGCTGGCCTTTACGATGATTCAGGCAAATGGCTGTACAAAACGGGCCTGCCTGCTAAGAGCGGCGTAGGCGGCGGGATTATCGCGGTTTCACCGGGTAAATTCGGCATTGCTGTGATTTCGCCTCCTTTGGATGGTGCAGGCAATAGCGTTCGCGCTCAAAAAGCCATTGCAGATATCTCAAATGCCTTGGGTGGTAATCCTTTAGCACCGCAGCCTTTGAAGTAATCAGTAAAACGTTTTAAAAGTATGAATTGGCCCAGCTAAATGCTGGGCCAATTTTATTCAATTTTATGGGCATTAAACTAGGCGGGTCTTGCCTGCCTTAGGAATAACGCAATGCCTGAGCAGAGTACAGAGTTTATAAATCTTCGCTTTTCTCCGTGGTCTCTGTGATCTGTGTGGTTCAAGATTTGGGTTTTTCTGCGTGGTTTCCGTTATTTACTTTCTGCTTTGTTTTTTCTTAAATTCAACCATGCCCCAATGCTTTGATAAGCATGCTGGCATTCTTCTTTGATCAGATTTTCCAAGTTTAAAAAAGCATGGGGTAAATCAGCAAAGTGTAAATGATCTGATGCCACGCCTGCTTTTTTTAGCCTTGCTAAATAGGCAATGCCTTCGTCTCTGAGTGGGCAGAATTCTGCGCTAATCACAAGGGTCGGGGGGAGTTTGTCGCTGAATTCTGCAAAGAGTGGCGAGGCTGCTTTTCGGTCTTCATTATGCTGAAAGTAGTTATTAAAGTACCAAGTCACTTTTTCTTTGCTTAATAAATAGCCGGTGCCATTTTCGTTTAGCGATGGGGCGCTCAGTGTGTAATCCAAGCTGGGATAAACCAATACCTGAGCATGGATATCCAAAGTAGGTTCAAATTGCGCGATGCTGGCCACGGTGGCTGAAAGTGCACCACCTGCTGAATCACCCCCAATAGAAAGCTGCGGCTGGTATTGCAATTGACGCTGATCTAAAACAGACCAGATGTTTTTTACTACGTGGTAAGCGTCTTCTGCTCCCGCAGGGTAGGGGCATTCGGGGGCCAGCCGGTAATCTACAGATACCACGATATGTTGTGCGGCAGCGGCGATCTTGCGGCAAATGGCATCATAAACGGTGATGCTGCCAGCCATATGCCCGCCACCATGAAAGTAAACCAAAACAGGCAGGGCTTTGGCTGGCTGGGGGTGATAAATCCTTACCGGCACTTTATAGTGGGAAGAGGGCACCAAATCATCCTGCACCCAGGGCATTGTGGGGATATCTGTTACAAACACTGCCGTTAAATAAGCCAGCCCCTCGCGAATATTGGTGCAAGTGGGCTTGTAACCATTGGCCTGCATGATTTCTACCTGCTGATTAAAACCAGTAAGCCAAGGGCTGATTTTAGGGCTGAGTTGTCGCATTGCTGATTCCTGTGAAATTAAAGCTGAATAGGGGATGCTGTGGGTTTCTTATTGTGCAATCCAGCCGCCGTCAATATTCCATGCGGCTCCGCGTACTTCTTGCGCGGCATCGCTGCATAAAAACAGCAGTAATGCGCCAATTTGCTCTGGCGTGACAAAGATGCCCGAGGGTTGTTTTTCTAGTAAAAGCTGAGATTGGGCTTCGGCAAGGCTGATGCCTTGTTGCTGTGCTTTATTAGCAATTTGTTGCTCTACTAGGGGGGTGAGTACCCAGCCGGGGCAAATGGCATTGCAGGTGATGCCGGTTTGGGCCAGCTCTAAAGCCACGCCCTTGGTTAGCCCTATCATGCCGTGTTTGGCCGCCACATACGCCGATTTATTTGTGGATGCCACTAAGCCATGCACGGAAACAATATTAATAATGCGGCCCCAGTTTTTCTTTTTCATGGCGGGCACAGCAAGGCGGGTGGTGTGAAATCCTGCGGATAAATTAAGCGCAAGAATACTGTTCCAGCGCTCCACCGAGAAATCCTCTATGGGCGCTAAATGCTGAATGCCTGCGTTATTGACTAGAATATCAATGCTGCCAAATTCTTTTTCTGCGTAGCGCATTAAATCGCTAATTTGCTCTGGCTGGGTTAAATCTGCACCGTGGTAAGCCACCTTGCCTCCCGCTCGCTCAACTAGCTGCCTTGCCGCTAAAACATCGCCAAAGCCGTTCAGTACCACATTTGCGCCCGCATCAGAGAGCGCGCGGGCAATGCCTAGCCCAATGCCGCTGGTGGAGCCGGTAATTACTGCGCTTTTCCCTGATAAGTTTTTAATCATCGCCTTTTCCTTGTGTGGTTTGGGGGCGATTGCCTTGCCCCGCAACTGCAAACATTGAATTATCGTAGGGCGGGTGAAACCCGCCGTTTTTCTCGAATTTAATTGGCGAGTTTCACCCAGCCTACGACGTGCCGCCTCGAACGCGGAGGGTTACTGCGGGATAGCAAGTGTGGCATTACTAAAGCGAATCGCATCGCTAGTGGGCACTGCTGCAAAAGCAGGTAAGGCGCTGGCGTTTAAATTATCTGTAGCGGATGTGCGTGGTGTGGTGCGTACCACTTGGCTATCGGGCAGTGCCGTACCGTTATTAAGGTGCGCCCACATGGCATCCAGCGCGCGGCCAGCGTAAACATGCAGTGGTATAAAGCGCGTTGGAAATCCGCTCAGCGCAAGGAAAGCATCAAAGTGCTGGCCGTTAGTCACTTCGATATAGCGCAGCTTAGAGCCACTTCCTTCTTGTGCTTGGTTGAGCGCGTAATAGGCGCGGGCTGCGTGGTTTACGGGGATTAAGGCATCAGCGCGCCCCGCTACAATAATGGTGGGTTTGCCATTGAGTCGCGCATTACGCTGCGCTTCTTTGATGCCGATGGCCACGCGATCGGCTTGTAATTTTTCATTGCCGGAAAGCGCTGCACCCGTAAGCGGGTTGACGCCCGTGGCGAGCTTGCGCAGGCAGATTGCGCCATCCAGATTGTAATCAGCGGTATTGCTTGATGCCGAAAGCGACATGGCATCGGCTTTAGCCCCACCTGGGGATAAATTATTGATGATGGAGATACCCGCAGGAGGTGGTACGCCGTTGCCAGTGCCAAAAATACCTGCCAGATTATTGCTGATCGGTGCCATGACATCGCCTGTGGTATTGGTGTAGGCGTAGCTATAGCCGCAGATATTGTCTTTGACTGAAAAGCGGCCATAGGCGTTGACGTAAGCAAGTGCCAGACCCGGCGTGGCACTTAATCCGTATTGGCTGGCGTGTAAAGCATCGCTTTCAACTAGCCAGCCTGCAGAAATTAACTTGTTATAGGCTTCGTTGGCTTGCGCCTCCAGCGTACTACCATTTAAAAAGCCTTTTGCTGCCAGCGATGCGCAACGTGCGCTGCCAAGTAGCGGAGAAACCACTGTGCCAAAAGCTGAGTTGGCTCCGCTTAAACGGGCGGACTGCACCGCGCAGGGCTGGTAAAGATTAGCAAGGGTGAAGTAATTAATCAGCGGCGAGCCGATGGCGGGCATTCGATTGCCACCTTGCAGGATGCTTAAGCCAGCGACTGAGGCGGGCTGCACCTGTGGCTCGCTGACGGCTACGCCATCGATCAGTCCTCTGCTATCTTGCTCGGCGGCGGCTAATGCAGCCCCGCCGCCGTTGGATGCGCTTGCAGCAATGACGGTTACGGTGGCAGGGGTGGCGTAATCTGCCTTACGGATGCCCACTTGAGTGCTGGCGTATTTTTCGTTCAGCAGCCAGAAAGCAAATTCCACCGCACGTAAAGTGTCTCTGCCCCAGTCTTTTTCAGGATTTTGCTGCGAGTGGGCGTGTTTGGATGCGATGCGGTTAGGGAATTGCGCATTAAAATCGGCCAGCTCGCTACTCGATAAGCCCGCATCAAAATTGCCCCCGCCAAAGCTGCGATTAGCGCGCGTGCCGTCGATTAAATTAACCGTATCGCTGCTTAAATCATGAAGGCCTATGCCGGTGCCTTTGTCGGTATAAGCCACCGCGCAGCCGTGTTTCAGCCCCCATTCGCCCGCCGCAGACACCGCACCATAAATCCCGCGCGATCCGGATGAGGTGGCTGTCACCACGCAAGGCTTGCTTTGATTGAAGTTGGCGGGGATTTGCACCATCAGCGTAACATTTTGCCTGCCCGTGCCGTCATCCGCGTAGGCGAGGTATTCTTCCCCCGCAATTTTTCCTTCGCCCAGCGTGTCGTTGCCGCTGATGTCAATGTTGGGGCCGTACAGCCTGCCGTAACCGCCGCTACTGCTGATATCAACAAGGGCACGGTAATTATTATAAATAGCCGCACGGCGCAGCTCGGCCGGTGTTGGCTTGGCTGGGTCGGCGTGGGCAGGCAGGGCAAGGGCCAGACCGCTTTTTCCTAAGCCTGCGGTGAGTAAATCATTGCTCACGCCATCCAGATTGTTCTGGCTAACCTTGCCTAGCCAAGCGGGGCGGGTATTGCTATCAAAAATATCATTGCTATTGCAGGCCGATAATAAAACGACCATGCCGGTCAGGAGTAATCGCATTTCCTACCTCTTTGCCAATGAATGGCGTGGTTTGGGGGGACGTCGAGCGGGTGAAGTCCTATGTGCGCTAAGCAATTTAGCTTTATCTCAGCAAACAATAAAAAAACGTAATAACCGCGCTCTTTGCACAGGGCTTTTTAAAGTCCCCTTGAAGCACGCCGAAGCGAGGAACAAGCGGGCGGGGTTTCGGCGAGGACTGTCTGAGCGAGCCTGCGAGCGAGTTCCGCAGCCGCCGCTCGATTGTCCGCAGATGAGGGGCCTTCGTGCTGGCTGGGGCGGCCTTCTTTGGCTTCGTTTCTTGGCCGCGCAAGAAAGGAAGGTCCAGCGGGACGCCAGCACCAAAAATAACGTGCCGAAGGCACTAAAAAGGTCTTTTTGACTTTAGTTAGCGCACTTAGGGGATCGCTCATTCTACAAATTCCGCTTCAAGCGATAAGCAATCTCACCCACAATGCCGCGCCTAAATGCCATCACGCACACCACAAATACCACGCCGATGGTGACGGTGACCCATGATCCAAACGAGGCGAGTTCGTGATGTAGCGTGCCCACCGTGACCGCGCCGACGACGGGGCCAAGCAACGTCCCCATGCCGCCAAGTAAGGTCATCAGCACCACTTCACCCGACATATGCCAAGACACATCGCTGAGCGAGGCGAGGCCGACGACCAGCGCTTTTGTTGCGCCGGCAAGGCCAGCTAAGGCGGCAGAGAGTACAAAGGTGGCAAGTTTGTAGCGATTGACTTGATAGCCTAGAGACAAAGCACGTGGCTCGTTTTCTTTAATGGCTTTGAGCACCATGCCAAAGGGTGAATGCACGGTGCGCCAGATGAGCCAGTAACCGCCAAAAGTAATGGCCAGCACAAAGAAATACAGCGCCAACGGTAGTTGTTGCTGGCCCACGCTGACGGTGCTGGATAAATCGATTAAGCCAAATAGATGGCCCTTGGGGATGCCTTGTAAGCCATCTTCGCCGCCAGTAAAAGGCAGCTGCAAGCATAAGAAAAACACAATCTGTGCCAGCGCCAAGGTGACCATGGCAAAGTAAATGCCTTGGCGGCGAATGGCGATGCTGCCGATGGCCAGCCCCATTAAGGCGGCTCCCAAAGTGGCGAATAAAATGCCCAGCTCTGGGCTCAGTCCCCAGTTTTTAATCGCATGGCCGCATAGATAAGCCGCGCTGCCAAAAAATGCGGCATGGCCAAAGCTCAGCAAACCACCAAAGCCCAAGAGCAAATTAAAGGCGCAGGCAAACAGCGCAAAGCACATCAGCTCCATAGCAAAAATGGGGTAGACCACAAAGGGGGCAATGGCGGCAAATACCAGTGCCGCAACCCACGGCGTGTAATTGGTTTTTTTGCGAAGCTGTACAGCCGCAGGGGTGAGTTGAACAATCGGTGCGTTCATCATGCTTCCTTGCCAAAGAGGCCAGACGGGCGCCAGAGTAAGACCAGAGCCATCACGATAAAGATGACGGTGTTTGCCAGCGGCGGGTAAAACACTTTGACCAAGCCTTCTAAAAGCCCCAACGCAATGCCCGTTACAATCGCTCCCATAATCGAGCCCATGCCGCCAATCACTACCACTGCAAACACGATAATGATTAAATCGGAACCCATCTTGGGGCTGACTGAATAAATGGGCGCAGCCACCACACCTGCCAGCCCGGCCAAAGCCACGCCCAGAAAGTAAGTCAGCGTGCGTAAAGACGGCACATCAATGCCAAAGGCGCGAGTGACATCGGGGTTTTCTGTACCTGCCCGTAGATGCGAGCCTAGCTTGGTTTTCTCGATCAAATACCAAACGGCAAAGCAAACCGAAAGCGATAGCACAATCGAGAATAGCCGGTACTTAGGAAACACCATAAAGCCCAGATTAATCGCGCCTTCTAGGATTTCTGGCTTGGCGTTGTAAGGCTCACCGGCCACATTAAAGTAATTAGTCAGCACGCCTTCGAAAATCAGCGCCAGCCCAAAGGTGAGTAGTAGGCCGTAAAGATGATCAACTTTGTAAAGACGGCTGAGCATGGTTTTTTCGATAAACACACCGAGCAAACCCACCACAATCGGCCCCACAATCAGCGCCGCCCAGAACGACATTCGGATGCTTTCGTCGCCTAAAATCCGCCCTAGCTGGTCATAGCCCAACAGTGCTACAAATGCGCCCAACATATAAAAAGCGCCGTGAGCAAAGTTGACCACATTGAGCATGCCAAAAATCACGGCAAGGCCAAGGCTGAGTAAGGCATAAAAAGCACCATTGTTTAAGCCGAGTAAGGCTTGCGACATGATGGCTTGCAAGGGAATGTCCATGCTCTACCTCAGATGAAATATTTGAAAGTTTTACAAAGTTCTGTAGACACAGAGAACGGGAAGAACACAGAGAACACAGAGAACACTGAGAACACTGAGAAAACCAAAAAAAATGATGAGATAGTTCTCTTTAGTTTTTCTCTGTGTGCTGCTTTTTAACTCTGCGTTCTCTGTGTCTACAGATCTAAGGTTTTTAAGGGGGGAGAGCTTACTTTTTAATCAAAGGACATTCGCTGACAGATAGCGGCTTGAAGGCGACATCACCTGGGATGGTGGCGACCAGCTTGAGTTGGTCCCATGCGCCTTTGGATTCGCTTGGTTTAAGCACTTCTACCAGATACATATCGTGCACCATGCGGCCGTCTTCGCGGATGACGCCGTTTTTAGCGAAGAAGTCATTGATCTTGGTTTCGCGCATTTTTTTCATGACGGTATCGGCGTCATCGGTGCCGGTGGCTTTGATGGCGTTTAGATAATGTAAGGTGCTGGAGTAAACGCCCGCGTGATCCATCGTTGGCATAAAGCCTGCCTTGGCAAAGAATTTCTTACCAAAGGCTTCCATTTCAGGGGTCAATTCCCATGAGTAGGCGGTGGTAAATTTCATGCCCTGCGCGGCATTTAGGCCCAGCGCTTTAATATCGCTATCAAATACCAGCAGCCCTGCGATGGTTTGTTTCAGGCCAAATTCCTTGGCTTGTTTTACCGCGTTGACAAAATCGGCTCCCGCATTGGCAAGGCCAACGACTTTAGCTTTGGAGTCTTGCGCTTGCAGCAGGTAAGAAGAGAAATCCGTAGAGGAAAGCGGATGTTTGACTGTGCCAAGTACCTTGCCGCCCGTGGCCGCGACAATTTTGCTGGCGTCGCCTTGCAGAGCTGCGCCAAAAGCATAGTCAGCTTGTAGGAAGAACCAGCTATCTAAACCTTGCTTCATCAGCGCGGTGGCGGTGCCCTTAGCCAGTGCATAGGTGTCGTAAGCGTAATGGATGCCGTAAGGGCTGCACTCCTTGCCGGTTAGCGCGCTAGAGCCTGCGCCGTTATTGATGGTAATGCGTTTTTTCTCTGCCCCTAGCTTTTGCACGGCAATACCGACGCCAGAATTCAGCAAGTCGTTCACCATATCTACGCCTTGGGTATCAAACCACTCGCGTGCCTTGCCTACGCCGATGTCGGCCTTATTCTGGTGATCTGCACTCACCAGCTCGATCGGCTTATCCAAAACCTTACCGCCAAAATCCGCGATTGCCATTTGCGCCGCAATCACCGAGCCTTTACCACCCACGCTGGCATAAACGCCCGACATATCCGTTAAAATGCCGATCTTGACCATGTCGCCAGATAAAGGGCCAGCAAAAGTGGTGGCAGGCAAGGCAAGCGCTAAAGCAAGAACAAGAGGTTTACAGCTTTGCATGGGGTGTATCTCCGTTTGGGGTAGATCTTGCGGGGACTGCGGTAAGGTTGTGTTAGCGAGTAAAGTGGCTTGTTGAGTGATGCTTAGTCGCCGTCAAGCGAAGTACAAATTAGGCGTAGGAGCGCCTTTAGCCGCGAATGTTTTTATTGGTAAAGCTTTCGTGGCTAAAGCCGCTCCTACGAAAAGCATTTGGTTTTATAGGGTGTACAACGACGCAGTCGTTGCGCACCGAAAGCGGTGCGCAATAAAAACGACTTGCACGCCCTATAAAAATCGATTGTTTTAACTCGATGCCTATTGGGTGAATCCACCCTGTAGCTCAAACCCCAAGATAATGATTTAGCCTGCCTGCACTGGCAGATAGCTCGTCTGCGCTGACTGAATCCACCACTTGGCCGTGTTCAATTACGTAATGCCGGTCGGCGATGCCTGCGGCAAAGTGAAAGTTTTGCTCGACCAGCACAATGGTGTAGCCACGGGCTTTAAGCAGTTCTACCGTTTCGCCCAGTTTTTTTACAATGACAGGCGCTAAGCCTTCGGTGATTTCATCGAGTAGCAGCAGACGTGCGCCGGTGCGTAAGATTCGTGCCATTGCCAGCATTTGCTGCTCGCCACCTGACAATCGTGTGCCTTGGCTTTTGCGGCGCTCCCATAGGTTTGGAAAGAGCGTATAAATCTCTTCCAAACTCATGCCATCGCTGCGCACTTTTGGCGGCAGGTTGAGGTTTTCTTCCACATTTAAGCTAGAGAAAATCGCCCGCTCTTCGGGGCACCAGCCCACGCCAAGGTGGGCGATTTTGTGGGTGGCCATGCGGATCACTTCACGGCCATTCACCATGATCGATCCGGCGCGCTGGCCGGTCAGGCCTAGAATCGCTTTCAGTGTGGTGCTGCGGCCTGCGCCGTTTCTGCCCAGCAGGGTAATCAACTCGCCACGGCGCACACCAAAATCAATGCCGTGCAAAATATGCGATTCGCCGTAAAAAGCGTGCAAGCCGCTCACGCGCAACATCTCACCCGCATGATCTTGAATCTCGTGGTTAAGCATGCAGTGCATCCTGTGGCTGAGTCGGCGTTGCTGGGCTTACGCCCAAATAGGCTTCCATTACTTTTGGGTCGGCAGAAACAGTGGCGTAATCGCCTTCGGATAAATACTGACCACGAGCTAACACAGTAATTTTGTCGGCAAGGGTAGAAACCACTTTTAGGTTGTGCTCTACCATCAAAATGGTGCGCCCAACAGACGCGCGGCGAATCAGTGCAGTGACGCGTTCTACATCCTCGATGCCCATGCCCTGTGTGGGCTCGTCCAGTAGCATGAGCTTGGGTTTAAGTGCCAAGGTGGTAGCGATTTCTAAAGCGCGTTTTCTGCCGTAAGCCAGCTCGCCCGCTAACACATGCGAAAACTCGGCAAGGCCTACTTCTTCTAGCAAGGCCATTGCGGCATCGGTGAAAGCGTTGAGCTCTTGCTTAGAGCGCCAAAAGCGATGCGCGCCACCATTAATCCGCAGTAGCGCCACACGGATATTGTCGAGCGCACTCATGTTTGGGAAAACCGCTGAAATCTGGAAGGAGCGAATCAACCCTTTAGTGGCCACTTCGGCAGGCTGCGCTGCTGTGATGTCGACGCCATCAAAAATCACTTGGCCAGAGGTGGGGGACAAAAACTTGGTCAGCAAATTAAAAACTGTGGTTTTGCCTGCACCATTGGGGCCAATTAAGGCATGGATGCTGCCACGGGCCACTTCAAGATTAATGTCGCTGACTGCTGCAAAGCCTTTAAATTCTTTACAAAGGCCGTGCGTTTGCAAAATAGGATCTGACATCGTATTTATCCTTGGGCTGGAATGCAGGGCGCGCGGTTTTTGTTTCTTATTGAGTCAGTTTTTGAATGAGGTGGTGTCAATTTTAATTATTGTTTTGTTTGGAGCTAAGCTGTAGTTATATAGTAAGCAGAATGTGTGCCAGTTTTAAGAAACGAGCAACCATAAGGTGTGGATGGCACAGGGTGAGTAGGTTGGTCTACAAAACGAGACAAATATTTGCAGATGGTGCGTTTTAAAAAGGGATTAAGTTAGAAATGGCACAAAAAAACGGGGAGTCTAAAAATTGAGACTGTAATCTCGTTTTGTAGAATATTGGTTTTGTAAGGTGGGTGGTTTTATGAATGAGTGCCATCAAAGCCTCCCTCTACTAAGCTAATTTGGTGTTTTTAGCTCGTTGGGCAAATTGGGCCTCACTTTCTCTGGCAGTACATGTAATCGGCGTTGTGCCGTACAAGTATGTTTTTTTATAAGATGAATTTGCATAATCTATAAAAGATTGTCATTATTTAATCTACAGGTTTTTTGTGGATTCTGCGGGGGCATGATGAGTGAGCGCACCATAGATACAGCGATGGCGAAACGACTGGTTGAAGCTGAGGCCATTCGTGGCGTATCGATTATCGGACAGCCTGGTGGCTGGTCGGTCATGCTTAAGCTGAGTATGTCAGAAAAGCTACTTGGCACTCAGCGCACGGGTAAGCCACGCCTGTGGCGCTCCCTGGATCGATGTATTGAGTATGTTACGTCTGAGCTGCGCCTTTTTCGCTTCGATTTGCTGGATGCAACAAACTACAGTTATGAGTCGGCGACCCGGCAAGCTCGGCCTGATGCCGCAGAGCGTATGCGTAAAGCGCATGAAGCGGCTGCCCATGAGCAATGGTTTCGTGAGCAAACTGCATTGACCGTAAAGGAAGCTGACGATCCAAATACAGAATGGGTTTCGCATGAAGCAGTGAAGGCGGATATGCAGTTTCAGCGTGAAAACCCGATGGCGCGTATCACGAAGGGTGAGTAATGCAGATTGTATGGCTGCCCCGCGCCCATAGTGCCCGAAGTAATGCGATTGAATTTATTGCCCAGGAAAGCCCAACCGCAGCACTGAACCAGCTTGATGAAATTGCACGCTAAGTTGATTTATTGGTGGATCACCTAAAATTAGGTCGCGCCGGACGAATAAAGGGCGTGTGGCAACTGGTTGTAAGCCGCACGCCCTTTATTGTTCTGTATCGAATGATGCATGAGACGAAGTCCAAGTGATCCATCTTTTGCATGGGGCGCAACAATGGCTCAAATAAGGCGGTAAAGGCTAAATCGCAAGAAGATAATGTTGTAGGGTGTTGTAGGGCGCTAATAAGCGCAGCGTATTACGCTGTATGGAATTGATTCGTAGTGGTGCGTGGCTCCCTGCATAGAGCGATAGATACGTTGCACGTAGAGTTTGTGTCATCTTAGAAAGCGACCGATATTGCCATCAGTAAATATTTTTAGTGCCTTTGGCACTTTGATTTTGGTGTGGAGCGTGTTCTGCACCCGCTTAGCGGCGCAATGCAAGTCTTTTTGAGTTGCCTTACCCAGTATCTTCCATTTTAAATCCCGCAATCTTCTTATACAGCGTAGCGCGGGAGAGGCCGAGTTGCTTGGCGGCGGTGGGAATGTGGCCTTTGCAGTTTTTGATGGCTTCGTTGATCAGCTGTTGCTCGAAAGCTTGCATGGATTCGGCGTGGGATTTGGCGGTGCTGTGGCCGGGCTGAGCGCTGGGGTAAAGGAGCGGGGCAAGATCATTAGCCTCTAACAAAGCTCTATCGCTCAGCATGAGTGCCCGTTCTAGAATATTGTGCAGCTCTCGCACATTGCCAGGCCATGGGTATTGGCTTAAAAGTGCGATGGCGGAGGGCGATAGGCGATGCTGGCCAAGGCCACTGGCGGCTAGCTTATTCATGATGGATGTCGCTAATAGCCCCAAGTCGGCCAGCCTGGCGCGCAGTGGCGGCAGCTCGATGGTCAGTACATTCAGGCGGTAAAATAAATCGGCTCTAAATTGCCCTTCTGCAATCAGCTTGGCCAGCGGCGCTGAAGTGGCGGCGATAATGCGCACATCGGAGCGCTGCACTTGATTGGAGCCGAGCGCTTCAAATTCCTTGTCTTGTAAGACGCGCAATAGTTTGACTTGCAGCGCGGGAGGCATGTCGCCGATTTCATCGAGAAACAGCGTGCCGCCGTGGGCGAGTTGAAATTTACCGATGCGGCCCTTTTTATCAGCACCGGTATAAGCGCCCGCGCTTGCGCCAAATAGCTCGGCCTCGAGCAGCGTTTCAGGAATCGCCGCCATATTCAGAATAACCAGCGGCTTGTGGGCGCGGGGCGATGCGGCGTGAATGGCATGGGCTAATACTTCTTTACCTGTGCCGGTTTCGCCCAGTAGTAAAATCGGCGCATCTCTTTGCGCGGCGCGGTGTGCTTGGCGTTTTAGCTCCAGCACCGCATCACATTCGCCAATAAAATGACCAAAAGAATATTTAGCGCGGCGTGCTTGGGCGAGCGATTCATGCGCCACGGCCAGCTCTTTTTGCAAGCTGGAAAACTTTGCCACTAAGGGAGCAAGCGATTGAATTTCATCAAAGAGGGCAAAGCCAATTGCGCCGATCAGCTTGCCTTGCGGATCTTTAAGCGGCAAACGGGTCACAACCAGCGTTCTATCCGGCGTTTCCATTAAATCTAATAAAATAGGCTGGCCCGTTTTAAGCACATCCCTAAGCTGGCTATTAGGAATAACTTCTTCTACGACTTTGCCAATAGCGCTGGCAGGATCTTTAAAGCCAAAGCGATCGGCATGGCGGGCATTAATCCAGACAATCTTGCATTGCTCATCCACAATCACCGTGCCTTCAGAATTGTCTTCTAAAGTACGAAATAAAGATTGCAACGCCAATTGCCGCTCATTATGGCCATCCGTTAATTGATTGGGGAAGACATCAGACATGGCCCGTAATCCGTGGCTTGCAGGGGATTTACTACCATAACATGGAGGCGGCGTATCTGTTTAATTACTGCGTTTGGCTGGGATGATCTGTTGTACGGAATTAGCTGATTAATAGCCCCAATAAAATAAACCAGCTTAGCCAAGCGCAAAAGGTGCTGATTAAAAAATGCCGTATCAGTTTTTTAATCCCCAACATGCGTAATGCCAAGGCACGCGGTGGGGTGCTTCGGCCAAATAGGCTGTGTAATACTTGATCGAGTTGCTGCAAATCAGCTTCGCTTTGCAGCTGATTTAATAATTTTTCATCTAGGGTGATACGCCAGTAAAAATAATATTGAATTGCAGCGGCTAGACTGCTCGCCATCAGCAGCCCTATTTCTACTTTATTGAGCATGTGGCTAGTAGCTAGCCAATAGCTGATTAAAAATAAAAATGGCGAGGGCCACACTAGGGTTTTGCAAGAGGCGAGCGTGGCCACACTTAATTTAAAAAACAGCGCTTCTTCAGTTTTCATTTTATGCCATCGCAAAGCAGGGCTAATTGATTGAGTTGCGCCTCGCTTAATATAAAGTGACTGCGTTTTCTTAGTAGTATTTCCCGCGCTTCATTCATGTCTTTTGCTTGCTGGCTCACAACCAGCCAAGCCAATACCACGGCTGCGCTTCGAGTTAGGCCAAGCGCGCAGTGAACCAATACGGGTTGAGGCAACCCCTGTAGCGTGCGCACACAGTGCTGCAAAGTTTGCTGATCGGGTAGTTGTAAATCTAAAAGCGGGCAGGAGTGATAAATAACCGTTGCTGGCGCTTGCCTATCGTATTCCGCAGCAAGATCAAGCACGGATTTAAAGCGCGGATCTGTCGCTGCGCTGATTGGCCCCAGCCATACGCCTTGGCTGATTTCTTCAGCGCCAGGCAGTGATTTTAATAAATAGCGGTGCACTCGTTGCGTTACAAAAGAGTAGGGCAAAAGCAAAACTTGCGCTGCAAAGCGCCTTTGCCCGCAATCTTTTTGCATCACCTGCGGCCCTAGCCCTAGGTAGGCAGCGCAGAGGATCAGCAAGGAAGTGACTGGCCAAAGTAGCAGCCAAGCCCAGCCTTGCAGGTAGGTGATGCTGAGGGATAAAAGCAGCGCCCCAGCAAAATAGCGCAGGGCGAGTTTGGGTGTGTTTTGCCGTGGTTTGCCAAGTGCTGAAAACAAACTCACGCCGGGGGTTGGTAATAAATAACAGACTATAAAACCCAGTAAAAATCCACTAGGCACATCCCAAAAATGATGTTGCCAGGTGGTCAGTACGGATAGGCCGATCAGGGCAAACCAGAGGTGCAGCAAAGGCTGCCAGCGTGTGGGGACATGGGCGTGATAGCGCAGCCATAGCACAGTAAGTAAGCCGATATGTAGAGATGGCGCTTGATTAAAAGGTTTGTCAAAACCCATTAAGAGCGTAAACAGCTGGCCAAAAGCACCATCAAGCTCAGGGCGCTCAAAACTAAAGCGGAGCGGGAATAACACAAAAAATAAGCAAGAGAGCAGCGATGTGGCCAGTAGCCGCTTGGCGTGGCTATTTAGCTCGGCACGGCTGGTACAGATAAACAGAGAAATGCCATAGAGCAGATCGATACTCCAGTAAGGCACGATGGTCCAAGGCCAGAGCGGGATATGCCGCTCCCACGCCATGACGATATTTCCAATATCGGCGGCAGGCAAGGACGCGGTGTAGTGGTTCGCCGCACCATAAAAAATAAAAAAACCTGGCCCGAGCAGCATCAGCCACAAAAGGGCGAGCCGCCACGGGCGTTGCTCTTTTGTCTGAGTGTTTAAATCTGAACTCATGTGTTTTTAATCCGGCGTGCCAGGCTAACGGTGAAGATGCCCCATTCATCAATACGCTGGGTGATTTTCTCAAAGCCCGCTTGCTCAACTAGCTGATCCATTTCGTATTGAGTACGGCGGCGCATAATCCAATCAGCCCCGCTTCTATGGCTGGTCAGCGTGCGGGCAATCAGCTCAAGCTGCGGGTGCCAAGGCTGATTGGTGTAAACCAGAAAGCCGCCTTCGGGCACGGCTTCGGCAAGCCCTGCCAGCGATGCTTTGATGGGGGCGTTGTCTGGGAATAACTCATAAAGACCAGATACCACGGCCAGCGTGGGTGCGGGGGAAAGGCTGGCTAAACTGGCTTGATCAAAAGCATCGCCCTGCTGAAAATCAGCCAGATGCGCTAAGCCTTTTTCTTTGATCAGTGCTTTGCCCGCCTCTACATTGATGGGGCTGTAATCACGTAATAAAACGCGGTCGATTTTATGGCCGGCAATGGCGTCCAGAATATAGCGGCCATGCCCTGCTGCGATATCCACAATCCGCACCGGCTGCTGGCTTTCTGTGAGCGATTTGATCGCCATGCCAATTAATTCTTCAAGGTTGATTTTGCGCTGGCGTATGCCTTTCCAGCCTACGCTATCTAGGTAGGTGCGATCGCCAAAGCGGCCCAGCGGGGTGCGTCCTGAGGTTTGGTTTTTATAGACATAATCAAGGGTGCTGCCCGAATCAAAGCCGGTTTCCCATCCTAGCCGAATACCGTCTGATAGCTTGCCCACAGTCGCAAGGGATAGGCGGGTTAAGGCAAAGTGCCAGTGTTTTAGGGTAAAAGGTGAGCTGACTTGCTGCAGCTGTTGATATTCATTGGCGGTGTAGCCGCTTTTATCTGCATGGCTTAGATCAACTTTGGGCACGCCTGCTTCTACTTTTTGGATAAAGTTGCGGATCAGGGTAAAAGCTTTGGCCCGATCTTTTTCGCCCAAGGTGTCGTGATAAAAGCCTTCTAGCGTATGCATTTCTTTGCACAGGCTGCCCAAGCGTTCAAAGAATGTACGTTGCGGCGCTTGGTGTACTACAAAATCTGCACCTGATATCAATAACTGGGTTGGGGTTTGGATGGCGCCTGCATCGGCAATAATTCGCTCTGCCGTGTCGTAGAGGCCCAGCAGGATATTGACTGAAATAGGGCGGGCAATCAGCGGATCGGTATTATAAGAGGCAATGCGCTCTGGGTCATGCGTTAGAAACTTGGCTTTTACATAAGAATTAACATAAAAATTGCCGCGCAGTTTTTCCATAAGCCGCAGGCTGGGTCTTGCCAAAGGCACGTAAAGCTTCACTTTAAATGCGGGGGACGCCAAGATTAGCGCGCGGATTTTTGGGGCGTAATCGTGTACCCAAGTCGATGCCAATACCGCGCCTACGCTTTGCGCAATCACGATGACTTCTTCCATGGCATAACCATAAGTCTGGCAAAGATAATGAATAAAAGTATCCAGATCGCGCACGGTAGTGCCTAAACTCGGGCTGTAGCCGCGCGGCCCGTTGTTGCGGCCGTGGCCACGGGCGTCCCATGCAAATAGCGCGGTATCAGGCATTTGTAATTCGTCCGCAATATGCTGCAAGCGCCCAGAGTGCTCGTGCCCACGGTGAAGTAGCACAATCATGCGGCGTGCTGAGGTGCTGGTGGCTGGCCAGTGGCGGTAAAACAAATTGCTACCATCAAAGCTGCTAAATAATTTCTCTTGTGGCGTGCGCATTTGGATATTCCTTATTTAAGTTTATTGTCGCTGGCACAGACCCAGCATCGCCGCTGTGTGTTATTGCGGGCTGGGAAGGGAGAGCAAGGTTTTTTGTTTTAAATTAAGCAGGGCATCTTTGATTGATGCCCGAAAAGTCGCTTTTTCTGCCAACCAAGGCAGGGGGCGGCCAATGGCAATATCAACAAAAAAGGGAATAGGGAACCACTGTCCTTTACCCATTGCCCGGCCTAGGCCGTTTAAATACACGGGGACAACGGGGATGTTGGGAAAGTCTCGATACAGATACCAGATGCCAGATTTAATCTCCGAAAGCGTTTCTGGCTCGCCCCGTGTGCCTTCGGGAAACAAAATAAGAATACGCCCTTGCTTCAGTGCTTCTTTGCAATCTGCTAACGGATCAAAGTCAGCTGCCGCAGCACCACGCACCACGGGGATAATGCCGACGACTTGAGTGGCAAACCATGCAAATAAGCGGTTGGTCAGAAAGTAATCTGCGGCAGCGGCAGGCTGAATATTGGGAATCAACGCCAAGGGAAATAAGCTATATAAGGCCAGAATATCCAGATGACTATTGTGATTGGCCAGCACAATGGCCGGTCCTTTTAAAGGGAGGCGGTCTTGATGCCTGACGGTGACGCCAAACCAGAGCCGGACTAAGGGCCTTGCCAGCAATAATACAAATAGGATTCTTAAATAACGGTTCATAGGCCTTGGTGATATGCCTTAGTAATATAAATAATGGGTGTAATGAAAAAACAAGGGAGCCGTATAAGTTAAAGAATCGAGCCGGTCTAAAATGCCGCCGTGTCCTGGGAGCAAACGGCCAGAATCCTTTACGCCAATATCGCGTTTCACTGCAGAAATCACAATATCGCCAATAAAGCCCATTACGCCGATTAATAAACCTGCCAATGCTGCGTGCAAGGGTGAAAAAGGCGTGAGCAAAGGCCCCAGCAGCCAGCCTAATAGGCTGGTGGTGAGCGCGCCGCCCAAAAATCCTTCCAGCGTTTTATTGGGGCTGACCTTGGGGGACACTTTGCGGCGGCCAAATGATTTGCCCCATAAGTATTGGGCCACATCATTTAATTGAGTTAATGCGACTAAATAAAACAGCAGCATAGGGCCATGCTCTGCTTTGCCGATGCCAGTTAAAAGAGGCAGGGCGAGAACCGCTCCCATATGGCTTAAACAAAACACGCAAATCATGAGCCCCCATTGCAAGGAGGCGGCGGCTTTAAGGAAACCCTGAGTTTCGCCCACTAAAACCATGCGCATAGGAACAAATAAAAACACGTAGACGGGGATGAAAATAATAAACATCCCGTACCAATGAATGCCCAGCCAATAATATTGCAGAGGAATACACAAATAGGCCCAGAACAGCACCACATGGTCGGCGGTGCGGGTGGAGCAGAGCGTTAAATATTCTTTAAGTGCCAAAAAGCTAACGAGGCCAAGTACCACAAGGGCAATCGTCATATTGCCCAGCAATGTCAGAGAAAAACACGCCACAATCCACCACCAAGTGCGAACGCGTAGCTTTAGCTCTAGCCAGTTTTTTTGTGGGTAGCGCTTACCTAAAACAAACAGGGTGAGGCTGGCGGTAATCAGCAGGACGAATACGCCTTCCAGTGCTGTAATAAGCGCAGGGGGTAAAAGTAAATTAATCATGATTGATTAGCCAATATCCCTTTAGCGCGATTGAGGCAGGTCCACAGCATCAGCCCAGCGGTGATCGCAAATAGCGCGCTGGTCCATACGGCGATTGCGGGGAAAAACCCAAGTAGCAGCGCAAAGCCGCCGTAAACAAAAGCTCTATCACTTTTGCCCATGGGCCCGTCGTAGCGCCGTGCAGCCCCTAGTGAGGGGCCGAGCACACCCATAAATTCCGTTAAACACGCCAGAAAAACCGCCAAGATGACCCAAGCGGGCTGCGTGCTAACAAGGCAAAAAGGCAAGTAAATGGCCGCATCAGAAACCACATCGCCCACCTCATTTAAAATGCCCCCCAATGCAGATTGTTGATTGAATTCACGCGCCAGCATGCCGTCAATGGCGTTGAGTGCCATCCGCAGCAGCAAAAAAAGAGGTAAGACTAGCCAAGGCAAGCGGGAATCAGATTGTAGATAGAGCCAAACGCCCATCAGGATAGAGCCCAGCATGGCAATGAGGGTGACTTGATTGGCGGTAATGCCAGAGCGGGCCATTAAAGTGCAAAGTGGCCGTAATATCGATTGGAATCTAGATTTTAATTGGTAGATGCTAGGCATTTTAGTTTTGTTTTTTTTGAGGGCATTTAGAGAAAACGTGAATTGCTTATTTGTAAGTTTTGTGTATTTTTTGAGTAGTTTGAATGTAAATTATTCCATGTGCAACTGTTTTTTATGAATGCATTCAAGGCTTAATTGAAAGGTGTCTTTTGTATATCTAGCAATAAGATGTTCCTTGTATTGATGTCCCTGTTGCTTAGGTTTGCCAGAATGTCCGTGCGATTCACGCATGGGTTGTTGATCGGGTATCGTTTTTTTGAGGGGCTGTAATGGAGCCATATTGGATGCAGGGTGTGTTGTGTGGGGTGGGATAAAGGGCCGTGCGCCATTTAAATTATTTTTGCAGTAAAGCTTGACCCTGAAGTGGCTTCAGGCTGTGTAATGGTCTAAAGCTTATTAGGAGTACGCATCATGTCTAGCTGTTGCAACCATTCTTCCCCTGCCAAATCCCGCTATCGCACTGTCGGATCGCCCCCACCACCTTTGCTACAAGGCGATGGTGCCGGGGTGTTGAGTAAAATTCATATCCAGCAGATGGATTGCCCGACCGAGGAAGGGCTGATTCGTAAAAAGCTGGGGGCGATGGCGGATGTGAGTGGTTTGCAGTTTAATTTGCTGCAACGCGTGCTAACGGTATCGCATAGCCAAGAGGCCTTGCCTGCCATTCTGACGGCGATACGCGAGCTGGGCTTTACGCCGCGTGTGGATGATGGAAGTAAAATAGTCATTGCCGAGGTGGCTAAGCCTTGGTGGCCTTTGGCGCTGGCGGGCGTGTTGGCGGTGGGGGCTGAGGTTTGCGATTGGTTGGTATTGCCGGTGTGGCTGACGGCGGTGCTGGCGATTGCGGCGGTGCTGGTTTGCGGGCTGACTACTTATAAGAAAGGTTGGATTGCGGTTTCTAATGGTGATTTAAATATCAATGCGCTGATGAGTATTGCGGTGACGGGCGCTTTGCTGATCGGGCAGTGGCCGGAAGCGGCGATGGTGATGGTGTTGTTTACCCTTGCCGAGTTGATCGAGGCCAAATCTTTGGGCCGCGCCAGAAACGCGATTAGTGGCTTGCTGCAGCTGACGCCAGAGCGTGCCACAGTGCAGCAGGCGGATGGCAGCTGGCAAGAGCAAGCGGCCGCCGATATTGCGCTCGGCCGTATTTTGCGAGTGAAGCCAGGCGAGCGAATTGCGTTGGATGGCGAGCTGATTTCTGGGCAATCGTTTATTAATCAGGCGGCGATTACGGGGGAGAGCTTGCCGGTTGAAAAGAATATCGGCGATACGGTGTTTGCCAGCACCATCAATGAAACCGGCTCGTTTGAATATCGGGTAACGGCGGTGGCAGGCAACACCATGCTGGCGCGAATTATCCATGCCGTTGAGGCGGCACAAGGCGTGCGTGCGCCGACGCAGCGTTTTGTTGATCGCTTTTCTAAAATTTACACCCCTGTGGTTTGCGCGCTGGCGCTGGCCGTGGCGGTGATTCCGCCGCTTTTCTTGGGCGGCGCGTGGCAGGAGTGGATTTACCGTGCGCTGGCGATGTTGGTGATTGCCTGCCCCTGTGCCTTGGTGATTTCTACACCGGTGACGATTGTCAGTGGCTTGGCGCGTGCCGCGCGGCTGGGCATTTTAATTAAGGGCGGCACTTATCTAGAAGAAGGGCGCAAATTAAAAAGCTTAGCACTGGATAAAACCGGCACGTTGACGTTTGGTAAGCCGGTGCAGACCGATGCGGTGGCCTTGGCGGATGTGTCGTCCGACGTTTGCCAGCGTATCGCAGCCAGCCTTGGCGCGCGCTCGGATCACCCTGTTTCTAAAGCGATTGCCGCACAAAGCAATGATTATCTTGAAGTCAGTGATGTGAAAGCGTTACTCGGGCGCGGCATCAGCGGCCAGATTGAGGGTATATCTTATGCGATGGGTAATCATCGCCTGATTGAAGAGCTGGGCCTTTGCTCGCCAGCGCTGGAAGAAAAGCTGCAAACACTGGAAATGCAGGGCAAGTCGGTGGTGGTATTGGCCTCCGATCACGTACTGGCGCTGTTCGCCGTGGCCGACACGGTAAGGCCAAGCAGCCGCGAGGCGATTGCCCAACTGCAAGCGCTAGGCGTAGAAACAATCGTGTTATCTGGGGATAACGAGCACACCGTGGCGGCGATTGCCAGCGATCTGGGGATCGCCCAAGCGCACGGCAACCTGCTGCCAGAAGACAAGCTGCGCATTGTGGAGGGCATGGCCGCATCGTCTGGCATGGTGGGGGATGGTATCAACGATGCGCCCGCCTTAGCCCGCGCCGATATTGGCTTTGCCATGGGCGCGGCAGGCACAGATACCGCCATCGAAACCGCCGATGTGGCGCTGATGGACGACGATCTACGCAAAATCCCCGAATTTATCCGCCTATCGCAAGCGACGCATCGCATCTTGGTACAAAACATCACACTGGCGCTGCTGGTGAAAGCGGTGTTTCTAGCGCTCACACTGGCAGGCCACGGCACGCTATGGATGGCGGTTTTTGCCGATATGGGGGTGAGTTTGTTGGTGGTGCTGAATGGTTTGAGGCTGTTGAGGAAGTGAGGATGGCGCTGCGGTGGGTTACGGCTTAGATGATGCGGTGCCCTAACCCATCCTACGGGTCTGCATGGGCTGAGGTTCTTGAGAAAATGATGAATTTCGTAAGGTGTGCAAGTGGTTTTCTTGCGCACCATGCCATGGTGCGTAACGACTTCGTCGTTTCTCTCCCTACGAAATAGATTCATTGGCGCTTTACACCGCCGCCATTCTGCCATTCATCAAATAATCAATCAGCTCGCGCACAGGGCGGATGGCGTCTCCGAATGGGAGGGCGCCGTTGCCTCTAAAAAACAAGCCTTTGTCGACTTCGCCGTGCATGGCAGAGGCGAGCTTGAGGTCGATGCAAAATTGGCCGACTTTATTCAGGCCATCGCGCAGGCCGCAGTGGCTTAGGCAATCCATGCGCTGGGTGCAGCGGCGTGGGTCGGCCTTGGCGATGGCTTGCAGATGGCTTTCGCGGCGCAAGTATTGCTTCAGCCAAGGCGTGGCAACAGCGCGGGCGGGTAGGCCAGCTACGCTGACAAACTCGGCCAGATCGCTGGCTTTGGCGTTGATTAAGGTTTGTTTAAAGTTAATATGCGCATCGCCTTCTTCACAAACCGCAAAGGGAGTCCCCAGCTGTACGGCATCTGCGCCATTATTTAGCCAATGGCTTACTTTTTCATGGCTATCAATTCCGCCTGCGACGATCAATTTAGGGGCGTCGCGGCCTAAGCCCAGTTCGGCAAAGAGGGCGTGGCAATCGGCCAGCACTTTGGCAAAATCAAAACGCGGATCGTGTATATCGCTGAGGCGAGCCGCGCCCAAGTGACCACCTGCATGGCCGGGGTGCTCGATCACAATGGCATCAGCACGGCGGCCTTTTTTAAGCCATTTTTTTAAAATAATCGCCACGCCGCGCGCATCAGACAAAATCGGGATGAGTGCTACTTTGGGGTGGTCGCTTGTCATTTCAGGTAAATCAATGGGCAGGCCCGCGCCCATCACAATGGCGTCTGCACCGCTTTCGCAGGCTTGTTTTACCAGCGCCACATGGTCTCGAACGGCTTTCATTACATTAACCGCAATCATGCCGCAGCCATTGGCGATCTCTTTAGCTGCGCGAATTTCCCTGTCTAGCGCGGTTAGATTTGTTTTGTCGATCAGATCTGCATCAAGGCAGCGATGTGTTGCCGCGAGTAAATCAGGATGGTGTTGGCGTAAATCCACACTGGCAATGGTGCCGAGAGCATTTTCTTTGGCAACAGCACCCGCAAGTTTATGTGCTGAAATACCCACGCCCATGCCGCCTTGCACAATAGGTAAGAGGCTGCGTCCTGCAATCTGAAGTGGTTTAAAGCTCATTTTTTATCCTTACGTAGATAAGGGATAGCATAAGCGCCTGGATTATTTGCGTATTGTGCAAGGTCAAGTGTGTGCTTGTGGGTAAGGGATAAATCGCCCATTTTTGGGCGTTTCTATTATGATTGCTGTTGATATTTGTAAGTCTAACCACCTAGGGGCATAAGATGGCTGAAGAAGCAGCGGTAGCAGGGGGCTCGCAAGATGCTTTTCTGGAAGAAAAATCGTTCGAATCCCGGTTTGTTTTTATTATCGGCACCATTAACGATGTGTTAGCCAAAGATACGGCACGGCGCTTGATTGCTTTGGCGACTGAATCGGCTAAGCCGATCAATGTGCTGATCTCGTCCCCCGGTGGGCATGTGGAATCGGGCGATGTCATTCACGACATCATCAAATTTATTCGTGCGCCGGTAAATATGATTGGCAGCGGCTGGGTGGCCAGTGCAGGAGCGCATATTTTTCTTGCTGTGCCAAAGGATCGAAGGGTGTGCCTACCAAATACGCGCTTTTTGATCCATCAACCCAGCGGTGGTATGGGCGGGTCGGCTTCTGATGTAGAAATCCAAGTGAAAGAAATTATCCGGATGCGTGAGCGGATTGCGGCGGTGATTGCTAAAGAAACTGGCCAAAGCCTAGAAAAAGTGCTGAATGATATTGAGCGGGATTTCTGGATGAACCCGCAGGAGGCGATTGAATACGGCCTTGTATCAAGGGTGATTCAAAGTCATGCTGATTTGGAGTAAACGTAAGCTAGCTATCAACAGCCCTCAGCGATTTGAGGGCTGTTGTTTTTTATGCGTGGGTAGAAAATACCGTCTGGCTCAATGCAGGGCAGTTTTGTAAGGATTGTTGCAGGGCGGTTTGTGATCTGCGGCAAGCTACGATATGCATACGGTTGGCTGCTGCTGCGGCGCGATAGTTTTTCATCACGTTATGGCCTAGAAAATCGGTAAATAAAATCATGATATCCATATCCTTTAAACCGCTGGGTTTACGCTGATGGGATGGATTTCGGCCCGTAATATGCTCGCCTATGGTGATGCCATACAGGGCGAGTAATTTTGGAATATGGCCAAGATGGTCTGCGCCAACAATATACGCTTGCATAGCTGCCCTTTATTTGAAAGGTATACGATCAGCGTAGCAGCTCTTTATAGATCCATTAAGAATATTAAATTAAATCAATATTCTTTTTTTTGTTGGTGCATCTTGCTGTGCTTAGGTTTTTAGCACAGGTTTTTTGCAGGCAGGCGCAAAAGGGTTTGCATATACTGGATTTAGCCTGGAGTAAGCCTATGTCTTATCTGCATATCCGCCGTTATCAGTCAAAAGATGCACTTGAATTGCATGATTTATATTACACAAGCATTCATCAGGGTTGCCAGAATGATTACAGTGCTGAGCAGTTAGCTGGCTGGGCACCTAAAGAATTTAACCCTGAGCACTGGGGCAAATTACTTGGCAAATTAAGCCCTAGGGTGGTGGAGTACAAGGGCAAGCTGGTGGCGTACGCTGATTTGCAAAAGGATGGCTTCATTAACCATTTTTTTGTACATGGTGATTGGCAGGGCAAGGGTATTGGGAAGGGCTTACTGAGGCATTTAGAAGACCGGGCCCTTGAAATGCAGCTGCCTGATGTTTTTTGCTTTATCAGCATCAGCGGGCAGGGGTTTTTTATTTCTCATGGCTTTGTTGTGGATTACACCCTATCTACCGAAGTACATGGGCAGTGGATAGAAAACGCTTTAATGCGTAAGCATCTTACGCAGCCTGAATAGCTCAGCCCAAGACGCGGCTTAGCTCCCATTTACAAGGGCATTATTAAGCTGATAAAGCAGCCCCATCTGTGGCGCAATTTTAAATTGCCCTTTTACGTGAATTCGATCGGTGCTTATCTTAACGGGCTGCTGGCTATTCACCAGTACCATGGCTTCTGCGCTGCCAGGCATGCAGGTGGCGCAAGTGGGCTGCTTGGCCGATAAAATAAAGCGCCGCACACTCGTACCCGATTGCAGGGGAAACATAAATCCCGCCAGCTTAATGTCTTTTTGCTCCAGCGCTTTGATGCCCGAATCAAAAGTGGTTTCTACCTCGCCAAATAAGCCTTGTGTTACTTGCACCTTGGCGAGCAGTGACCAGCTCACCAGATTGTCTTCGGCATTAAAAGCTAAAGATGCGAGTAAACCTGCCAAGGCTAAAAGGCTAAGGGGGAGGATGAGTTTGTGCATGGTTGGGGGCTGTTGTTTGTAGTGGGTATAACTGGATTGCTGCATTCGTAGGGCGGGTGAAACCCGCGTATTTTTTTGCATTGCTCACGTGTTTCACCCGCCCTACGGGTTACGGTCAGCTTATTTCAAAGCATCCAAAATCGCCTGCGTATTATGGCTGAACATGGCTAGCCAGCTGGGGGCGTTTTTAGATAGGGCGTCGGTATAGAGCGGCGGGCCGACTTTGGCTTGGGTTTCGCGGGCGATTTGCTCGATCAACTTGGGGTTACTGATATTCTCGGCAAACACCGCGCGAATATTGTTTTTGCGGATTTCACTAATCAGCGTCGCCATCTGGCGGGCGCTAGGCTCGGCTTCGGTAGAAACACCTTGCAAAGGCAGCAATTGCAGCTGATAGCGCGCACCCAAATAGCCGAGTGCATCGTGCGACGTCACCACTTTACGATTCGCAGCCGGGATAGCGGCAAAGGCAGTGCTTGCTTTTTGATCAAGCTGCTTAATTTGCGTGGTAAAGCGCGCGGCATTTTGCGCGTATTCTGTGGCGCCTGCCGGATCAGCCTTGCTTAAAGCCAACTTGATTTCTTCGACCATAGACATCACGGCACGTGGATCATGCCAAGCATGCGGATCGGTATGACCATGCTGATGGCCTTTGTGCCCGTGATCATCATCGGCTATTTCGCGTGGCTTGATGTTTTTGCTGACGGTAATCACTTGCCCTTTATAGGCCGAAGCCTGCTCGACTCGCTTTAACCAGCCCTCAAAGCCCAAACCGTTCACAAAGAATAGCGAGGTGGCGGAGAGTTTTTTTAAATCCGCAGGCTTGGCTTGCCAGATATGCGCATCTTCATCCATGCCTACGAGGCTGCTGACCTCCACCCTCTTGCCGCCTACTTCCTGAACTAAATTAGATAACACGCTAAAACTAGCGGCGACTTTAAGGGGGGCCGCTTGGGCAAGGCTGCTGGCAGCCAGTAGTAGGGCGAGTAAATGTTTACGCATGGGGGAGTCCTTTGGTGGTGTGTTGATTATTATTTAAGTGCCTTCGGCACAGTGTTTAGGTGCGGGCGTCCCGCTGGACCTTCCTTTCTTGTGTGGCCAAGAAACGAAGCCAAGCCACAAACTCAAAACACGAAGGCTCCTGCTGCGGTCCAATCGAGCCGGCGGCGGGCGGGATTAGCTCGCTGCCTCGCTCCCTTGCCGAAACCCCGTCCCGCTTGTTCCTCGCTCCGGCGTGTTTCAAGGGGGGATTTAAACCCCGTGCTACTCACTGCGACACGAATCCAGATGGCTGGGTTTTAACATACTAAAAACCTGAAAAATTACTTAATTCAAGCTTTGTCTTTCTCCGTGAAACTCCGTGTTCTCTGTGCCCTCCGTGGTTCAAGATCTGGGTTTTACTATCCACCTAAACCGCATGATGCCTCGCTTTTCGGCGGGTAAATAAGCCGAAGGGGGCAAAGAGCAGCGACAGGCAGTACACTCCGCCAGCAATTAGCACAATGGCAGGGCCAGACGGTAAATCCCATTGGTAAGACGCAATCAGCCCCGCTACGCAGGCAAAGAGGGCGATCAGCCAAGATACAACAAACAGCATCGATAAGCGCTCTACCCAGAGGCGGGCGGCGGCGGCGGGGAGCATCATTAGGCCAACGGCCATCAGCGTGCCCATTGCCTGAAATGCAGCCACAAAATTAAGAACTGCAATCACCATAAAGCCAATATGAAAGCGCATGCCATTGCCGCTGGTGGCGGCGATAAAGCCAGAATCTGCGCATTCCAGCACAATGCCGCGATATTCAATCGCTAGCCAAAGCAGGGTGATGCTGGCAACAGAGCTAACAATCAACAGCGATGGATCATCAATCGCCAAGACCGAGCCAAATAAAAGGTGGATCAGATCGACGCTGCTGCCCCATTTAGAAACAATCAGCACGCCGATGGCGAGGGCTAATAAATAAAATCCGGCAAAGCTGGCGTCTTCATTTAAACGGGATTTTCTAGCCACCACGCTGGCAGCAAGGGCAACGAGCAGGCCTGCGATTAAGCCGCCACCGGCTAGCCAAGGCAGGGTGAGCCCCCCGAGTAAAAAGCCAATCGCAGCGCCGGGTAAAACGGCGTGTGATAGCGCATCGCCAAATAAGGACATGCGTCGTAGCAGTAGTAATATGCCAACTGGCGCGCAGCCGATGGCGAGTGCCATGCTGCCAATCAGGGCGCGGCGCATAAAGGCGAACTCGCCTAAGGCGCTGATGATTTCAAATTGAGCCATTATTCGCATACCTCGCACCAAGCGGCATCATTGCGCCAGTGCTGAGCACGGCGATTGGCTTCGGCCAGTAGCGATTCAGTCAGCACATCGGGCGTGTTGCCCCATGCGATGGCCGATTGAGCCAGTAGCAGCGTTTGCGGGTAATGCGCCCGTACTTGCGAAATATCGTGCAAGACGGTGATCTGTGTTTTACCCATGCGGTGCCAGTTGTGTTGTACTTCTAAGAGCTTGGCTATGGTGTTGCTATCCACATTGGCAAAGGGCTCGTCTAGCAGCAGTACATCGGCGTCTTCTACAATCAGCCTTGCAAAACGTGCTCTTTGCAGCTGCCCGCCTGATAGATTGTTGATGGGGGCATTGGCAAAATCACTTAAGCCGACTTGCTCTAAAGCACTCTCGGCGTGCTCACGATCTTGCTTGGATAAGCCACGCCAAGCGCCGCGTCTAGACCAAGCACCCGCCAAGGCCAGCTCTCTGACCATTAAGGGGAATTGTTTATCCAGCGTTGAGAGTTGCGCCAAATACGCTACCTTGCCGTGGGCATGGATATGGCCTTTATCCGGCGTTTTGATGCCTGCCAAGGCGGAAAGTAGCGTCGATTTGCCCGCGCCATTAGGGCCGACAATCGCGGTGTGGCTGCCGGTTTCAAAGCGGCCGGATAGGGAATGTACCGCTGCACGGTCGCGATAGCACAGCGTAAGCTGGTGGACTTCCATCATGCTTGCAAAGCCCAATCAGTGAGCGCCCATAGCAGCAACAATAAAGGCAACACACACAACACCCGCTGCCACGCTGCCATTTCAAATAAACCTTTCACTTTCCTTTTCCTTTTTGTGCAACGCGATTTCTTATTTACAATAGCAATTTATGGATCGCTTGTGCAAGTCAGTTGCATTTGGCGTGAATATTGTAGATGCATAGGGGAGGGGAAAGCTTGGTGCAGGTACGCGCATCAAGTAAGGTCATTTTATGCCACAAACTGTAGGCCGCAAAGTTTGATGCTTTATCCAAACGCATTGCGTGGTCACTACAGCAAAGCCACTTGCTTGAGGTTGAAGCTCAGGGTGTTGTCAGCTGGGCTTATTTCCTCATTATTTAACTCAGTGGGGGCTGGTTTTTGTGTGCCGTCCGCCATCAAAAATAATAAAGCCGACGCACATTAAAATAAGTGCGAAAAATGCCAAGCCTTACTGTTGTCGTTCCTAAGGTCTAATTTTTGTTAGAAACCCTTTTTTAAAGTTTGAAGCGAGATTTCATGATTGAGTTTAGAGTCTGTTGACGTTTGATTCACAATGACGCTAAGCCGGAAAACGCCCAGGCACAAGGCATGCAGAGTGTGATTGACTGCAATTACCGGGGAGCATAACGTAGCGGATAGTCATTTTCCGGCTAAGCCCCAAAACTACAGCCAACGCAGCCGTGAATCAAATGTCAACAAACCCTGAGCAGGTTTAGTCTGTATCACCGAATTTTGAGAGAAAAGCGAGGGTTGTCCCGAGTTTTATTAACGGTCGAAAGGGTATTCAGATGAAGATTGCGCAGAGTGATGAAATACGCGAGCTAGCCAAAACCTATATTGAGGCATTGCATCAGCATAATATCCCCCTCTTATCGTCCTTGTTTCATCTGGATGCGGCATTGTCGGGTTTTATGGATGGACAATATGATCATGTGCCGATTGCCCGATGGATTGATCAAGTAAAGCAAATGCCCATCCAGCACAAGGCCCAATCTGAGAGCGAGATTCTGCGTGTTGATGGATCTAATGAGTATATTGCTAGCGTTAAACTTACTCATACTTTTCAAGGGATTCATTTTCTTAATGATCTATCACTCGTTAAAGAAAATGAGCGGTGGTTGATTATTCACAAGAACTTTAGCGGCGTTTATAAATTATAAGGACGATGCAATGACCTCATCTGTATTGAGTAGTAACGTAGAAGAAGGCTGGAAAAACTATGATGATTTTGCAGCAGGGATTGATACCAACCGCTTACCAGGCAGCTGTGACTGGGCTAATCGAACTTTGGACATTCAGTTTGACAATCAACAGATTTTGAATCTTGTGTTTGATGTGAATCGAGTGACATGGTCTTACCAAGGGGAGTCTGGGCATGATGTTTATGAAGAGGTAAAAACATCAGAAAATCATTATTTCTTTGATCTGCAGTTGGCACATAAACCCAACGAAAGTTTGACTTTTGTTTTGAATCAAAAAAGCGGTCGCGTGTTGGCGGTGCGTAGTGTGATTTTAGCTGAGGGGCAAATAGAAGAGGGCTCTCGGCTGGTGCAGACGTTTTTAGTCGGTAGCATACTCGGCATGACACCTGCAAATATAGTGCCTGCGCCGACGCGTGAGTTAATTGGCTATCGCACGTTAAACGTGTATTCACCGAATCATTATTACGAACATTTCTATGTCAACTCCAAACGCTATGCTTGGCAAAATTTGCGCGGCGAACAGTTTGGTCAAGGGGATATGGATTATGCCACTTGTTATAAATTTGAAGAGGATATGTACGTTTTTACTTTTAGGGAAAAAGTCATTCCTGTTTGCTCGGTGTTTTTCTTCGATTATAAAATTGGCCGTTGTACGGGGAAATTTTTGGGGCTTTCCCGCGACAATCAACCCATGGTGACTCGGGCAGGTGCGCTCATTTATAAGATGAGCTACAACTGTTACCCGGTTGGTGTTGAGCCAATGTAAGACAAAGTTGGAGCGCAAAAAAAACGGTGCGCAAGAAAAACGACTTGCGCACCCTATAAAAAACCAACAATGTTTTGATCAGGGCATGACAGGGTTTGGTCAGCACCACGCTATGATTTGTACAGTGTGGCAATGGCAATTCAAACCTTACTTTTCTCGGTGAAACTCCGTGTTTTCTGTGGCCTGCGTGGTTCAAGACTTGGGCTTTGTCATGCAATAACTCAAGCTCCTTAACCCAAACGATAGCGGCTTACTTCACTTTGCATGGTGTCTGCTAGCTTACGTAATTGCTTGGCCGAATCGGCTTCGTGTTTGGCAGCTGCGTGGGCTTCTTCGGCCATGCTGGCGGTACGTTCTACTTGCAAGGCCATGGCATGGCTGGCGGCGCTTTGCTCGTTAATGGCCAGAGAAATATCGCTGACTTGCGCCACCACATGATGCGATGCGCTGCGAATTCCCCGCATGGATTTCCCTGCGTCGCCCACCATGGCCACGCCTTGATCAACCCGGCCCACTACATCCAGCATGCGTTCTGCCGCGCGGTTTGCTCCCTGATGGATGCGTTCTACTGAGCCTACAATCTGCTGGGTAGAGCGAGCCGTGCGCTCGGCAAGTTTACGTACTTCATCGGCTACCACGGCAAAACCACGGCCTTCTTCACCGGCGCGGGCGGCTTCGATGGCGGCATTGAGCGCCAGCAAGCTGGTTTGATCGGCGATTTCTTTAATGATTTGCACCATATTCTGGATTTCTTTATTGCTGTCTTGCAGCTCACCAAGCTCTCTGGACGCTTCGTCTACCTGGGCGGCAATGCCGTAAATCTGCTCCACCGTATTATCAATCACAGTAATGCCCAGCTCGGCCTGCGTGTGTGCCGCTTGGCTGATCTTATGGGTGTCTTGGCTGCGCTCGGCGATCAGGCTAATGCTGCTGCTGACTTCTTCTACTGTGGCCGCCATGGCCGAGGCCGTTTCACTAGCGATTTCGGCATTAATCGATTGTTGTTCGGCCATTTGAGCCAGCCCTGTTGCGGCTTGATGAACATCGCTGCTGTTTTTTTGAATTTGCTGGAAAGAGCCTTGAATATGCCCCAGCACCTGATTAATGGTTTGCACCATCTGGCCAATTTCGTCCTTACTGGTGTGCGGGATGCGTAAGGAAAGATCTAGCTTGTCAGCAATGCTTTGCATGGTGTTGACGGTATCTTGCAAAGGCTTACGAATTTGCGTGTAGATATAGCTACCAAGGCTGAGTAACAGCAGGCAGCTCAGCAGCACAATGCTTAAGAAAACCAGCTTGGCTTGCTGTTGATCGGTATTAAATTGATCGCGGGCCTGATTAATGGTGCGTGTGTTGTCATCGGCTAATTTTTTTAGCGCAGTATTCACTTGCATGCCCACTACAGTGCCGTACTGCTGCACATAAGTCTGGGCTTCTTCTTCATTATTCTCTCTGGAAAGTTTGAGCACTTCAGTGAAAACAGGATCGTATGCGGCCAGTGCGGCAGATAGTTCGCTGCTGCTTATCCATTTGCTGGTATTGAGCTTTTGTACGGCGTCGTTAATTTCTTGTGATAGTGCTTGAATACGCGGCTCGTACTTCTTTTTTCCTTCTGCATCGTGGGCCATGATGTGCTGATAAAGCTGCACGCGGCGCTCTTTAAAAGAGAGGCTGATTTGATTGAGGGTATGAATAGCGGGGATATTTTGTTCGGTGATTGTTTGCAGAGATTCATTTGCACTATTTAATTGCTGCCAAGCAATACTGGCAATAAGTAATGAAGATGTAAGTGCGAGTGCAATCAGGGAAATAAGTCGTTTAGAAATCGTCATGATGGGGGTTTTATGGTTTTAGTGCCGAATAAGTGGCGGATCATAGCGTTTTATTTGTTAAAATGTCATAAATTTAATAATGACAATTGTTATCATCTTGATTTTGATCGTTATTTAAACGTGCAATAAGGGTAAATAAGTAAATGTTTTAATTTATGTGGTGAGTATTCAATTTGCGCCAAGGCTGAAGTTTTTATGTAGCTATTACTTTTCTGTGTAAATTAATTGAAAGAATATTAACAAATTGCTTTCGTTATTATTTCTAATTTGTTTTTTTATTCTGATTATGCCGCTTGCTCAACAACATTATAAATATCGTAGGGCGGGTGAAACCTGCGTATTTATTCGGCATCGCTCGCGGGTTTTACCCGCCCTACAAATTCAGAAACTAAATCCCGCACTCAAGAAATTCATCTACGCAGAGTCTATTGAGCAAGAGGCATAATCAGGTTTTTTATGGTAATGGTGGTGTTTCCTAGGTTGAAGCCGCAGCTTAACCGCGTAAAAATGCCCTTGGCTGTATAAGCACAAGGGCTGGGCAGGTGAAGATTCGATTGATTCAATTTCGCTATGCCCGAGCCGTCGGGAGCTTGATATTGGCGCTTAATCGCTAGCAAGAACATGCGCGGGTGGCGATAGGAAGGGAAGGGTATTTTTGTAGCAGCAGTTTTAGCCGCGAAAGCCTCTGCTATTAAAAGTATTCGCGGCGAAAGCGCATTTCACTTCAATGGATAGGATGAAGCGGATGCGCTGCAAGGGCCTAAGCCTTAGACAATTTTGGCCGAGTAAAAGCATTTGGCACACATGGCTTGGTATCTGGAATTGCCGCCAATCAAGATTTGCTCGCCCGAGCCCTCACGTCAGCCCTGCGCATTAACGCGTGGATTCATGGTGGCTTTCTTGCCGCACTGACAAATGGTTTTCATTTCTTCCAAATCATCGGCCAGCGCTAATAAATAGGTGGAGCCTGGAAATGGCTCGCCTGAGAAATCAGTGCGAAGGCCATAGCAAATCACCGGAAAATTGCTTTGGTGGGCCAGAATATGCAGCTGTTTGACTTGTTGTGGGCTAAGAAACTGGGCTTCATCAATTAAAATACAGGCGACTTTTCGGCTGGCAAATAGCTGGTTAAAATCGGTATCCGCATTAAAAATTTCTGCTTGCCGGGTCATGCCAAGGCGGGAAGCCACGGTGCCTACGCTATGCCTGTCGTCAATTGCTGCGGTAAACAGGGCGATTTGCATATCGCGTTCTTCGTAATTATGGGCAACTTGCAGCATGGCCGTAGATTTACCCGCATTCATTGCGGAATAGCGAAAATAGAGTTTGGCCATGGTAGCTCCCGACGAAAAGTGCCGCATTCTACGCTGCAATAAGCGTGTTTGCGAGCGGCAGTGTTTAGCGCACGGTTTGCATTGCATGTTGCACGGGTAATCACATCAAGGATATGCCCCGTAAACTAACTTGCAGCAAACGCAGCTCTCACATCGGCAAAGGGGTAATCCGCCAGTTTGCCAAAATAGGCCATTTTACTGGCGCGATATTTGGTGAGCAGTGGCAAGGTGATGCCGCACAGAAAACAGCTGAGTAAATGGGCACTGAGTGGTTTGCCTGCCTTGATCAGCAGATCGGCGCACATGGCTTCTAAGTCTAAATCATCAACCGGCACAAGTGCGGGCGTGGCGGGCAGCGTGGCGGGCTTGCCGTGGCATACGCTGCAATGACCACAGGCGGCAGGGGCGGCTTCGTCGCCAAAGTAAATAGCCAATGTATGGCTTAGGCATTGTATGCTTTCAAAGAGCGCCAGCATTTGGGCGAGGCGGCCAATTTCTTTTTGTTCTTTGGCATTAAATTGCTGGTAAAGGCTGAGCGATAATTCATCCGGATTAATCGGCGTTAATACTTGATAAACGTCGGTCATTTGTTTGGTTTCTAGGCGTAAATAGCCGCTTTCATCCAGATACTCTAAGGCTGCAACGGCACGCTGGCGCTGAGCGGGAAATTCACTGAGGAAAGAATCAAAATCAAAGCTATACCATGTGCGGGCGAGCTTGGAATGCTTGAGTAAAGAGGCAATAAAGTCGCGGCGCTCTTCTTTAAAATTCCCCAAAAGATCGGCTTCGCTCATTTGTAATACAAAACGGTATTCGCTGTAATAGCTATACAGAGGCTGGATTTTTCCCTGCATATTTAAATAAACCAACAGCGTTTTTAATGGCAATTGGCGAATATTGCTTTGCGAGGATAAATCGTACAGCGTCATTTCCCACTGGCCGTTTTCCGTGTTGCTCACTATATTTTGCAATACTTTGGCAATTGATGCTTGCTCTGGCGTATCGCCATACACAAAGTTTTGCAGCAGATTCAGGCCATCCTGGCTGCCCAGTAAAGTACAGAGCGATTTTTTACCATCACGCCCGGCGCGGCCAATTTCCTGGCTGTAGTTTTCTACCGATTTAGGTAAGTCGTAGTGAATCACCTGACGGATATCGCTTTTATCGATGCCCATGCCAAAGGCAATCGTTGCCACAATCACTTGTGACTCGCCTCGCATAAAATCGTCTTGAATTTGCTGGCGCACCACATTATCCAGCCCCGCATGGTAGGCGGTGGCGTGAATGCCCTTGCTCTGCAACATGGTTGCGACCACTTCGGCGGTATTTTGCTGGGTAACATACACCACACAGGGCGCATTGGGCGTTTTGCCAAGCACATGAATCAGCGTGGCGTCTTTATGGGCGCTTTCTGTGGGGCGAATATGCAGATGCAAATTAGAGCGATAAAAGCCGGTAACGGTAATGTGCTTGTCCTGAATGGCAAATTTGGCCGCCATATCTTTAATCACCGCCGGGGTGGCGGTTGCAGTCAGCAACAGCGCCTGCGGGATGTTTAATTCGCGTTTGTAATCAGGTAGCTTCAGATAATCGGGGCGGAAGTTATGGCCCCATTCAGAAATACAGTGCGCCTCGTCGATCACCAAGAGCGAGACGGGGATTTGCGCAATAAAGCGCCGGAATCGCTCATTTTTTAAACGCTCTACTGACACCATCAAAATCTTAAGCTTGCCTTCCTGCGCATCTTTCATCACCTGCTGGGTTTCTTCGCGGCTTTGGCTGGAATCAATGGCGGCCGAGGCGATGCCCTTACTTTGCAGAAAAGCCAGCTGATCGCGGATTAAAGCCAAAAGCGGGGAAATAACCAGAGTGAGATGCGGCATTTGTAAGGCGGCAAGCTGATAACAGAGCGATTTTCCTGATCCAGTCGGAAAAATCGCCATCGCCGAATGCCCGTCCACCAGTGCTTCAAGGACTTCACGCTGACCATTACGAAACTGGCTAAAGCCAAAGTAGTGTTGAAGTTGTTCGGAAAGCGGTACGGGGTTAAGCATAAGACTTTGATTCCAGAGTGCAAGATAACAAGCTAAAACAATAAGCGTAATGGGGGCGAATATTAACAGAGTTGTAAGATTTTTGCCGAGTTATTGATGGTTTGTTTGGCCTATTCAATGGCGATGGCAGGATTAGATTTAAGAGGCTCCCGTGCTAACCATCTGTATTGATCGCTGCCGAGCATAAAAATCGCCATTCCTGCTTGATTTCTGGGTAGTTTAAACAGGAGCTCACCTGTCGCAGAGATGACTGCACTTTCGCCAAGGTAAGAAGAGTCTGGCGTATTGAGTGAGTTAGGCCAGTTGCATTGAATAAGATGGGCTGCTGATTGCTTTGCAAGCTGCTGAGCCATAGGCAGGTAATCTATTTCAAAAGGATCTGGCGGATTGCTGGGGGCGTGTCCAATGAGACTAGGCCAAAAAATAATATCGCAAATGCCTGGAGTTAGTTGCGTGCTGATGGACTCTAAATCCTCTACTTCACGGCAAAGCACGGATGTGCAGCGAGTTTGGTGTAAATAAGCAATAGGGCGGCTTGATCCCGCAGCAAAAAAGCTTGCTTCGGTAGGCGTAAGGCCGATTTTACTGCTCACAGCGGCGATTTCACCCAACTCGTTAATATGGATATGACTGTTAAATGGCGGCTTATCCTGAGTGAAAGTCGGTGTGCCAACCACGCAAGCTATTGATTTTTCATTACAAAATACACGTATCTGGCGTAAAGCGTGCTCGACACGAAGCGGCTCTGCTTCTGTTTTAATCAAGCGGTGAAACCCTGTGATCGCCAGTTCCGGAAAAACACATATGTGCGCCCCTGCCTCTGCCGCTTGGGCTAAATCTTCCAGAATAGCAATTGTGTTTTCTTCGCAGCGCCAATGCATTTTGGATTGAACGATGGCAATGCGGGGAGAACGATGGGCTCTATTCATTTTTTGCATATTAAGGGGCTAAGAAGGTTGCTTGTAGGGAGGGTAAAGCCCCGTGTGCGCTAACTAAAATACAACTGGGCTTCACCCTCCCTGAATATTGGCGTAATTAAACGGGAAAGGCGCGTTGTTCTGCACGCTTGATCATGCCTCTGAGCAAGATGGCCTGCACAATGGTGGCCATATTTGAGCTGGCCCAATAAACACCGATCGCGGCGGGTAAGGTGATGAGGGCGATGATGGAAATCATCACCGGAATCATCAGTATTAGCAGGCTGCTAGTGTCGCTCGTTGCGCCAGGCATGAGGATCAAGCCGAGGAACATCAGCGCACCTACTAAAATATTCAGTACAAAATTGGGCTTGGCTAAGCTGGCAATCCATAGAAACTTTGAGGTAATACTCATACGGCTTAACGCATGGAAAAACCCCATGCCAAACACGGCACGTGAAGTCAGGTTGATTAGCGTGGCCTTATTAAAAAATGAAATGCCATGCTCGCGATACAGCGCCATAGTTTGCTTTATGAGTTCGCTTGGCTTGCTCTTGTGTTGCTCGCTGAGCTTGGCCTGCATGGGCTTTAGTTTAGCTATTGCCAATTTGTTTTTATGCATTTGATGCGCTGAGGCGAGCGATAGCGGCATCATGGCGGCGCGAATGCAGAGCGTGAGCAGCATAATGGCGAGCGCTTCAGATAGGCCCAGATGAGATGTCAGCATGCTGATACTTACTGTAAATACATTCGTCCATAAGGCCCATAGCTCCATTGTATATCTCCATCGTGTTTGAGCCCTGCAAGCAGTGGCTGGTCTTAACTGCGACTAAATAAGGCGAGCTTGATGCCGAAAGAAATAAAAATCGCGCCGATGGCTCTATTCATCCAGCTAGAAAAAGCGCCGCTGATTTGAATGCGCTGGCTGATTTTTGCCGATGAGATGGCCAAGAAATGACACCACAACATGCCGTTAGCATTGAATATGCAGCCAAGTAAGATAAATGCAAGAGCTTTGGAAGGAGAATCGTTGGAAATAAATTGCGGCACAAAGGCGAGAAAAAAGAGGGCGACTTTGGGGTTAAGTAAATTACAGAAAAAACCTTGCAGAAAAACCGCCCGGTAAGCGAGTGTTTGCAAAGGCTGGCTGATGGCAGGTTGTGATGCCCGGCTCAATAAAAGCGTGCAGCCCATATAAAGCAAATAAGCTGCGCCTATATATTTCACAACCGTAAATGCCATTGCCGAAGTAGCTAAGAGGGTTGACAAGCCTAAAGCTGCGGCAAAAATATGCACCAAAGTGCCACTACCTATCCCCAGTGCCGCCGCCGAACCCGAGCGCCAGCCTTGCGCAGCACTACGGGAAACAATCAACAAAGAATCCGGCCCCGGCGCCATATTGAGTAGCAGGCCAGAAATAACAAACAAGCCTAAATCATGAATACCAAACATATGCGCGCCTTAATTTATAAAATTAAGGCGCGCATTTTAGCATTTTGCTTGCGTTAATGTTGCGTTTGGCGACAGTTATGTTTTTTTGGGGGGCTAGATTTTAACCACACAATTGGAACTACCCAGATACGGGATTGTTTTGCCTAGTTTGTATCTGCACATGTGTGGGCTGTTCAGTGCATAGGCAATGCTGGCCGATTCGGTCGTCTCATTGACCTAGTTTTTAGGGTTAGGTTTATGATGATTATTGTCTAATAGCGCATCAAAGCCTCTATTTTTAACGGCATTTAGATCGCGATAAAGATGTATCGCGAGATAAGTCCATCATTTTACTGATTTAGTCCTATGGGGAGCTTGAGTAAGCCGATTTTGTGTTTGATTAGGTTTGGATTTAGATTCGCAATCAGGCTACTTTTGTGCTTGTGCACTGTTTTGAATAAAGATTCGCTCCTCTATCAAAACGGGTAACCCCATCTTCTGATCTGACCTACTGGCATATCAAGTCTGAACTTCTACATTTCAGACCATATTATTGTCTGCGCCAGGAAGTTGGTGTGGCTCGATACCTGCCTGTACCCAGGCCAGCTTAATTCTGCCGAAGAAGCTGTTCTCAAATACGGTTTGCTTTACCTCTTCGAGTAGTGCGTTTTCAGGATCGCAAGCCATCAGCCAGAGCACCCCGTTGTGGTAGTTATAATGACCTTTCTTTTTGCTGCCATAAATTGCAGCGAGTGCCGCCATTGCTTCAGGTACACCTTGAGCTGCTTCTGATTGTAGTCTGGGTAGCATTTCAATGATGTGTTCAGGTGTTCTTAATATTGAACATAAGCGAAGGAGGGCATAGATTGCGTTGTGCCCGTCAAATTGTTCGTATTTGATGATTGTATCTAGTGTTTTTCTTTCTAAAGTTCGACGTTCATCATCAGTGCGGCAGGTGATTAATTGTTGACGATAAAGGACATATAGATTGCCACATGCCTCCTGCAAGTAGCTGTGCGATAGTCCTTGATAAAGCTTAATCGCACATTCGATATCTTGTCTAATACCTAAGCCTTGCTCATATAAATAGGCTAATTGAAATGTTGCACTGTCATTACTAAGCTCATATCCTTTCTTTGCCAGCAATACAGCTGATTGATAATCTTCGGCCTCGGTAAAAGTACTAATGAGGCCTCCCCAAATTGGGTTTTGCGGTTCAGCGAGCATGGCATCTTGAAACCACTGCTCAGCGATTGTTGGATTGCGTTGAAACCCATGTAAACCCTGATCACAAAAAAATGCATACAGGATACGAGCAGCAATTGTTTCTCGTGTTAAAGCACTATGTTTTATGGTGGCTACAAAGCTGGGGATGAATTCAGGATGCTTAAAGGTGATATTAAGGAGGGCAATAATATGATCGTCGTCGTCAATTTGCTCTTCCTCTAGGGCAATTTGGGCGTATGGGAGCGCCTCGGTCATTTTATCCCGGTTGATTAGGCTTACAACAATCCACATCGCCGACTCTTGGCGGTGAAAAGGATAGAGTGCACTATTCATTTGCTTTTTTGTTTTTGTTAACCATTGCCGAAAATCAGCTGGCTCAGAATCTGTGTCTGCATAGTTGCCAGCAAAATCATCTCGCCAGATTTCATGCTCCAAGCGGCTGCGTTCAATATCACTCAAATGTTGACATAATGGGGACGCAATAAGGGCCTGTATCCTTTCGTGGCTGCCCCCCCAGCGTGGCAAGAGAAAATTGATGTAACGTCGAAATAGCTGAAATTGCTTAGGATGGATTGCTAGCGAGGCGTGTAGCCAATATTCTTTATCATCAATGATCTTTCTATCAATTAGTGGCGAGATAAGCGCTGCAGGACGTGTTGTTGGGCAATATAGTGGCTGAGTAATGTCTAAACCAGAATCTTGTAGCATGGTTTTTAGTTCGGCCAGAGGGGCAGGCTTTTTGGGGAGTTCGTATTGAATCTCTGAATTGGCTAATTGGCCTGTTAAAATCAGTTGATGTAGCCATTCAGGCTCGTTAAATGCGCCTATCGACTGGATGATGGTACTAGGCACGATCCACAATGAGGGGTCAAGTTGTAGTGCTTTAAGCCCCGCAACATACATGCGAGAGGCACAAGCTTGTGCTGCCAGCCACATTGATTCACTCACTTTGTCTATGGTATCGGTACTGCGATAGCGGTAAGCCCAGCAAAACCAATACTGTGCCTCGATGGCATGGGCATAGCCAGATTCGGGCATGGCTTCTTGCCATTCTTGTAAAAGGGTAAGACCTTGTGGGCCTAAATTGCAAATTTGATTGACTTCAAATTCAAAAAAATTGATGTAATGTATTTCGTGAGCATCTTGCACTGTTTCACGTCGAATTTCGTTGACTGCTAATTTATTTGCTTCATACAGGTTTTGCTCAATATATTGGTATTGCCCGCTTTGTAAGCGTAGGATCAAATCATAAAGCAATACTTCTTCTTGGATAAATTGTGGCTGATACGCAGGGGGTTCAGTCGCTAATTGAGGCGACTGATTTAATATTGGATCGATCATGCTGTAGCTCCAAACTCAAAAGGATATTAAACGGGTGGGGCAGATTTTGGGATATGCTCTGGATCGAAAATACGAACCGCATTCCAAGGTAGCGTTTGCCAATTACCGTTATGGGTAGCGAGATAATGTTCAACTTCCATCTTTGCACGTTGAGATGGGCCGCCCTGACCTGTATGCGCAGTCCAAGCTGCTCGACCATTGGCATAGGCGTAGGCAAAATCAGTCCAGCTATCAAAACAATCTTGAGCACGTTGTGCGTTTAAAAATAAGATGAACCATGCCCTTGATTCATCAATTAAATTAAAAATAACCATGCAGCGAATTAAAAAAACGACTCGAACACATTCAAATGCAATAGCGTCACGAACGATTCCTGCGTTGGCTGAGTGATAAAAAAATGCGGAATGCTCAGGGGAGAATCCATTCAACCAGCTTTTTAATAAATGTGAGGCCTGAGTTTGTAGATCCTGATTGATTTGCATGCCCGTTTCTTTTAAGAGGGCATTAAATAATTGTTCGCGCCGGTGGCTGTCTATCGCTACTTTGAGTTCATAGCTATCGCAGTTGATATTGTGTCGGCGATATAAGATATCCCCCAAGGCTAAAGCAAAACGGCGTCGATAAAATGCGGGTAAGAGTGGCGCGTTTTGATCTTTTATTTCAGTTTCTTCATATCTTACCCAGCCAAGTATACGCAATACGGGCTTGCAAAATAGATATAAGATTTTGATAAGTTGAAAGGTGAATATCAGTGGTGTCAATATAATCACCACAGCTAAATTACGCAAAAAACTTAGCATGATGCATCCTTTGCGTAATCTGATCCGCTTAGAGGAATACCTTCGATTTGCCACTGCTGGCCTTGGCCATTCAGAATTTCGCTTAGCCAAGCCGGATCGTTAGATTGCTGGTAAAGCTGTGAGCTGGCCAAGCGTAATGTGGCATCCAACCCCAAATTTGTTATTTTATGAAGCGGTGCGCTTGCTAGAGCCAGCCATTGCTGTTGCGGACTAAGTTGCGTAAACATTGCAAATAATTGTGGCTGTCGGGTAAGAATATTATTTTGTTGTTGAAGGTCTGTCAGCTCTGTTAGTAATTGCCACTCTGAGCTTTCTTGCTGGGCTATCAGTCCCATTGCTTCACAGTCATAGTGTGTTTCAGGCGTTATATTTAAGTGCCGTAGTAGCGCCAGAGTATCCATTGTATAGCGAGAGATTGGTGGGCGGTTTTGCTTTCCCTTGACCTGATCAATGCTCAAAAAATTATTGTCAATCTGTAGGCTAAGGGTGACATGTGGCGCGTTGCCACTAGACCGCAATGTAAATAAGCGAAGTTCACCAGCTTGAATTCTCTGTGTATAGGATTCGCCATACCCGCCTGTTAGGCGCTTTTTATCGCCAAATTGGCCTAAGCAATGTTGCATATGATAGGACTCATATGCTATTTCTTCGCGCAAATGGGGGCTAAGAGAGTCAAACATAAACCAAGTGCCGTTTGGGGTGCAAAGCACTTCTTTTAGGGCTAAGCCACTACTAGGAATCCAGCCGCGTCGCTGTCTGTCTTGTATTTGCGCATGTTCTTTTTCCCAGAGTGAAAAAGCATGAATACAGTTAATACGTTGTAATTTTCCTTCAATAGGTGTTCCTTGGCGCGAATTCAAGAACTCGACCAAGCGCCGTTCCCGCTCAAGCAATAAAGGTTGCTGAGGATGGATGTAAAAACAAGGTGTAGGCGTGGTGGCGCTATCAAAACGTTGTATTAGCCACTCTGGGGTGGGTTCACCGCTTAATAACAGGTATTGATTGGCAGATAGCACAGGTGTAGCTACATCGAAAGAACCAATCAGCCAGCGATAAAAATGGCTCATAAGCCATACTGTAATTTCCGGCTTATCGTTGCGTAGCATGCTGCGTTGTTGAATTGCTTGTTTGAGCGCAGGCGCGTTAATAATATCGCGTGCTTGATAGATACGGCTTGATTTTTTCTGACGCATTATTTGCTACTTGCTTTTGTATCTTGATAATTATATTTCAAAGGAGCTAGTTTGTTCCATACATGGCTTTAGCTAGGGTGTTCAATTGCGGGTTGGAAATAAGCAAATTCATTTTCCTGATTATGTCTCTTGCTCTGGAACCCTTGATTTAGCGGTCTGTATGAGATTGCTACCTCAGATGGTTTAATTGGTTTTGAGGTGGTGCGCCCTTATTCCACACGTACCTAACTTAAGCGGGGCCATGCAAGTGTGGGAGCCTGTCTGAGCAAGAGACATAATCAGGTTCATTTTTGTTGTTGATTACACAAAGCGGTATTTAGCAAGAAGGGGGATTTGTTTGTAAAGCCAATTTTAAAACTGCCTCCATCGCCATCGCTAATCGCTCCTCCCTTGCCCCTTCCACCACTACATAATTTGCCCCGCTGGCTTTTAAATCTGCTTTGTAAAGATCAAATAGATAATCTCTGTCGTTTGGGTTTTCGCGCAGGGGGTCTGGCTCCCAAGGAAGATCCGGGCGGGTGAGTAGGTGGAGTCTGTAGTCTTGGGGGCGGTAGAGGGCGCTGAGTGCAGCGGGGCAGTGGCCGTAGCGCACTTCGGCCCATATTTTGCACACGAGTGCGGTGGTGTCGCAGATCAGTAGCGGGGCATTGTGAGCCGCCTCGGCGGTAAGCTGGCCCCGGGCGATGGCGATGATGTCGCTTAGCTGGTAATCATTGCTGCCTTTTTGCGCAAAATATTCGCGCACGTACTCGGCCACCCACGGCGCATTGAGCGCTGTGGACAGATCTTGCGCCAGGGTGGATTTGCCGCAGGATTCTGGGCCGACGATGGCGATTTTCATGCGCTGGCAGTCTCTTTTGCGATCTCTTTGCGCCAGCTTATCCAGCCTGAGATGGCCAGTGCGGTCAGGATGACGTAGAGCACGGCGGTCAGGTGCAGGCCTTTATAGGCGTAAACGCCGGAGGCAATCAGATCGAGGACAATCCAGTACGGCCAGTTTTCGATTTTTTTGCGTGCTTGCATCCATTGGGCGATCAAGCCAAATACAAAGATGCCTGAATCAAGCAGGGGCAGATCGGTGGGTAAAAACTGTACTTGAAAGCGGGTGACAAGCAGGGTGAGTAGCAGGCCGCCGCCATTAATCAGTAGCCATTCGCGGCGGCTGAGTTTGCTGATCGGCAGCGAGTGATCCGCTGCGCTACGCTTCCACATCCACCAGCCATAAATAGCAAGTGCGGCGTAGACAAATTGCAGCAGGCTTTCGCCAAACAGCTTTGCATCAAAAAACAGCCATACATACAGTAAGCTGGCGATCAGTTGCAGGTGCCAGGTGAGCACATGGCTACGTGTTGCAAGCCAGATTCCTAGTAAGGAAGCGATAAAACCAATGATTTCTAATATAGACACAGACAATAGGTTCCTGATTTAAGCGCGCTAAGGCTATATTGCTAAGAAGAAAAAGGAAAGCGTCGTTATGAAAGAATTTGGAGGTGGCCGGTTTAAAGTCGTCAAGGAGCTAGGGCAGGGTGCGCAGGGCTTGGTGTTTCTTGCGAATGATACGCAGTTGGATCGGCTGGTGGCGATTAAGGTGTTGCACAGTCATTCGGTAGAGTGCACACATGAGGCCAAAGTGGTCAGCCAACTGCAGCACCCCAATATCGTGGCGCTTCACGATACATTGGTCAGCAATGGCCATCCTTGTTTGATCTTTGAATATGTAAAAGGCCAGACACTGGCGCAATGTTTAGATACCAAAGGCGCGATGCAGCCTGTGCGTGCGGTAGAAATCATTTGCGGCGTGCTTGAGGGGCTGGCCTATGCGCATAGCCAAGGGCTGATTCACCGCGATATCAAGCCGCACAATGTGATGCTCGACGAGCAAGATCGTCCCCGGCTGATGGATTTTGGGATTGCCGCCAAACGGGGCAGCAAAGAGCCGGGCGAGATGATTGGCACTGCGGGCTATATGGCGCCCGAAATGATGCAAAATCTGCCGGTGGATGCCGAGGCGGATGTATTTGCAGTGGGCATGACACTGTATCAGATGCTAACCGGCCGGCCCGCTGCCGAGGGCGAATCGGTTTATACCATTTTGCACCGCGTGGCTAACGAGCCTTTTGTGCCGCCTTCCAGCTTAAAAGAATGTGTGGACGAGAAGCTCGATCATTTAGTGATGGTGGCGCTGTTCAAAAATCCGCAAGAGCGCTATAACGATGCGCATTCTATGCTGCTGGCGCTGCGTGAATGGCTGGGCGGCCAGCACGTGCAGGAAGGCGGCGAGGGCAGCGGCAATAGCACGCTGGATTTCTTGCTGAGGCGAATGCGGCATACGGCGGATTTCCCTGCCTTATCGCAAGCTGTAACGGCGATTAATAAAATTAGCGAGGGCGATGCCGAGCGCTTGCAAGTGTTATCCGAAGTGATTTTGCAAGACTTCTCGCTGACCAATAAATTATTGCGAATTGTAAACTCTGCCAGTTATGGCCATTTTGGTGGCACGATCAGTACGATTTCCAGAGCAATTGTGATTTTGGGCTTTGATGCGATTCGTAATTTAGCGATTACCCTGCTGTTATTTGAGCATATGCATAATAAGGCGCAGGCCTCGGCATTGAGGGATGCCGTATTGAGCGCATTTTTTGGTGGCATTTTATCGCGGGAGTTGGGTAAAAAAAGCGGTGCACGCGATGTGGAAGAAGGCCTGATCTGTGGCATGTTTACCGCGCTGGGTAAATTACTCACGGTGTATTATTTCCATGAAGAAAATATTGAAATTAATAAACGGCTGCAAGCAGGAAGTAATGAAGATATCGCCTCGGTGCAAGTGCTTGGTTTAAGCTTTAGAGAATTAGGCATAGGCGTGGCGCAAAGCTGGAATTTTCCTGAGCGTATTATTGCCAGCATGCGTCATTTGCCAGAAGGGGTAATTAAACCGCCGCAAAATCAAACTGAGCGCTTACGCTTATTTGCCAACTTGGGGGCCGATTTAGTGCCCCTTGCGCAAATGTCCAAACCCGATGCCGGGCGGGCATTAATTGAGATGGAAAAAAGACTAAAGCCCGCCTATGCCTGGAGTGCACGTGAATTGGGTGATTTATTAAAAGAAGCGGCGCAAATGTATTTAAGCTATCTAGGTATTTTGGGTGTGGATACGCGGCAGAGTGATTTTGCCAATCAACTGCGCGTATTAACCGGTGTATTAAGTGAAAAAGCCAATGCACCGCAAGTAGCCGATACCATGGACAGAGCCCAATTGCATACTCGGCAGTTTGATTTGGAATCAGAAGTCGTGCCGCCCGATGAAGCCTTGGTGCCTGCCGCAGAATCACTTGCGGCAGGGGTGCAGGATATTACTAATACCTTGGTGACTTCATTTAAATTAAATGATTTACTCAGAATCATTTTAGAAACCATGTATCGCAGCATGGGTTTCGAGCATGTATTAATTGCTACGCGTGATCCAAAGAAAAACCAAATTGTAGGGCGTTTTGGATTTGGTGCTGATATTGGCGACATTATTCCACGCTTTCAAATTAGCCTAGATAAAGCAGTGGATGTATTTCAGGTGGCAATGGAAAGAAACGCTGATATTTTTATCGAAGATATCAATGTGGAATCGATTAAATCCCGGGTTCCCAGCTGGTATCGCAGCGCACTGGCATCGCAAACCTTTATTATTTTTCCACTGGTCTTAGAAAAACGCACCATCGGCCTGCTTTATGCCGATAAAACCAAGGCTGGGGATTTAAAAATAGCAGGTAAAGAATTAAACCTGCTTAAAACGCTGAGGAATCAAGCGCTGTTGGCGATCAGGCAAAAGCAGATGGGATTGTAAAAGGGGCGGTATAACCTTATCTGCCATAATGTAAAGCAGTTCTTTACTATCAAAACTTCATTCTTCGGAAGAGTATGTACAAATATTTATTACTTGCGGGTATTGTTTTTATGTTGTCAGCATGCTGTAGTTATCAAACGACGGTTAACGAGACACGCTGGGCAACAAAGAATGCAAATGAGCCTTTAGCAAAAGCAGAGATGCGATGCCAGAGTGCTGTAATGTTGCTTGCCAGACAAGAGGCTAAAAAATATCACTTACACACACAAGAACAACTTTGTACCGAGATATACAGCAAGGCACAAATGACCTTTGTTTCTCGCTCAGGTAAGGTACTAGATAATGATAGCCCTCGATCAATAGCCTATCGGGCCACACTTTATGAGCATTGTTTGGCCGAAGATAGAGAAGAATTAAATCAACGTTCGAAAGAAAATGCTGAAGGGCTCTATTTTGATAGGTGCATGACTGAGCGGGGTTTTTCTCAAGAGACTTATCAAGTGCAGCGTTGTCAAGACGGGTTAAATTTCATGTAATTTTTGAGCTTTTTAGGACGGCACGCTTTGTGCTAAATCCCATCAACGTTAGGGGCGTTCGTAGGTTGGGTTATGCTGGTTTATCCGTCCTTAAATAGGCGAATAAACTAACTAACCCAAGCTACAAAAATATCATGGCCCTCGGATTTTTCTTAAGTTGATAGGATTGGCTTTGTGCCTCCCTATATCTCAATTAAGCAATCAATTTGCCTGTAAATCGATCTCGATTCGCCCAATAAGCGCACTTAGGGCATTTCTCGCCAATAGGGTAATCGCTGCCTTCTTCGTGTGGACAGCCTAAAATGCGCTCGGGTGAAATCACTGAAAACGTACCGTGTTTAGTAATAAACGCCAAGACTTCAGCAATAACAGGCCCATTTTTACGAATATCACCATCCTCATCCAGCCAGCGTTCCAGCGCAGTCACTTCGCCGTCTTCTTCCTGAATGATCCCTACAGATACTTTGTTCGCCAGTTGATCGTTCGGCCCATAAAAAGTAACGGTTGCGATTGGATAGCCTTGGAAGCCGCGTTTGGCTTTTTTCTTTAGCTTGTCCTGATACCACGTGGCTTTGAGCGACATACTTAACTCCCAGTTTTGAGCTGCGCAGTTTACTCAGCTTGGGGGGAGGCGTCATCTTTCAGGCCGTGAGTACCTCGCCTCGTGAGCTGACAGGCCGAATCTCGGTGGCCTGAGACCAGACCACTTGCCAGATATCATCGCGCATCTCGTAAAAATCGGTATGCCAATATTGAGCGGGCGGCACGGTATAGCCACCAAAGATCACGGAAAGGCTTGAGCGATAGCGGATGATGGCGGCAGAGCCAAATACGCGCACCTCGATGGTGGCAGGCTCCCAACTTAAATACTTAATATGCCCTGCCGCAATTGCCCCTAAATACTGGGCTTTGCTCAATGTGTCGCCAATCGGGGTAATAAGCTGAAAATCCGGCGCGTGTAGGGCGCTGGCGGTTTCGATATGGCCCTGAACCAGTGCCGATAATCGGGCGTGCTCTGTTTCGCGGATGAGGTTGGCAACGCTCTGTGTCATGAAAGGCTCCAAGGGTCTTTAGCTTTGAGGCTATAGCTTAGATCTGTAAATGTTGCGCTGATGCTATTGTAATGAAAATGATTGCTTTACGCAGTACAGGCCTATGCTCACCTTGCGACATCTGTGTATTCCTTCGCCCTTAGCCCGTGAGTGGGTGTAAGCTTTGTGCTTGGCTTTGGGGGTGTTTATGCAAAATTTTAGTTTTTACGCGCCGACGCGCATTCATTTCGGGCAGGGGCAGGTAGCGCAATTGGCGGCAGAGATTCCTGCAGCTAGTCGTGTGCTCCTAGTTTATGGAGGCGGTAGTATTAAGCAAAATGGCGCTTATCAGCAGGTGATGGCTGCTTTGTCTCAGCATGCAGTGCTGGAGTTTGCAGGCATTGAAGCCAATCCAGAGTACGAAACGCTGATGCTTGCTGTTGCAGAAGCCAAAGCTGCCAAGGTAGATTGGATATTGGCGGTGGGCGGTGGCTCGGTGATTGATGGGGCTAAATTTATTGCGGCCGCAGCGCTCTTGGATGAAGAGATTGATCCCTGGCTGATTGTGGGTAATCGCACCCCGATCAAGCGTGCTTTGCCGATTGCCGTGGTGCTGACCTTACCCGCCACAGGGGCTGAGAGTAATTTTGCCTCGGTGATTTCCCGGCGTGCCACACAAGATAAAATGTCGTTTAAAAACGCCTTGGTTTTCCCGCGATGTGCCGTGCTCGATCCTGCCCTGACGCTTAGCTTGCCAGCGCGGCAGATTAGTAATGGCGTGGTTGATGCTTTTATTCATACTACCGAGCAATACCTCACCTTTCCCGCCGAGGCGCGTTTACAAGATCGATTGGCCGAGGGCATTTTATCGACCTTGATCGAGCTAGGGCCGATTACGCTGGCAAATCCTGACGATATCGACGCCCGCGCTAACTATATGTGGTGTGCCAATCAGGCGCTGTTTGGCTTGGTAGGCGTTGGGCAGCCGCAGGATTGGGTTAGCCACGCCATCGGCCATGAGCTGACCACGCTTTATGATATGGATCATGCCCAAACACTGGCCGTGGTGCTGCCGAGCTTACTGCGCTATTGCTTTGACGATAAATTACTCAAACTCGCCCAATATGGCCGCCGGGTGTGGGGATTGGCAGGCAGCGATAGTGAAGTAGCTCATGCGGCCATTGATGCCACGGTCGATTTCTTTGAGCGTATGGGCTTGCCTACGCATCTGGCTGCTTATGGCTTAAATGCCGATGAAGTGGCGCTGGCCGTTGGCGATTTATTACCCAAGCACAAGGCTTTCCCTCTTGGGGAGCGCGGTAAGCTGACACTGGCAGATTGCATGGCAATTGTGCGGATGGCAGGGTAGATGGGAAATTGATGCGACGCAGAGTTAAATCTTGAACCACAGGGGGCGCAGAGAACATAGGGCTCCACAAAGAAAACCAACGATTAGATGGTTTTTCTCTGTGGAGCTTACGGGTTTTAAAAGTGGCGTAACACCAATCCTATCAACAGAATGGAAAGTTTTGCTTAGGGCGGGTGCAACCCGCGAAATAGGTGGGTAGGGTAAGGTTCACACTCATAGGTAACACATTCGTCCAAGGACATAGGTAACACTTCTCTGGTTTGTGATACGCACAACTGGAGTACGTGATGCCGTGGAAT
>NZ_JBHTBQ010000033.1:483137-483537 GCF_042664895.1 Iodobacter arcticus
TGATTTAGCCTTCAAGACCTTATGTTTGCTGTATGGGATCAGTCGTAAAACGGGCTACAAATGGGTGCAGCGCTATCACGCTTTGGGTATCAATGGCTTGCAATGGCAAAGTCGTCGCCCGCATCACTCAGCTGTCACCCCTTATGTAGTGCGTCAAGCGGTGCTGGAGTATCGCAATTACAAGGGCGATATCCTTGGTGCAAAGAAAATCCATCCGCTGTTGGCGACGCATTTCGACGAATCACTGCTTCCATCAAAGACGACGATTAACAATATTTTGAAAATAGCGGGCTGCGTCAAAACACGTCGTCGAGTTCAGCGTACTCCCCGCTCGATTCAACCGCTCAAGGCGGCTACGAGCGCGAATCAACTGTGGAGTGTCGACTACAAAGGGCAATTC
>NZ_JBHTBQ010000034.1:0-860 GCF_042664895.1 Iodobacter arcticus
TGTAAAGGTCAAGGACATAGGTAACACTTTAGTCCACAGACATAGGTGACACTTTTCGCGTTAAAGTTAAGTAATCATTTTTTGCACCTGTTACCTGTCGCTCATCAAACGAACCTAGTCGAATCGGCCCAAAGTAAACGTCCCACATCGTTTCACCCACCTGCTCCAAGCCCACCCATTCACCACGCAATACATAGCCGATATAGATGCGCAAACTATGCCAATAAATCAGCCCGTTTTGACAGACACGTCCTCGCTCAAAATAGCTGGGGTAAACCAACTCAGGCAGCATTTCAGGGTAGCTGCGTGTCGAGGCTTGATAGACCGATTTCGGCACCTGTTGCCCTAATCCTTCATGCAGACGATCGTCGTTATAGTGACGCTGAAATTCATCTAAAATCACCTGTTGCCGCGGTAAATCCTCTACACCAAGCGAGCCGATCCGTAGCTTTAACGTCCGATGCATACGTTCGTGCCGACCATTCTGCTGCGGCTTTCCAGGGGTAATGCGTTCCGGAATAATCCCCAAGCGAATCCACCAAATCGATAGCTTTGATAGCCCGCCGACTCCCGTACTGGCAAACGGTGCGCCGTTATCACTACGAATTCGCTCCGGCAAGCCATATTGGCGAAACAATCGCTCAAACACTGCCTTGGCGTCTGCGACTGAGGTGCTACTGAATCCTTGGCAACCCAGCAGGTAACGGCTGGCATGATCCATGATCGTCAACGGATAACACCACTGGCCATTGGTGAGTTTGAATTGCCCTTTGTAGTCGACACTCCACAGTTGATTCGCGCTCGTAGCCGCCTTGAGCGGTTGAATCGAGCGGGGAGTACGCTGAACTCGACGACGTGTT
>NZ_JBHTBQ010000035.1:0-23464 GCF_042664895.1 Iodobacter arcticus
CGCCCGCATATGGGATTGGGCGGCATCACCCCGAAACAAAAACTGGCATTACATGCCTAGCCTCTACTTTTAAGTGAGCTTAAAAACGGGGGGATTACCCTTCCAATGGCAGTCTATTAAGCAAAGAGAATGGGGAATTCTGTGCTTACGACATAATTAATGACAAAACAATATCTTCTAACTCCAGCCAAATTAAGCTCAATATTGATAAAGAAATAATTCAATCATTTAACCGTCTCTATGAACATGCTGGGCTTTTTGCCAACAAAGAGACTTTTCAAACCATATGCCAATGGGACGAACAAAAACGCCTACAAGAAATTTCTGCTGCAATTAACGCTATTCCTAGCACAGTACCAACATCACATCCAGCTAACCAAGTTGCCATATACGATCCAGAATTTCGACAATGGCACTTCATACCGCTTGAAATAATTACAGAAGAGACAATGCAATGAAACCAATTGCCTGCATAGGAGATCTGACGACCACAGGAGGATGCATTATCTCGGGGGAAAGCCGCCACCTTATTTATGGAAAAGCAGCGGCCAGAGTGGGCGATAAAGCGACTTGTCCTGCTTGTGGCAAACCCGGAACAATTGTTGGAGGAGAGCCTAGCGTTATCGTTTTTGGAAAACCATTAGCCCTAGAAGGCCATATCATCGCCTGTGGATGCCCTTCCGGCTCAAATCGAATTTTGCCAAGACAAGGCAAAGCGACTGTAAATATGCGACCTGGAGCTAATGCAGCCCCTAGCAAAGCAAGTGCAACACCAAAAGCCTCCTCTGCATCAAAACTTGCAACATCCTCGCAAACTGACCCATCAAAGAAATGGGTGAGCTTTGACTGGGGCAATCAAGGAAGCTGCGAAGGCATGCGATGCATGGCCCATTTTGATGATGGCAGCCAACTAGAAGGGGTCATCGATGCTGACAACAAAGTACACTTCGCCTCAGCCCCCGGTACAGCTTGTTACAAAGTTGAAATGACAGATAAAAGTGACGACAGTTCCTCTGGAAAAAGTCTCACCCAAACTTTAATTAGTTTAATGGAATAAACATGACCAGCTCCTATCCTGCCTCCGCGCAAAACACCCAATCAGAAGTTGAATATCGCGGCCCTTACCCTCTTTATCAGAGCCATGAATTAAGCAGTCCATTAAAACAAAGTATTGAGTCTTTTGAAGCGGCAGCTGCTCGATTTGCAACGGATGCAATCAAAGATGAGCACTTACGGCAACAGTACAAAGCCAATATTTCACGTATTTCAAATCAGGTCAAAACAGATGTAGCTGCAGGAAAAATATCGGTAAAAGAAGGAATGGATTTTTGCCAGCAAATGCGAAATAAAATCATGGATGAAGTTCGATCATATACGTCGGCTCAGGGACTAGCAGTAGCCGAAAAAAAGAAAGCAGTAGGAATGACACAAGAAATATTATTAAACAAATATAGCAATAGCATATTTAACAAAAACTATACTCAACTAAATCCATCACAAAAAGACAAAGTCTATTACGCAATAATAGAATCATCCACCCGTGACAGCGCAAAATTTACAGCGGGTACAAAGGCAATGAAAATAATGGGGAAAGTTGGAATTATCGCCACCGCCATATTTGCTATTGGCTCAATAATAATTGCAGATAACAAAGTAAAAGAAACAGCTAAACAAGGAGGTATATTAGCGGGTGGAGCGGCGGGGGGACTACTTGCGGGACTTACCGTATCAATGATTTGTGGCCCTGGAGCCCCCTTTTGTGCTGTAGCAATCGTTCTGGCAGGTAGCATAGCTGGTGGTTTAGCTGGTGAAGCTGCCGTTGACAGTTTTGATAATGAGCTTGAGGAATTTTCAAAATGGAACATTCATTAAGCCAAGAACAATTAGAAGCAGTATGGGTTGCTTTAGCAGATGTTTTCTCTGTTCCCGAAGAGGAATACTCATATCTTGCACAGCAAGTTAATGATATTCAACTGGACGAAATCAAAGAAATATTTTTTAATGATGTAGCCCCTGTTTTTACATACAACTTAGTCATTACAACACCAGAACTGTTAGGATTCGACCCAGAGCAAGTAATTTTAGCCATACGAAAAGAAAAAGAGAAAAACAAGTCGAAATTTAGAAAATCGCTTCATAAGCTATATGTTGCATACCTTCGATGGAATATAAACGAGTTATGGGTGCAATTTGAATCAGAAGTAATAAAACAAAAAAATAGCAATCCTTCCCAATAAAGACCAATCGAAAATATAATAAATTAAAAAACTGCCTTATACATCGGTTAAAATCGGTGTATAAGGTAAAAAAACCAACAGAACTCAATCCCCTACCCCAAATACCCCGCCACCACATAAATAATCAAGCCCACCAATCCCCCTACCAACGTCCCGCTCACGCGAATAAATTGCAAGTCGGTGCCGATGTTTAATTCGATGCGCTCGACCATATATTGCTCGTCCCATGTTTTGACTTGGTCGGAGATAAAGATGCCGATTGTTTCGCGGTATTCTTCAATGATGGGCGGGATGGCGCGTTCGCATTGGGTATTGATCCATTCTTGCATTTCGGTATTTTCATTGAGCTTTTTACCCATATTGGCGGCCAATAACATGATATTGGCGCGAATGGTGGAATCGACGCGGTGTAAATCGCTATGCAGCCAGCGTAATAATTGCGACCAGAGTGTTTCGATATACTCACCGACTGCCGGATGGGCAAGCAGTTCATTTTTGAGCTTTTCGCCTCTTTGTTTGAATTCGGCATCGTGTTTTAATTTATCAACAAATTGCGCGATATAGCGATCAAATTGCAGGCGCAGATGATGGTCTGGATTATCTTGCATGGCTTTTAATTCTTTTTGCACCGCACCGAGCATTTTTTCGGCAAGATATTTACCGGCGACTTTATCCAGCACCATATATTTTAGAAATGATATTTCTTCTGCGGCCACATGGGCCATTGCTTCTTGTGTTTCGGCGCGGCCGAGTATTTTTTGTAATTCGTGCAATACTTCGCTTAATACATGATGATGACGGCCATTTTGCGTGAGTGAATCTAAAATATGGCCGCTAAACTGGCTAATATCCACGCGCTGTAATTCGGCAATTAAGGTGCTTTTTAAAAAAGCCAATAATCGCCCATCATGCAGGGAATTAAGGCTATAGCTCAGCACCCTGATTAATAAATTAGAAAAAGGCCGCGAGTTTTGCGTAAGCCACGTGGCAATTTTAAGCGCCGGATTAAATTCGCGTATTTTGCCTACAATTCGCTCTGGCGATAAAAAATTACTTTGAATAAAGCTGCCCATGCTATCGGCAATTCGTAATTTATTCCTCGGCACAATCGCAGTATGCGGAATCGGCAAGCCTAAGGGGCGGCGAAATAAAGCCACCACAGCAAACCAATCAGCCAAAGCCCCTACCATAGCCGCCTCTGAAAACGCCGTTACATAGGCCAGCGCCGGATAGCGCGATTTGTAAATTGTGGCAATCACAAATACCACGGCAAAAAACAGCAACAATGCCAGCGGCAAGAGCTTGGCTTGCTTTAATTTTTGGCGTTTCAGCGCAATTTCGGCGCTTTCAATGGCTTGGTAGAGATGATTAGATGAGGTCATTGGCTTAATCGAAAGATTGATTGAATTGAAGGGTATCACTATCTATGCTTGGATGTTATTTCCTGTATTTACAATCGCAGCCTCAGATAGCAAGAGATAGCCAACCCTATTAACTTAAGCAAAAAATACAATGTCTTTGTAGGAGCGGCTTTAGCCATAAGTATCTACACAACTTCTTGCCATCAATTCCGTGCCACACCTCCCCCTTTGAAAAAGGGGGATTGAGGGGGATTTGGTGTTGAATTGGCATGAAATCAGCCGAAATTCCAATGCTAAATCCCCCCTAGCCCCCCTTTTTCAAAGGGGGAACTTGCATATCAACTTGTGTAGATACTTATGGGCTTTAGCCGCGAAAGCGCCGTGTATAAAAACATTCGCGGCTAAAGCCGCTCCTACGGTACAAATCCTTAAGTTGATAGGGTTGGGGTGCAACCCGCGTACTTTTCAGCATTGCTCGCGGGTTGCACCCGCCCTACGAAAAATATTCAGATTAAGATGAATCGGCACCTCGTAAGATGTACAACGACAAAGGCGGCCCCACACAAAAATGATGTTCTCCGTGGCTCAAGTGTGGGTTTAGCTGCATCAAAAAATAACAGACTCCCCACTCGCGTTATAATTCGCCGCTTCTATGTCATGCACAGGTCTAAGCCATGCAAATCTGGGTCGATGCTGATGCCTGCCCCAAGGTGATTAAAGAGATTTTATTTCGCGCGGCAGAGCGCTGCAAAATCATCTGCACTTTTGTGGCCAATCAATATATTCAAACCCCACATTCGCCTTTTTTAAAGTCCTTGGTGGTGGAGCAAGGCTTTGATGTGGCAGATCGCCGAATTGTGGAGCTATGCGCAGCGGATGATTTGATTATTACCTCGGATATTCCGCTTGCATCAGATGTAATCGCCAAAGGCGGCCTGGTGCTGGATTCACGCGGCGAGCGTTTAAGTAAGGAAAATATCGGCGAGCGCCTGAATATGCGTGACTTTATGGATACGCTACGTGCTAGCGGTATCGACACCGGCGGCCCAAGCGCCATGAGCACGGCAGATAGGCAAAACTTTGCGCGGGCGCTGGATAGTATTTTAAATAGAATAAAACCCACACCTTGAACCACGGAGGACACAGAGAACACGGAGTTTCACGGAGAAAACCTTTATGTTTTTCTCCGTGGCCCTCCGTGTCCTCCTTTTTCTCCGTGGTTAAAGACTTGGGTTTTAAAACCTAGCTAATCAATCGATAGCCCACGCCGGTTTCGGTGACGATGTGTTGTGGCAAGGCAGGGTCTACTTCTAATTTTTGCCGTAAATGGCCCATATACACGCGTAAATACTGGCTGCTTTCTGAGTGCGATGGCCCCCATACGGCTTTGAGTAATTCACGATGCGTTAGCACTTTGCCAGGGAAGCGCGTGAGTGTAGTCAGCAGACGATATTCGATAGGCGTAAGGTGCACTGGCACATCACTTTTATAGACCTGACGATTGACCAGATCAATTTTCACTTGGCCAAACTCGATCGCCTGCTGCGTGCCCTGCCCACGCGTATGGCGGCGCAACAAAACACGGATTCGCGCTAGGCATTCGGGCACGCCAAAGGGTTTGGTCAGAAAATCATCGGCACCGGCATCTAGCGCCCTTACTTTTTCTGTTTCTTGCGTGCGGGCAGAGAGCACTAAAATCGGCAGCTCGCACCACTCGCGCAAGCGTTCGATCACCGTTACGCCATCCATATCGGGCAAGCCCAAATCCAGAATAATGAGATCAGGCTTACGCGTGGCCACCTCAATCAAGCCCTGCTTGCCGGTTTCCGCCGTAAACACCTGCATACCCACATCGAGCAGAGATTCGGACAAAAAATGCCGGATCGGTTTTTCATCTTCGATAATGACAACGGTAATGGGGATATCTGACATGCTCGCCTTGATTTTTTATTAAATGGGGGAGTGCAAGAACCTAAGATCTGTAGACACAGAGAACACAGAGAACACAGAGTTTAAAAGCAGAACTCAGATAAACCATGAGCAAGGTTTTATAGGGTGTACAACGACGCAGTCGTTGCGCACCAAGTACCGGTATACAAGAGAAAAATCCATTCCCCATGGTTTCTCCGTGTTCTGTCTTACCTCTCCGTGTGCTCTGTGTCTACAGACCTTAGGGGCTTATCTTAAATCTGCACTTTCAAACACAGGTGGCGTACCCAATGGCAGAGTGAATTCAAATTCTGCACCGTGTGGGTCTAAATTTCGGGCGCTGATTTGCCCGCCGTGGGCGTAGATAATGCTGCGGCAAATGGCGAGGCCCAGTCCTACGCCGGGTGCGCCGGATTCGGTTGTGCCTCGGGTAAATTTATCGAATAAACGCGTGCCTTCTGGTAAGCCAGGGCCGTTATCGCTGACGGCGATGCGGGCCATTACGCCGTCTTTTTTTGCAGAGATCGTCATGATACTGCCAGCCGGGGTATATTTAGCAGCGTTTTCGAGTAAATTAACCAGCACACGTTCCATCAGCACGGCATCGTATTCGAGCATAGGTAAATCAGCGGGTAGATCGACTCTAACCTGATGCGCAGTCAGGCTAGCCCCTGCTACCCTGACTGCACTCCCCACGGACTCCTCTAAAAACTGCCATTCTTTATTAGGCTTTACCCCCGATTGCAGCTTGGCCATATCCAGCAGATTGCTGACCATATGATTCATACGCATCGCTTCTTTTTGCAAGCTTTGCGAAATCTGTCTGAATTCGCTAGGCAGCTCGTCTTTATCTAGCAAGCTGGCAAGGCCAACCAGTGTGGTCAGCGGCGTACGTAAATCGTGAGAGACCGCCGACAAGACGCCATTGCGCAAACGCTCAGATTCCATTACCACAATCGCATCCTGCGCCACTTCCACGTAATGCACTCGCTCTAGTGCCAGTGCAATTTGGCTGGCGGCGCTTTCTAACAAACGCTGCTGCTCAGGCAGAAACACATGTTGGCTATCGCTTGGCAAAACAGCCAGCACACCACGGGTGCGCATCGGGGCTTTGAGCGGAATATAAAGTAAGGGCGCGGCGGGCAAGGTATGTGTGCCAAGGCCTGCGGGCTGCTGATAATCATAAACCCATTGGGCAATGCCTAAATCAGCACTAGCATGCTCGTGCGAGGCGCGGACTTTTTCTTCACTATCGGGAATAAACAAGAGGGTTTGCGATTGAAACAGGCCGTCCAGATGGCGCACGCTCATTTCTACAATTTGTGTGGCGGTGAGCGCGCCCGATAACTCCCGCCCTAGCTCGTACAAAGCCCGCGTGCGGCGCTCACGATAGGTGGCCACGCTAGCCTCAAAGCGTAATCTAGAAGTCAGATGACTAATAATCAGCGCCACCGATAACATCACGGCAAACGTCAGCAAATATTGGGTATCTGACACGGTAAATGACATGCGTGGCGCAACAAAAAAGAAATCAAACGCCGCCACCGACAACAGCGAGGACGCAACCCCGGCACCGCGTCCATAGCGCACAGAAACCAGCACCACAACCAGCAAGTACAACATCACCACATTGGCGGGATCAAAAAATTGCAGCAGTCCCGCACTCAGCACCGTAATTAACGCTGCCCCACCGAGTGCAGCAAAATAGCCATGTCGCTGGCGCTTAGGGCTTGCCTCGTCAAACAACAGACTATTAGGCTTCTCATCGCTAGGCGGTGCTTCGCTCTCATCGTGCGCCACCACGTAAACATCGACATCGCTGGCTTTATCAATCAGCTGCTCAGATAAAGGCCGCCGCCACAGGCGTGACCAGTGATTGCGCTGAGACTTACCCACCACCATTTTGGATACATTACGGCTGCGCGCAAAGGCCAGCAAGGTATCTGCCAGATCCACCCCCGCCAACACGCTGGTTTCAGCTCCTAAATCTTGCGCCAGCTTTAGCGTTTTTAACACCTGCTTACGCGTCGCCTCGCCTTGGCGCTGCAATTCCGGCGTTTCTACATAGACCACCAAGCAATCTGCATGCAAGCTTGCCGCCAAGCGACACGCATTGCGGATCAGCTTTTCTCCGCCTGAATAGGGACCAATGCTGATCAGCAAACGCTCGTGTGCTTGCCAGACAGGCACAATAGACTGATCGGCGCGGTAAGCGCGCATTTGCGCGTCCACTCGATCAGCCGTGCGGCGCAAGGCCAGCTCGCGCAGCGCCAGCAAATTGCCTTTGCGAAAGAAATTCTGACTAGCCCGCGTGGCCTGCTCTGGCCGGTAAACCTTGCCCTCGGCCAAGCGCAGGAGTAATTCATCGGGCGGCAAATCGACCAAGGTGACTTCATTGGCGGCATCAAACACATGATCCGGCAGCGTTTCGCGCACCACAATGCCAGTAATCTGCCCCACCACATCGTTTAAGCGCTCTAAATGCTGCACATTCAGCGAGGTATAAACATCAATCCCCGCCACCAGCAGCTCTTCCACATCCTGCCAGCGCTTAGGGTGGCGCGAGCCAGCCACATTGGAATGCGCTAGCTCGTCGATCAAAATTAGCGGCGGCTTGATCATTAGCGCTGCATCCAGATCAAACTCGGGCAGGATCTGGCCGCGATGCTCAATCTTGGCCGATGGCAAGACTTTTAATCCAATCAGCTGAGTCGCTGTTTCACTGCGCCCGTGCGTTTCCACCACGCCCACTAACACATCCACACCCAAACGCTGCTGCACATGGCCCGCTGCCAACATGGCGTAAGTCTTGCCCACGCCTGCGCAAGCGCCAAAGAAAATCTTCAAACGCCCACGAGCAGCTTGCTCATCGGTCCGTTTGATTTTATCGAGCAGGGAATCGGGGTCGGGACGGGTATCGGTCATTGCGGGCTTAATTTGTAAGAAGTGATCAGTTAAAAACCTAAGGTCTGTAGACACAGAGGACGGGGAGAACACCGAGACCACGGAGAAAACCCTCAAAGGGCGTATTCGACGCGAAGCGGCAATACGCCAGATGGGGAGGTTTATCCGCAGCAATGGCTACGCCCTATGAATAAGGTTTCGTAGGGCGGGTGAAACCCGCCGGGTTTGGCATAAAACACTGCGAAAACGGCGAGCTTCACCCGCCCTACAATTTCTTTACGAAGACACAGCTCCACACAGCTCACCTTTCTTTTCGTCTTTCTCTATGTGCTCTGTGTTCTCATTTAGCCCGTAGGGCGTATTCGACGCGCAGCGGCAATACGCCAATTGATCCGGCGCAATGCCAAGGTGATTGCACCCTACGCAAGTAGTTTGACTACTTCGCCAATGGATATTGCTCATCCAATGCGATATTTAACTTCAGCACATTGACGCGTGGCTCGCCGAACAAGCCAAACTGACGGCCTTCGGTGTTTTCTTCCACTAGTTTACCCACTTTGTCGCTAGATAGCTTACGCTCAACCGACACACGCTCTAATTGATAACGGGCCGCGGCGACGCTGATGTGTGGATCAAGGCCACTGCCTGAGGCGGTAACCAGATCAACGGGGATGGCTCCGGCTTGATTGGGGTGGGCTTTTTTCAAGGCTTCTACTCGCGCTTTTATGGCATCAAGCAAGGCGGGGTTAGTTGGGCCAAGGTTAGAGCCACCCGAACCACCCGCGTTATAAGCCATCGGGCCTGTTGCCGATGGGCGGCCCCAGAAATATTGCGGCTCGCTAAAATTCTGACCAATCAGGTTGGAGCCAACGACTTTGCCCTGCAATTGAATCAGGCTGCCATTGGCTTGCTCCGGCATGGTGACTTGCGAAATGCCGGTGACCAACAGTGGGTAAGCCAAGCCTGTCACAACAGAAAGCAGTGCAAAAATAACCAGAGCGGGTCTTAATTGGGTATTCATTTTCAAATCCTTTGTGCTTGCCCCAAGGCTTGCTTCAAGAGGTGAATCTATCAATAAAGTGGCAAGCGCATCGCGCATTCACCACATCAAACTTCACTACGCCACAACACGGTTTTGCAGCAGCGACAGAGGGTTTTACAGCGCACGGCGTATAGATGATCTTTGGTCAAAGGGTAGAAGGTGCCGCAGCGATAGCAGCCCACCTCTCCTTCCCCATTGCAAGCATCATGTTTTGCCAGATACTCGTTAAGCGTGGGTGAGCGCCGCCAAAACCAATGGCTGCAACGCCACACCGCATACGCTAACCCCATCATGAAAACAATCAGTAATAAGTTTCCAATCATATCCATACGCGTGCCCCGTCATCATCCGGCCTAGGCCGGATCGCAATCGCTTAAACCAAGCCCATCGCACCCAATGCCATATCAATGATTTTAATCCCGGCAAAAGGCACTAATAAGCCACCCAAACCGTAAATCAATAAATTATTGCGCAGTAATTGTGCGGCAGCTTGGGGGCGGTATTTCACGCCTTTTAATGCCAAAGGAATTAAAAACATAATAATTAAGGCATTAAAAATCACCGCCGACATCACGGCTGAATTAGGGCTATTTAATCCCATTACATTTAAAGCGCCCAATTGCGGATAAGTCGATACAAAGGCGGCCGGAATAATGGCAAAGTATTTCGCCACATCGTTGGCAATACTAAAAGTGGTTAATGAGCCGCGTGTCATCAGCATTTGCTTGCCGATCTCTACAATCTCAATCAACTTGGTGGGGTTAGAATCCAGATCCACCATATTGCCGGCTTCTTTAGCCGCTTGCGTACCGGTATTCATGGCAACGGCCACATCCGCTTGCGCCAGCGCAGGGGCATCATTGGTGCCATCCCCCGTCATCGCCACCAATTTGCCTTCTGCTTGATACTGGCGAATCATGGCGAGTTTGGCTTCTGGCGTGGCTTCGGCCAAGAAATCATCTACACCGGCTTCGGCCGCAATCGCCGCAGCGGTCAGCGGGTTGTCACCCGTGATCATGATGGTTTTAATCCCCATCTGGCGCAGCTCGGCAAAACGCTCTTTAATCCCGCCTTTTACGATGTCTTTTAGCTCAATCACGCCCATCACCTTAGGGCCATCGCTCACCAGCAAGGGGGTTGAGCCACGACGGGCGATTTCGTCAGCGATTTTGCCTACGGCCTCAGGGAACACACCCCCCATATTGGCTACATGTTTTTTAATTGCGTCGATGGCACCTTTGCGAATTAAACGATCGTCGTAATTCACACCGCTCATACGGGTTTGTGCGGTAAACGGTACAAACTCAACCGCGTGGCTTAAGAGCGGGCGCTCACGCAGATTAAATTTTTGCTTAGCCAGCACCACAATACTGCGCCCTTCTGGGGTTTCATCCGCAAGCGATGCCAATTGCGCGGCATCCGCCAGCTCTTCCATCGTCACGCCTGGCGCAGGTACAAAAGCAGAAGCTTGGCGATTACCCAATGTGATGGTGCCGGTTTTATCCAGCATCAACACATCCACGTCCCCTGCCGCTTCAACTGCACGGCCTGATGTGGCAATCACATTGGCTTGCATCATACGGCTCATGCCTGCCACGCCAATGGCAGACAACAACGCACCAATTGTGGTTGGAATCAAACATACCAGTAAGGCAATCAAGGCAGTAATGGTAATCGGCGAACCTGCTTTGCTTGCTTCTACGCTAAACATAGAGAAAGGCAGCAGCGTAATCGTCACCACCATAAACACGATGGTTAAAGCCACCAGCAAAATCGTCAATGCGATTTCATTCGGTGTTTTCTGGCGTTTTGCGCCTTCCACCATCGCAATCATGCGGTCTAAAAAGGCTTCTCCCGGATTCACACTCACCCGTATCACAATCCAATCGGATAAGACCCGTGTGCCTCCCGTAACCGCCGTAAAATCGCCGCCCGATTCACGAATCACCGGTGCAGATTCACCCGTAATCGCCGATTCATCCACCGAGGCCACGCCTTCGATCACTTCACCGTCTGCAGGTACTACATCACCGGCTTCCACCAGAATGTAATCACCCTTACGCAGGCTGGCGCTATCCGCAATGGATTTGCCATATTTACGCCCCGGGCCAGACAGCTTTTTGGCGATGACATTTTTCTTGGTGTTCCGCAAAGACGCAGCCTGCGCTTTGCTGCGCCCCTCTGCCAAGCTTTCGGCAAAGTTAGCAAACAGCACGGTAAACCACAGCCATGCGGTTACCCCGGCAATAAAGCTAAGCGCGGCTTCACCGTGCCCTGCCAGGGCTTGAATCAGCAGCAAGGTGCTTAAAATACTGCCCACATACACCACAAACATCACTGGGTTTTTAAGCTGGGTTTTAGGCGCTAACTTTTTAAACGAATCAATAATCGCCGGCTGAATCAGCTGCGGATCAAGTAAAGAAAGTTTTTTATTAGCACTAGGCACATTGTGTACCGCCACAGCAGCAGCCGGTATAGGCGCTGCGGCGGGCTTAGTACGATTCACATCTGTAGTATTCATCGCTTTTTACCAAAAGGAGTTGCAATGGTTTGATTGCATCATTCGTAGGGCGGGTGAAACCCGCGAGCAGTTCTAAATAAATACGCGGGTTGCACCCGCCCTACGCAACATATTAAGAAGGACTATTTAACCGGTGCAACCATCTGCAAATGCTCCGCCACAGGGCCCAGCGCAAGTGCGGGCACGTAGTTCAAAGCGCCCACCAACATCACGGTTCCTACTAAAAGCACTACAAACAAAGGGCCATGCGTTGGCAGCGTGCCACCTGTAGCGCTGAGGCGTTTTTTAGCAGCTAAAGAGCCTGCCATCGCCAACACCGGCACAATAATCAGGAAGCGGCCAAACCACATGGCGATACCCAGCATCACGTTATAAAACGGTGTGTTAGCAGAAAGGCCAGCGAAAGCACTGCCGTTATTATTTGCCGCCGAGGTAAAGGCGTAGAGCACTTCACTTAAGCCATGCGCGCCAGGGTTCAGAATTCCCACTTTGCCATCGGCCACCATCAAGGCAATGGCCGTACCCACCAGCACCAGAATCGGCGTCACTAAGATCGTTAAAGCGCTCATCTTCATTTCAAAGATTTCGATCTTTTTGCCTAAGTATTCAGGCGTGCGGCCCACCATCAGCCCTGCAATAAACACCGCCAGAATTGCAAACACCAGCATGCCGTAAAGGCCTGTACCCACACCACCAAACACCACCTCACCCAGCTGCATCAACGCGGTTGGGAATAAGCCACCCAGCGGGGTTAAGGAATCGTGCATGGCATTCACCGCACCGCAGGATGCCGATGTCGTCACCGCTACAAACAGCGCCGTAGCCGTAATCCCAAAGCGGGCTTCCTTGCCTTCCATATTGCCGCCAGCTTGCGTCGTGCTGACCATCTGATCCACGCCTAGGCTGCTTAAGCCCTTAGTGCCTACTTGCTCGGCATAAAACAACCCGCAGGTCATTGCCACAAAAATCACCGTCATGGCCGCAATAATCGCCCAGCCCTGACGCGCATCCCCCACCATCCGGCCAAATACAAAACACAAGGCTGCAGGAATAATGAAAATCGCTAACATTTGTAAGAAGTTACTAAATGGTGTTGGGTTTTCAAAAGGATGAGCGGAGTTAGCGTTAAAGAAACCGCCACCATTGGTGCCCAAAAGCTTAATCGCTTCTTGCGATGCAACCGGGCCCATCGCTAGGGTTTGCGTATGGCTAACGATGTCTTCCATGACAGGCGCGCCCTTGGCATCTTTCACCACAAGGCCCTGGCTATCTTGTTTAGGCTGCTGAAACGTCACCGCCTGAACCGTTTGCACTTCCTTATAGCCATCCAGATTCTGAATCACGCCCTGCCCTACAAACAGCAAAGACCAGATCAAAGAAAGCGGCAGCAAGATATATAAAGTAACCCGCGTTAGATCCACCCAGAAATTACCCACCGTACTGGCGCTATGCCGTGCAAAACCACGGATCAAGGCAATCACTACCGCAATACCCGTTGCCGCAGAAACAAAGTTCTGTACGGTTAAACCCAGCATTTGCGTGAGGTAAGACATGGTGGTTTCGCCACCGTAGCCCTGCCAGTTGGTGTTGGCGACAAAGGAAATCGCGGTATTTAATGCAGAATCTGGGCTAACTGCCCCCAGCTCCTGAGGATTAAACGGCAAGCCACCTTGTAAACGCTGCAATGCATATAAAGCCACTGCACCGACAAAGTTGAATAGCAACAAGCCAAATGCGTAAGACTTCCAGCCGGTTTCTTGGCTTGAATTCACGCCAGCAAGCCGGTAAATCACACGCTCAACAGGCTTTAAAACCCGTAATGGCAGTGGAGTTTCGCCCTGCATCACTTTGTTGATCAAAATCGCCAGCGGCCACGACAACAATAATAAAACAGACAAAAACAGCCCCAACTGGAGCAAAGCATCGGTAGTCATTAAAAACGCTCCGGTTTAAACAGCGCGTAAAAAAGGTAAACAATTAAAACAGCGGCAACGACAGAAATCAGCACAATCATGATTCACCACCCAAATGGCTACACGCCAGCAAAAGCAAGACTGGGCAAGCCGCAAATACGCATAAAGCGCCTAAATAAATCACATCCATGGGTAACTCTTATAAAGAAGAATCGACCCATGCACTTTATGGAAAACGGTGTAAAGACTTTGGTAAAAACAGAGCGGTGGGTATAAAGAAAGTATAAAGATTATAAAAATAAAGACGCGGGGAGCGGGGGAAAGAGCCTGAAATCCGGGCCCTTTATGGCATAGAGGGTGCAGATAAGCACCTTTTATGAAAACACAAAAAACTTTCGTGTGACCATTTACTTTCACACTAAAAAATCAAAAATCTGTTCAACTTACAACCACCTCACAATGGCAATTGAACAACCACCCTCAATCCCCCCTCAGCTCGATTACTCAGCAAGATATCTCCTCCATGTGCGCGGGCAATGGCACGGGCGATGGCAAGCCCTAGGCCACTGCCGCCAGTATGACGGGAGCGGGAGGTTTCTAGGCGCACATAGGGCTCAAACACGCGTTCTAGATCAGCTTCAGCGATGCCGTCCCCATGATCAGCTATCGATACGATGATCATCCCGGCTTGCGCCTGTACATCAACATCAATCTGCACGCCGCCGTAACGCAGGGCGTTGTCGAGTAGATTGCCTAGGCAGCGTCTTAGCGCTTGTGGGCAGCCAATCATCACGGCACGACTATGCCCACTGACGGTAATTTGCGCACCAAGGGCCTCCATATCTTCGATCACGCCTTCCAGTAAATCCATAAAATGCAATTTAACACTGGCCTCGGCGCTACTGCCTGCCCGTAAAAAAGCCAGCGTATCGGCGATTAAGTTTTCCATTTCTTCTAAATCGTGCTCAATCGCGGCATTTTGTGATGGGTCTTGCAGCTTTTCTAGACGCAAACGCACGCGGGTAATGGGTAAACGCAGATCGTGGGAAATACCTGCCAGCATTTGCGAGCGGGCGCTTAAATAGAGCTTAATCGCGGATTGCATGCTATTAAATGTACGAGCCAGATGGGCCACTTCTGCTGGCCCTGTTTCGGGCAAGGCGGGCTGGTGCAGGTTTTTTGCCAAGCCTTCTGATGCAGCGGCAAAAACCGATAGCGGTTTAGTCAGCCGCCGTACCGCCCAAATAGAGAGCAGCGCCGCAGCCAGCGCCACTAACGCCAGCCAGCCCACAATACGCCAAGGCTCCCGAATCAGCGCATTACCCATCCTAGAGGAGTGAAAAGTCACCACCGTGCCATCAGTTAGTTGCCCTTGTAAGGTCACCATTTTTAATGCGCCATCAGCCAGCGCTTCCCAAGTGTCAGCATTTTGGTTTATGGGCACCCTTGCATATTTAATCGATACCACTTGCATTCGTACTGTCTTATGCAACATAGCCCGCACCAAGGATTCAAAATGCCGCGTATCCGGCGTTTCCGCCTCAGGGGTTAACCATTCACCTCCCAGCTCTACCCGATTAACCGGGTCACTTAATACGGATAGCAAACGCAAACGAAAAGCATCGGGCGTTTCACACAATACATTCAGGGAGCTGGCCATATGCTGGGCCACGTATTCGGTTCGAAACGCGTAGACCTGCCGCGCTCGGTCGTTGAGCACCAGCCAGATTCCAGCGGCATTGGCTAAAAACAAGCCGGAAAGCATCACCAGTAAAATCTGACCAAATAGTGTTTTAGGCCAAAAGCGCATCAATTCCCCCCTTCAGCATCAGAAAATACCGAGGTAGCGCTGATCATCATCCACCGCATCAGCAAGCCTCAACCTTACACGCCAGCATATAGCCACTACTGCGCAGGGTTTTAATCAACAGCGGCTCGCGTGCATCATCGCCAAGGCGGCGACGCAAGCGGCCTATCATCACATCAATCGTGCGATCAAATGGCGCGGCCTCTTTGCCATTAATGGCATCCATCAGCTGATCCCTTGATAAAACCCGGTTGGGGTTTTCTGCCAGCACTTGTAATAATCGATATTCCCCAGTGGATAGCACCACCACTACACCATCTGCGCCTAATAAGTATTGCGCGGCCAGATCAAGCTCCCAACCTGCAAAACGCAGCCGCCGTGCCTTAGCCACCTTCACTGATTCCGGCGCGCGGCGCAAAATACTTTTGATACGTGCCAAGAGCTCTCTGGGATTAAATGGCTTGGGCAAATAATCATCAGCCCCCATTTCTAAGCCAATAATCCGATCCAGCTCATCACCACGGGCCGTTAGCATTAACACTGGCAAATGAGAATTCACCCTTAAATTACGGCAGAGCGTAAGTCCGTCTTCCCTCGGTAGCATGATATCCAGAATCAGCAAATCAAAAGTTGCAGCTTCCATCGCCTTTAACATCGCATCGCCATCCCCCACCGCCGTAACACGATAGCCCTGAGCCACTAAATAATCACTGAGTAGCGCGCGCAAATCTGCATCGTCATCCACCAAAATTAAATGTGCGCTCATCCATTACCTCAGTCTTTTTGATCACAGAACATCTTCGCCCGTGCAAGGAAAAGATGCTCCCGAAGAAACAGCGTTGTTTAAATAGGCCATTTTTCCAAGCTCCCGCCTCAAATGTAGGGTGGGCACGTTTTTATGTCTACGCGTTCGTGCGCAACTCCATGCCCACCCTTCTACAAGTGTTTTGTTTCTTATAAGAGCATAACCCGCCTACCGCCTAGGGTACGACAGTAAATGACCGCTATTTACACGCCGTTTACAAAAAGGACGGCCAAGCCATCAAACGGTTTACATAGGCACGGTTTAATGGCCCTACACCTTCAACAGGAAAACCACCATGAACAAGTCGTCTATTCTTGCCTTCACCATCACCTTCACCCTCGCCCTTTCTGCCTTTGCCAGCGCAGCGGGTACGGTTCCTTTTACAGAGCCAAGCCGTCCAGCAATGGACAACGATCACTCGGCTAACGCTGTAAGCCCAGATCAAACGGCCAGCGCTCAGGCCAAATCACACTCTAAAACCACGGGGATTACGCCCTTCTCGCAGCGCAGCCGCCCGCCTATGGAAGCACAGGCTCGCAGTGAGCCGCACTCACCCGCCAAATCCACGGAAATTGCACCGGCTAATGTCACACCGGCCGATATGCACCCAGGCCGCCTTAAGCGCACCCAATACCAATAAACCAAGCCGCCACTTAGCGCCATTTAGCCTTTTTTAATCAGCCAGCAAGCCCCGGTTAACGGGGCTTTTTATTTGAAACGAGAGCCCGATGATGCCCACCTCCCCCAAAGCGCTCCCCTTCTGCTTGGCCCTGATCCTCAGCGCCTGCAACTCTGCGCCCGCCCCTACCGCCGCGCCTCTGCCTGAAGTAACAGCACTCCTGATCCAGCCGCACGATATTGCCATGCGCTCAGAGTTTGTTGGCGAAACCTCCGGGGTGCGGGATGTAGAAGTACGCGCTCGGGTTGGCGGCATTTTGCTTAAGCGCACTTTTACCGAGGGGCGGCCCGTTAAACAAGGGCAGGTTTTATTTGAGATTGATCCAGAGCCATATAAGGCAGAGCTGGATTTAGCCCAGGGGGAGCTGGCTCGGCAGCAGGCCATTTTAAACAAGGCCAGAGCCGATAAAGATCGCATTGCACCGCTCTTTAAAGAAAACGCAGTTTCTGAAAAAGATAACGATGATGCCATCAGCGCTTTTGCTGCCGCAGAGGCCAGCGTGCAAACGGCACAAGCCAAGGTCAAAACCGCCACACTTAACTTAGGCTACACCAAAGTGACCGCGCCCATTTCTGGCATCAGCAGTAAAGAAGCGCAATCAGAGGGCAGCTTGATCAGCAGCAGCGCGCCTCAGCCGCTTACCACCATTTCGCAAATGTCACCGCTCTACGCCGATTTCTCGGTTGCCGAGCAAGATCATCAGGCGTTTGAGCAAGCTCGAGCACCAGACCCAAGCAGCAGCAAAGAATTAAACACCCAAATCATGCTGGCTGATGGCACGGTTTACCCCTTAAAGGGCCGGGTCAATTTCCAAGATAACCGCATTGATCCGGCCACCGGCACCATCAATATGCGGGCGCAATTTGATAACCCCAAAGGGGATTTGCTGCCCGGCCAGTTTGTGCGCGTGATTGTAGACAATGGCGTTCGCCAGCAAGCCATCACCATTCCAGAACGCGCCATTGTGCAGCTGCAAGCCGAAAAACGCGTGATGCTGCTCAATGACAAAAACATCGTTGAATCGCGCAAAGTTCAGCTAGGGGAAAGCATAGGGCATGAGGTGATTGTGGAATCCGGCCTGAAAGCGGGCGAGCGCATTATTGTGGATGGCTTAATCAAAGCGCGCCCAGGCCAGCAAGTCAGCATTAAAAAGGAGGGGTAAATGTTTTCTAAATTCTTTATCAACCGGCCCATCTTTGCCTCGGTGATTTCCATCGTGATTATGCTGGCGGGCTTGGCAGCGATGTTTTCGCTACCTGTTCAGCAATATCCAGATATCGTGCCTGCTGTGGTTTCCGTGAGCGCCAACTACCCCGGCGCTACGGCAGAAACCATTGCGCAAACCGTAGCATCCCCCTTGGAGCAACAGATTAACGGCGTAGACAATATGCTGTATCTGCAATCCAAATCGGCGGCAAACGGGCAAATGAATATGAACGTCTATTTTGCCGTCGGCACCAATCCCGACCAAGCCACCATTGACGTCAACAACCGCGTGCAGGCAGCGCTCGCCAAAATGCCCGATGAAGTCAAACGGCAAGGCGTAACCGTCAGAAAGAAATCAACCGAAGTGCTGTCGGTGATCTCCTTAGGCTCGCCATCCGGCCAGTATGATCGCAATTTTATTGCCAATTACGCCCTACTCAATATTCTGGATGATCTAAAACGCATACCCGGCGTGGGGGATGCCAGCATGATGGGCGGCACCGATTACGCCATGCGGATCTGGCTAAAGCCCGATCGCCTGGCCCAGCTCAAGCTCACGCCTGCCGATGTGGTTAAAGCCGTGCAAGAGCAAAACTCGCAATTTGCAGCGGGCAAGCTAGGGGCCGAGCCAGACAATGATCCAGTTGATTTTACCTACACCATTAACGCCAAAGGCCGTCTGACTGATCCAAAAGAGTTTGAAGCCATTATTGTTAAATCCATGCCTGATGGCGCAAAAATCCGGCTAAAAGACGTGGCTCGTGTAGAAATGGGGGGTAATGATTATGATATTTCCGGCATGCGTAATGGCAAGCCATCCGTGGGGCTGGTGACTTACGCCCAGCCGGGCGCCAATGCGCTGAATGTATCCAAAGCCATTGCCAACAAAATGCAGGAACTCTCTACTCGCTTTCCTCAAGGCATGGACTACGCGATTCCTTACGACACCACCAAATTTGTTAAAACCTCGATCGAGAAAGTAGTCACCACCTTGCTTGAAGCAATGGTGCTGGTGTTTTGCGTGGTGTATTTATTTTTGCAAAATTTCCGCGCCACGCTCATCCCCTGCATTGCCGTGCCGGTATCCCTGCTCGGCACTTTTGCCGGTTTGGCGATGTTCGGGTTTTCTATCAATCTGCTTACGCTATTTGGCATGGTACTGGCCATCGGCATTGTGGTGGACGATGCGATTGTGGTGCTTGAAAACGTCGAGCGAATTATGCGCGAGACGGGCTGCTCGGCCAAAGAGGCCTCGATTCAAGCCATGCAGGAAGTCTCCGGCCCCGTCGTAGCGATTGTGCTGGTGCTTTGCGCGGTGTTTTTGCCCGTGGCCTTTATGAGTGGCATGACCGGGGTGATGTATCAGCAATTTGCCATCACGATTTCTATCTCAGTGATTATTTCCGGCATTGTGGCGCTTACTCTATCTCCTGCCTTATGTGCGCTTTTGCTTAAACCCGGCCACCACGAACCTGCGCGTTTTTTTGTATGGTTCAACCGTGTCTTTGAACGGATCACGGGAGGCTATATTGCGGGCGTTAAGTTTCTAAATCGCCGCGTTGGCGTGGCTTTTGTGCTGTTTGCGGGTATTTTAGCCAGCACGGCCTTGCTGTATGTCTTGGTGCCTACCTCCTTAGTACCGGCAGAAGATCAAGGCACGATGTTTGTAAGCGTTGCCCTGCCCGATGCCGCCTCACTAGCCCGCACCCGTCAGGTAAGCGCCGAATCAGATGCCACGCTCAGCAAGCTGACCGAAGTACAAAATGTCACCACTTTTACCGGTTTTGATATTTTATCCGGCTCCAAGCTCACCAATCACGCCACCAGCTTTGTGACGCTCACCCCTTGGGACGAGCGTAAGGGGCAAGGGCAGGATTCGTTTTCGCTGGCAGAAAAAGCCATGCAAAATGCCAACTCCATCCAGAGCGGCCTGATTACCGCCTTTACCCCACCGCCCATTATGGGCATGTCGACCACCGGCGGCTTAGAGGGCTATTTGCAAGACCGTAACGGTGCAGGCTCGCAAGCGCTGAGCACGGCCACACAAAAGCTGATTGATGCGGCAAAAAAACGCCCTGAATTTGCCAAGGTCACCACCACCTTCCGCGCCAATGTACCGCAGTACTTTGTTGATCTGGATCGCGAAAAAGCCAAGGCGCTGGGGGTCAATATCAATGATGTATTCAGCAGCATGCAAGCCACTCTGGGCCAGCTCTATATCAACGATTTCAACCGCTTTGGCCGCACCTACAAAGTGCAGCTGCAATCTGAAGCCCAATATCGCAAACGCCCTCAAGATCTGAGCAATATTTTTGTGCGATCTGCCAAAGGCGACATGATTCCGCTCACCAGCCTTGTCACCATTAAAGACACCAGCGGGCCAGAGCTGGTAGAGCGCTTTAATATCTTTGGCGCGGCCAAAATCATGATCCAACCTGCGGCAGGTATTAGCTCGGGGGAAGCCATTAAGGCCATGGAAAGCGTTACCGCCACCGCATTGAGCAGCGATTACACCCTTGCCTGGACCGGTAGCGCTTATCAGGAGAAAGAAGCCAGCGGCACGGCAGGCATTGCCTTTTTGCTTGGCATTGTGATGGTGTTTTTAATTTTGGCGGCGCAATACGAAAGATGGAGCTTGCCATTTGCCGTGATTACCTCGGTGCCCTTTGCACTCTTTGGAGCCCTGCTGGCCGCATATATGCGGGATATGAATAACGACGTGTATTTTCAGATCGGCATGGTGACGCTGATTGGTCTGGCGGCTAAAAACGCTATTTTGATCGTTGAATTTGCGGTAATGAAGTTTGAAGAAGGCATGAGCTTATCTGACGCCGCCATCGAAGCGGCAAGACTACGCTTCAGGCCAATTGTCATGACATCGCTCGCCTTTATTTTAGGCTGCGTGCCACTGATTACCTCAAGTGGTGCAGGGGCAAACAGCCGCCATTCGCTAGGCACACCGGTGATTGGCGGCATGCTGGCCGCTACCTTTATTGCCATTTTCTTTATCCCGCTGTTTTTCCGCCTGATTATGGGCTTAAAGAAAAAGTAGCCCCCTGAAAAAACAAACACCCGCGCCTGCTGGTAACGGTAGGCGCACACCCTGAGATCTTCGCTATGAAACCATCCCTGATTGCCAGCCTGCTCGCGCTGCTCTGCACGGCTTGCGCCATCACGCCCGAGCCCACCATGCCAAGCCTTGATTTACCTCAATCCACATACAAAGCATCGATTGCTAACGACTGGTGGAAAACATTTGATGACCCGCTGCTCAATATGCTGATCGCACAAACGCTGCAGCATAATAACAATCTGAGTATCGCCGCCGCCCGAATAGAAGAAGCCCGCGCCAAACTGGGCATCAGCAGCTCAGCCCAATGGCCTCGTTTAGATTTGCAAGGCAAGCAGCAAAACAATACAGACACCGGCGCGCCCAAAATGCAGCTGGCAGGCGCGGCAAGCTGGGAGCTGGATTTATGGGGCCGCCTTGCTAACCAAACAGAAGCCGCCAGCCAGCTGCTCCTATCCACTCAAGCGGCACACACCGGCTTACAACTGGCACTCAGCGCAGAAACGGCCCAAGCCTATTTCAATCTACGCGCTCTGGATGCCCAGCTTGTTCTGGCAAACCAAACTGTTGCATCGCGCAAAGCAGCATTTGTCTTACAAACAAAACGCTTTCAAGGCGGGCTGATTAGCGAACTGGAAGCACGGCAGGCAGAAAGCGATTTTGCCGCTGCACAAGCCATTGTTCCCCAATACCAGAGCAAAATTGCGCAAGCAGAAAGCATCCTGTCGATACTTAGCGGGCAATCCCCAAGAGCGCTCATCGAAGAGGGATTACAGCGCGGCAAGCCCATCGGCGACATCCACATTGCTAATCAGCTACCCACGCACCTCCCTTCTGATCTCTTACTTCGCCGCCCCGATATTGCAGAGGCCGAAGCCCGCCTACGTGCCAGCCACGCCGAAGTGGCCGCAGCACGCGCAGCATGGTTTCCGCAGATTTCTCTATCCGGCATCCTTGGCACCGCCAGCAATCCACTGGCTAATCTATTTGCCGCAGGCAGTAAAACTTGGCAATTTGCAGGTAATCTTGGCATGCCGCTATTTGATGGCGGCCTGAGCGCAGCACAAATAGACCAAGCCCGTGCCCAAGATAAAGCCGCAGCAGCGGGCTACCGGCAAGCCGTACAAAACGCCTTTGCCGACGCCTTTGCCGCACTAAAAATCAATCAATTAAGTCAGGAAAAAACCACAGCCCAAGCGGGGCAGATCACGGCGCTTGAGCGCCAGCTCAAATTAGCCATTTTGCGCTACGACAACGGCTATAGCGATTACCTCACCGTACTGGATAGCGAGCGCAATTTATTCAACGGCAGGTTAGAGCTGATTAGCGCAACACGCGATCAGCTATTGGCACAGGTCAGCCTGTTTAAGGCTTTGGGAGGGGGCATTAAAGTGTAAATAGCCCCTTCACAGAAAACGCTCAAACCAAAAACAAAGGCCAGCGTATACCAAGCCTTTGTTTTTAAAAAAATCAATCTTGATTTACATCCCAATACCAAATCGTTGCGCCATAACTAGAGCCGGGGAAATTTGGCATTAGCTCGCCTTGTTTAAACAGCGCACGACTGTTTTGTTTGGCAGGGGTGTACCAATAGCCTGTTTCTGGGCATGGGCTATTCGCTGGGCAGCGGCCACTTTGTAGTGAGTCGTCTACTGAAGCCGTTAATAAAGGTTGGCGAATTTCCGGGCTAGGCCAATCGCTGTTTTCATCAAATCGCCTCATCCAGCGTAAGCTGCTTTCGTAATCAAAGCGTGGATTAGGATCGTCATCCCACGGATCTAAAGTCAGTAATTGCAATTCATCGCAGCGAATGGGCTTGATTAATTCGTTGGCTTTGATTAAAAGATCGGGCAGGCCTTGCGCTACCGGATATAAATCTAATTCACCTAAACGTATCCAAAGTGCATTTTCTGCATTTGGATTATGAGGCCCTACAGGGTAAGGTAACGCCGTAATTTGTATGCGTGGATCATTTAAAAATTCACGCACT
>NZ_JBHTBQ010000035.1:23588-90020 GCF_042664895.1 Iodobacter arcticus
GGCGTAGGCCCGCACCAAGATCATTAGGCATAACAAAGTCATGCCTGTCACTATTGCTATGAAACCCCATTGCATCAGGATGATCAATATCCATGCCATAAAAATAATCGGCACAAATTCGCTCTAATACATCGGCTTCATAAGCACCCATTAAATTAAAGCCTCCATTGCCCACTTCAAAACCACTGTAGCAATGCTCGGGTTGCAACACATTCAGGCAGTGCTCTACAAACGCGTACCAACGCTCTTTATTTTGATTAAACCACTTACGGCGGAAAGTAAGTTTTAGGGTACTGTAACTGCTATAGCCTTCATCAACCACCCCACTAATGGCCCAGCGTGGGCTGACCATAGGGCCACTTGCATCGGTTGCTCGCATAAAATGCACCCGCCCACGGCCTTGGCTGCGGATTGCCGCAGGCCGCCAATCGTCAGGCAGGCGTTTATCCCCTGCTTTTAACCAGACTTGGGTCAGTGATTTCCATATTTTTTGCCAAGGTTCATCGATTAACAAACTGAATTCATCAAACAAAGCATGCATTTTTTCAGCCACTTGCATATATTCATTGGGCTGGTTGTAAACGTAAAACGTGATATAGGAGCAGATGCCTAATTCCCGATCATCTTCTCCAATCACAAAAAGAGAATCATCGGCCATCGTTTCTTCTATAAATTCCTGAATTTCATCCGCTTGTAAAAAAAGCTCTGTAGTGCTCATTACAATTTCCTTCCTGATTATGCCTCTTGCTCAATGGACTCTGTGTAGATGGATTTCTTGAGTGCTAGGCTTAGTTTTTGAATTTGTAGGGAGGGTAAAATCCGCGAGCAATGCTGAATAAATACGCGGGTTTCACCCGCCCTACGATATTTATAATGAGATTGAGCAAGAGGCATAATCAGGATTTCCTTTATTTCGCTGCTGCTAATCGATTCATCATTTAAAATTTAAATATGAGCATCCTTGCACTATGCGCATAGCCTTTCTGCGCAGGGTCAGTTAATTTAGAATATTTTATGAATAGCAAATAAATTAATCCTGATTCCCATCCCAATACCAAATCGTTGCGCCATAACTAGAGCCGGGGAAATTTGGCATTAGCTCTCCTTGTTTAAACAGCGCACGACTGTTTTGTTTGGCAGGGGTATACCAATAGCCTGTTTCTAGGCATGGGCTATTCGCCGGGCAGCGGCCACTTTGTAGTGAGTTGTCTACTGAAGCCGTTAATAAAGGTTGGCGAATTTCTGGGCTAGGCCAATCGCTGTTTTCATCAAATCGCCTCATCCAGCGTAAGCTGCTTTCGTAATCAAAGCGTGGATTAGGATCGTCATCCCACGGATCTAAAGTTAGTAATTGCAATTCATCGCAGCGAATGGGCTTGATCAATTCATTGGCTTTGATTAAAAGATCGGGCAGACCTTGCGCTACCGGATATAAATCTAATTCACCTAGACGTATCCAAAGTGCATTTTCTGCATTTGGATTATGAGGCCCTACAGGGTAAGGTAACGCCGTAATTTGTATGCGTGGATCATTTAAAAATTCACGCACTTCAGCTTCTGTTTTACCTAAGCGGCTGCGCCATAAAGGGGAAAGTAAAAAGCTCCAGGTGGGGGTGCGCAGACCAGCCCCCAAACGCAGATGTGATACATAACCATTTTCATTGCCATGATATTGAAACCCCATTGCATCAGGGTGATCAATGTCCATACCATAAAAGTAATCAGCACAGATTCGCTCTAATACATCGGCTTCATAAGCGCCCATTAAATTAAAGCCCCCATTGCCTACTTCAAAACCGCTATAGCAATGCTCAGGCTGTAGCACATTCAGGCAGTGCTCCACAAACGCATACCAACGCTCTTTATTCTGATTAAACCACTTATGCCGGAAAGTAAGTTTTAGTGTGCTGTAACAACGGTAGCCTTCATCAACAACCCCACTAATGCCCCAACGTGGGCTAACCATGGGGCCACTTGCATCGGTTGCCCGCATAAAATGAACCCGTCCACGCGCTTGGCTGCGGATTGCAGCGGGCCGCCAATCGTCAGGCAGGCGTTTATCCCCTGCTTTTAACCAGACTTGGGTAATGTCCTTCCATTTTTTTTGCCAAGGTTCATCGATTAACAGGCTAAATTCATCAAACAGCGCATGCATTTTTTCAGCCACTTGCATATATTCATTGGGCTGGTTGTAAACGTAAAACGTGATATAGGGGCAAATGCCAAGATCCCGGTCATCCTCGCCAAATGTGGTTAATAAATCATTTTCAAGGGTGGCCGTTATAAACCAGTCAATATCATCCTGATCCATTAATAATTCAGCAGTGCTCATGTTATTTTCCTGTTAGTGGCCTGATCGGCGGCCAGTTCTTGGGCTTTGTTTTTTAGGTTGATCACTCTGATCTTTAGGATCCTTTTTATCTTTTGAGTCATCTTTCACCGCAACATCTTCTGGATAGCGGAATAAAGACAAACGCCCACCGCTATTCACATTTTTTTTATCGAACTTAATCGGGTGGCTGGCATTTTTTATTTCTGCAGCTTTATCCAGAAGATTTCGATAGTTCTTAAACTGTTCTTCATCAATCGTATCATTTTGAAACTTAATCTCCACAATCGCAAAGATATTGCTTTTATCGCAACGTTTCTTACGATATTCAGTAATCACCAGATCAGCACTGATGCTCCCCCTGCGGTAAGGCATAGGGTAAAACGGATTGATGTCGCCATCTCGGCGTAGACGAGTAGGGCTAACTCCTGAAAGGGGATGGTCTGCATAGGCAGGCGCAGGGCCAAAGCAAACTTCACACTTTAAGGGGCTGCTCCATGCTAAAACCTCATCAATAAATTCAAACATTAAATTGCTGGCGAGTTGTTTTAGGCGCACAACAATAAAGCTTTCTAAATCGACGCCTACCAGCTCTTCAGCACTCAGTGCTAAGAGTTTTTCAAAAGCGACTCGTTTTGCTTTGGGTAAGTCTTTTAACTCAACGCCTTTTTTCTTGCGTAATTGCAACACAGGAATTTTATCCGCCTGCGTGCAAACCATACTGATAACTTGTCGAAAAGGAATCTTTTGCTGAATAGCAGCATTGATTACGGGGCTACCTGCTGCCCGCCCTTTTGCCTGTTTGGTATTTTGTCCTTGAGGGTCTGCATTGGCAGCCGTCAATAAAATGGCAACCTCTTCTTTTTCTGATATTTTTTTATCTATCTCATTCTTTAGCGTTTCTATCTGCTTTTTTAATTCTTCTTTTGCCTGGTCGATTCCTTTATTGTAATTTTTTAATCCATCGTAAAATTCATCAATCAAATCATACACTTCATAAGCGGTGATTGCGGCTGAAACAATTTCTATTATTCCTAAAATAACTAATGGAATGGCCATGTTATTTTACATCCTTAGATTTTGCTATATTTACAGCGCTGTCTAGTTTTCTTTCCCATTTTTCTGTAATCCTTTCGCTTTCACGCATCACTGATTTAAATACTTTGATAGGCTTAGCTTCATCTGTGTTTGTAAATTGCGTGCGGCCGCTGGCATCGGTTAGGCCTGAATCTAATAACTCACCATCAGCCCCACGAACTTCATAGTTGTAATCCTCAAATGGTCTATTGTCCGTTTTAAAAAGCTGATATTTAGCCGTATAAGGGCCTTTTGCCGGAGTATACGCAGGCATAACAGGCAAAGAATGATCGAATCTTGTTGGCCCACCCCAATCATGGCTGCCGCCCTTAATGCTCACTTTCCCCGGTGCATGTAGTTCGATCTTGCCGTCTTTGATGCGGATATAAGCGCCACCAGCGGTGAGCAGGATTTCTTGCTTGGCGTTGAAGAGGCCCTTGCCTTTGATCGCCGTGAACTTGGCGTTTTTATCGGCGGTGATTTCGATGTCGTCGCTTTGGGCCTGCATTTGCAGCTGGCCTTTGGCGGCAATCAGTTTCATGGTGATTTTGTCTTTAATGCCGCCGGTAAACAGGCTGATGTGTTGGCCGACGTTGTGTATCCAGCGGCGGCCGGTGCTTTGGTTGCTGTCTCTTTGGGCGACTTGGTCTAGGTTTGTGCCTGCGCTGAGGGTCTGGCTTTGCGGGGTGGTGATGGCTACACCGTCGGTCGCGTGCAGCAGGATGATTTTTTGTTGGCCTGCCTGCTCTTTGGATTTGGTTTTGCTGTCTTTATCTGTATTGCTGCCTGCTTCAAAGCTTTTGCTGGCGTGTACGTGATGGTAAAGGTGGCCGTGGCTGGCTTTGTCCCCAGCGCTGTTGTCGGGTTTGATGGTTTGATCGTCATCGCCGGTTTCGATGGTGTCGGCTAGTTGTTTAGTCGCGTATTCACCGAGGTTTTTGGCAGTGTCTAAGGCGGATTCAAGCTGGCTTTGTGCGGGGCTGCGGTCGAGTTGCTTGCCGCTCGCACCACCTTTGGCTTCGGTGCTGATGAGTAAGCCGCTGGCACGAATGGCACCTTGTTTGTCGGTGCGTAATTCAAAGCCTTCGCCGCGTGGCTCACCTTTTCCGTCGGTGCGCGGGTGAATCAGATAGCCCAAATTAAGCTGAGTTTTACCGTGTTCGCTCGATAATTTGGTACGGACTTCGCCTTTTGTATCGTCAAACAACAGCTCGCCGTATTGGCCGCCTTCATGCTCTTTGGTTTTGATGCCGGAGAGCGTTTTATTGGCAGGCAAAGCGCCTGCGCCGCTGAATGTTGGCACAGGGTGGCTACCGTTGTGGACTACGGCGGTGACGATGGGGCGGTCGATATCGCCTTCGATAAAGTCGACCAAAACTTCTTGGCCGATACGCGGAATAAACTGGTGGCCAAAGCCTGCACCGGCGGATGGCATGGAAACGCGAACCCAGCAGGAGGATTTATCGTCGAGGTTTGCGCCAAACTCGGGGTGCTCGGCGGCACGTTGCCAATGTAGCTGAATTTTTATCCGGCCAAGCTCATCCGTATGCACCTCTGCACCGGCGGGGCCAACTACCGTGGCGGTTTGCACGCCTAGGCTAGTGGGCTTGGTAAATTCTTGTTCGCCTAGATGGCTAAGCACAGGCTGGCCGCGTCTTTGGACGGTGAAGTCGGTCTTATAAGGTGGATTATCGGCAGAAGCTGCGGCTGCAAGTAAGCTCGGCGCAACGAGGCCAAGCTGCTGAGTCAGATCGGCTGGAAAATTATTGTTGGCGGTGAACTTCAGCTCAGTGATGGCGAATTCTCGCTGCTCAGCCGAATCAAAATCATGGGCTGGGTGATCTTCTAAGCGAAACCATTGCCCCGCTTGCAAGCTGCGTAAAGTACCAGAACCAGAAAATGATTTCTTTTGCCCATCTAAAGCATCTTGGCGAAGCTTGGCATCGTGATTCAGTTGGTCTAAATCGCTGGCGTAGTAATGCGCTTGTGGGTCGTAATATTCCAAGCTTGACTGAATTTGCTGCCCGCCATGGCCTTGATCAATGGCGCTATCACTTAAGCCGTGGCTGGTAAGCGTGGCTTTGTAGTCAAAGCTGGCTAGGAAAACAGAGCTGCTGCCGATTTGCCGCTGACTATTCCATTGGGTAAGAGAATCACTTTCTTCTGTTGCTGACGAACGGTGAAAGCGAGCGATGGGGTCCGAAGCTTCGGGGATGGAGAAGACATCATCAAAGACCACCAGCTGCACTTGTGGGGAATCGCCCGCCAAATGTTCAAAACGCCATGATAGGCCACACTCTTTCATTAAACGGCACAGAAAGGCGTAATCGTCTTCGCGGTATTGCAGGCAATAAGAGCGCGGCGGATATTCGCCCGATAGCTTGAAATCCAGCGTTTGCACAGCGGCAAAGACGGGATTTTTGGCCTGATGCTCGGCCAGCACCTGTTTCACAATATCGACGATGGATAAATCTTGGAAGATCCGCGAAGTACGGCGATATCTGAGTAGCGCAAACGGCGGTTCCACCGTCAGCGTGTATTTAGCGAAGCCCCCATCGGCCCCCAATAATTGCGCCTTAGAAATCACCCCACAGCGCTCAATCGCATCGCCATTGGCGTCTGCTATCGCTAAAACCACCGGCAGCCCAAGCAGGGATTTAAGTTCTAAATCGCCATTGGGGGACAGGCAGTCAATCTGATAGCGAAAAACGCGACTAATCCCTTCGCTGCCCGTTACGCGCTGAGGCAATAACTGCTCGCCCCACGCCGCCCCGTCGCCAAGTTGCAGGCTGATAAGGCGTTGATCCTGATTAAAGGCCGCGGCAAAGGAGACAAGGAGCTGATCTGGACGCATAGGATCTTTCGCGCTAAATAGTCAAACCCACAGCCTACCTACCCCCTTATTTATTGTCAAAATAGTTACAAACCCTTGGCAATAACACCAATAAAACATACGAACCGAGTAAGCATAAATACCTACCATAAGCCTTTCTCTAATTTGCAGTGGAAATACCATAGCAAATAGCTTACAAAACTTAAGAACGCTTTCTTCTTATTCGATGAGAGGCTTAATTAAAAATTTACTTTTCTCCGTGAAACGCCCTGCTCTCTGTGACCTCCGTGTTTTAAGATTTGAGTTTTACTACATAACATCAGCTATTTAGCAGGCTAAACTTTATTTTTTTCAGGTAGCCATTTTTCTATTTCAACTTGTAAAGCATCAATACTAATTGGCTTAGATAAAAAGCCGTTCATTCCTGCATCTAAACAACGCCGCATATCTTCTTTAAATGCATTTGCAGTTAGCGCCAGAATTACAATATTGCATTTATCACTAGGCAGCGCCCTAATCGAGCGAGTGGCATCAAATCCATCCATATTGGGCATTTGGCAATCCATCAGCACAAGATCATAATTTTGCTGCTCAACCGCCTGCACCGCCGCTGCACCATCTTCTACCACATCAACACGGCAGCCAATTTTTTCCAGCATCAGTACCGCTATTTTTTGATTTAATAAATTATCTTCTGCTAGCAATAAATAAGGCTTGATCACCGCTCTTTGCTCTTCAATAGCCCCCAAGGTCAGCAAGGTGCGTTCTGGTTTTTTAGCTTCGGCCAAACTAAACACCACTTCTAAGCAGCCATATAATTGGGAAGTGCGGATCGGCTTACTTAAAAAAGCAGTAAACCCTGCCTCATGCGCCATGCCTGTTTGGCCTGCTCCACCCATCGAGCTTAATAACACCAAAGGCATTGCGGCATGGGCAGGCATGGCATTAATTGATTTAGCCAGAGCAAAGCCATTCATATACGGCATTTGCCCGTCTAAAAACGCCACACTAAAATCATTACTCTCATTTAATCTTAATAAAGCCGCCACAGCCGAGCCAAACACCTCGGTAACCAGTCCCATAGATTGCAATTGCAAAGCCAGCAACTCGCGATTAGCCGCTAAATCATCCACAATTAACACTCGCTTTCCTTTTAAGCTTAAAGGCAAGGTAGGCGCTAATACATTGACTTGGGCACGATTTAAAATAATTTCAAACCAGAAAGTAGCGCCTTTATTAGGCTCGCTAATCACATCTATTTTTCCTCCCATTGCTTCAGCCAAGCGCTTGCAAATAGAAAGGCCCAATCCCGTGCCACCAAAACGCCGTGTTGTAGATGCATCTGCCTGTGAAAAAGGCTGAAATAATAGCGCCCTGACTTCCGGATCTATCCCAATACCATGATCCTCCACCTCGATATGCAATTGATATTGCTCATGATACACAGCGTGTGCCCGTACCCTGATTAACACAGGGCCTGCTGTGCTAAATTTAATTGCATTATTAAGAAGATTTAAAACAATTTGTCTAAGGCGTACAGGATCGCCGTTTAAACGCCAAGGTACCGAGGGATCAACCAGCCCTACTAGCTCTAATTTTTTCTCTATCGCTTTGGCGGCAACCAATTCAAGAGATTCTTCAATCGAGCGGCGCAAGTCAAAATCAATATATTCCAGCTCTAATTTACCCGCTTCAATTTTAGAAAAATCAAGTAAATCATTAATTTGTGAAAGCAGTGCATCACCACCGGTATTAATCGATTCTAAAAAATCTCTTTGCTGAGGGTTGAGCTCGGTATCGAGTAATAAGGCAGAAAAACCTAAAATGGCATTCAAAGGAGTACGAATCTCATGACTCATATTGGCTAAAAAGTCACTTTTTGTTTGATTAGCCCGATCAGCAGCCAGCTTTGCCTCGCGTAAAGTAATGGCTAATTGCCGTGTTGATTCTTCTACAATTTTTCGATCAGAAATATCATCCAGCAAGCCTTGCAGCATATCTTCTTCAATCGGGTTAAGTACAATACTTAACCATTTGTTTTCTTTATCTTCAAAAAAAGACACAAAAATATCTTCGCTCACCCCCCTGTTTTCTCTAAGCGACAATTCAATTAATTCGCTACACTTTGCTGCCGCCTCCCCCATATATTCTTGCAGCATTTGATTAGATTTCTGTTTAACAGAACCACCTTCTATGCCTAATACTCTGGCAAAAGCACGGTTATAAGAATGCAAACGCCCAAAACGATCAACGACAAAAATACCTGTTTCTGCATTTTCAAAAATAGCTCTGAATTTTTTTTCATCAATGCCACGTTGGATCCGTAAATTGCGTTCATCATCCAGAATCATCACTAAACGATTTAATAACGCATTCACATCATCCACCAAGCGGCCGATTTCATCGTGCTGATGGCCGCTTGGCGTATGAAGCTTTGCTCCTAATTCAGCGGATAAATGATGCAATCGATCAGAGATATTTTTAATGGGCCGGGTAATTAATTTCAATACGATCATCACTACGGCACAGGCCACTACCATCGCCTGCATCAATAATAAATAGACCAGTAGTAAAGAGCGCTCAGCCACACTCTGTTGAATCACCTGAGGATTTAAATCCAGCATAATTTTACAAACGACTTCTTGTGGATTAAAAGGCGATGTGACCTGGCGAACAATTTGCCCATCCCCCATCATTTGCAGCTCTCCTTTTACTCCCCCCTCCTGAGCAAGAATATGAGTTTCATTTCTAATCAACACTTGGCTAATAAAGTGATTTTTTAATAAGCCACGCCCTACTTCAGCGGCTAAGTTTTTATCATTTAAATAGCAGGCTATTTTGATAGTGTCTTCAACGGTACTGAGTAATTCGTTGACACGAACCCGGTGCAACTCGCGCTCTTTTTGCGCCACGACAATGTAAGTAATCCCAGAAAAAACCGCCCCTGCAAGCAAGGCAATACAAAGCACTATCGCCGCGCTGCGAAAAACCAGACTGGTGCTAAATACTTTCAGCATAGAAATCGCTTTGCGAAATGAAATGCATTCATATCGTTAAAACAAAAGCTTAATCACCGATTAAAATCAAACACAACTTTCACTTTATCAGTTACTTTTGCTTTATCACAATAGGCTATATAATTAATATTACTGGCCACCATTTTAATAGCTTCATCACTACTCTCTACCACTAGGGGTGGCGAGACTTGCCCGGAAAACTTAAGCCTAGCCCAATACGAATCAACCTCAGCTAATTCTTTGTTTAATAAGTCCCGATAAAAATGTTCTCTGCCTGACACAGGGTAAATAACATCCAGCGGTATTGCACTTTGCCCGGAGGGGAATTTCCGATAACGCCCCATAAAGATATTAATCACTTCACCTTTGCTTAGCTGAGCAACACCACTATTAGGATGCACAATCACCACCCAATCGCCCCCCCAGGCACTATGCGCAAATAAAATAAGAATAGAAAGGATAAGGGTTTTCATTGGGCCGCCCTAGAAAACAAAATCCAAGGTCAGACTATAAATGGTTGCACGGCCATCCCAGGCAGGCTGCTTATTTGCCCACTGGAGTGAATCGCGACCATCAATCCGATTGACTTGAAATTTAAGATCTAAATTGCGCATCACATCGTAGCGCAAGCCCAGAGAATAGGTCGATTGATCCATTAATGGGTAAGGCTGAACCAGCCTTGCGATTGCATTTACTTCGGCAAACGGGGGAATGTCGGGCAAGCCCATATCATGCTTAAGCACTTTTGGTCTTACTTTGGAGTACGAGGCATAAGGCGTAAAGGCCCCAAGACGATAAGCCAGCATTAAATAGCCCGCGTCATTATTAGGATAAGAAATCGTCGTAGCAAGTAATCTGCGAAGCATTAATTGCACTTGCAAAGGGCCACTATCATAGATCATGCCCGCAGAAATAAATTCAACAGTTTTGCCTTTAATCATGGCATCATCTGCAAATTGAGCCGGGCCATTACTGATCGCTTGTAATTGAGGTGATCGCAATACATTTAGCAAAAGATCGAGATCTGCCAATTCATTTTCTAATTTCAATCTTGCATAACCCACCCTGAATTGCCAATTTTGTAATTGATAATCAAAATAGCCGCCCCATAAAAGGGAGCCATTCAAATCGAGATGACCCTCTGAGTTTTGAACAGGCAGCTTTTCCTTGGCATAGCCGATTGCAAACTTAGCTCGAGCAATTCCTTCACCAATCGGATATTTTAAAACTAAATCCCCGCCGTCTAAATAGGTAATCGGCAAGCCGCCATAATAATCAACCGGTGGACGTACAGGCAGGTAGGAGTAGCCCACACTTCTTGAATCGGCCTGCATATAAACATCAAAGCCTAAGCGCCCCGTGCGAAGCTGCAGGGTTTCGCTTGGCTCATATTTGATAAATGCCCAGTTTAATTCCGGCGTAAAACGATTATCGTAGCGCCGATGGCTAATAAGCTGAGCTGAGGCTGATAATGCCGGGTTAATTCGGGCATCCAGCTGCAAGCCCAGCAGTGAATCAACCCCAAAATCCAGCCTGCGTGTATAGCCAACACCTTCTCGCTGCGAAAGATCGCGCAAAAAATCACCCTGATCCGTGCTGTTATACACCGCACCCAAGGTGGCAAAACCACTTAAAGAAAACAAATCCTGCTCAGAATACGTCTCTGCCCGTGCCCCTCCGGGCAGCAGTATCAAACACAGCAGCAGATATCGCATCAAGACACTGAACATATTGCTTTCCTATCCTAACTTTATACTGACACCCCTTGAAGATAGCCAAGAAGAAAAGAACATCAAGCCTTTCCTGCTTTGTCTGATTTTTAATAAGCGAAACAGCAGAAAAAACCCACCTTATATTGCTTTTGATAAAAGCAGAATCACCGGCCAAAAAAAACGCCTCTTCACGAGGCGTTTTTAAAATCAATGTCTTTTATGCAGCAGTAAATGCAGCCACTGCGCGTTCAAAACGCGCCATACCTTCGCTGATATCTTCATCCGCAATCACTAAAGACGGCGCAAAGCGGATCACATTCGGGCCTGCCATCAAAATCATCAGGCCTTCTTTTACCGCCAGATTTAATAAATCTTTAGCCTTACCCGCAAATGCAGGTTTAAGCTCGGCACCAATCAATAAACCCATGCCGCGCACTTCATCAAAGATCGGATATTGCGCGTTGATTTTGGCGATGCCCGCTACAAATAGCGCGCGCTTGGCTTTTACGCCATCCAGCACGGCAGGCGTATTCACTACATCGAGCAAAGCATTGCCCACTGCGCAAGCTAGAGGATTGCCACCGTAAGTTGTGCCGTGCGTGCCTACAGCCAGATGCTTAGCAATATCTGTAGTGGTCAGCATGCAGCCCAGCGGGAAGCCGCCGCCAATGCCCTTGGCACTAGTCAAAATATCTGGCAAAACGCCGTACTCTTGATAGGCATAAAGACTACCTGTACGACCAGCACCACTTTGCACTTCATCAAAAATCAAAAAAGCATGATGCTTATCACAAAGGGCACGCACGCCAGCGATAAACTCAGGCGTGGCGGGCACTACACCGCCCTCGCCCTGAATCGGTTCGAGAATCACGCAAGCGGTTTCATCGTCGATCAGCGCGCTTAAGGAATCCAGATTATTGTATTCAAAGTATTCAATACCAGCAGGCTTTGGGCCAAAGCCATCGGAATACTTAGGCTGACCACCCACGCACACGGTAAAGAAGGTACGGCCGTGAAATGAATTCAGAGCCGACAATACCTTGTGTTTTTTATCGCCAAAACGCTCAATTGCGGCGCGGCGCGCTAATTTAAGCGCCGCCTCATTGGCTTCTGCACCCGAGTTACAAAAGAACACGCGATCAGCAAATGTGGTTTCAACCAGCTTTTGTGCCAGATCAAGCGCAGGCTCATTGGTAAACGCGTTGGAAAGATGCCAAAGCTTGCTGCCCTGCTCATTCAGCGCGGCCACAAGAGCTGGGTGACAGTGGCCCAATGCGTTCACGGCAATACCGCCGGTTAAATCCACATACTCACGACCCGCCTGATCCCATACTCGGCTGCCCGCACCGCGCACCGGTACAAAGGCTGCGGGGGCGTAATTGGGAACCATATATTGGTCAAAATCGGCACGGGCATGGGACATTCTCTATTTCCTTATTTTAAATATATAAACGGCGGGTACGATTTTATATCGTAACCCGCCGCTGATGTTTAATTCAAGACTAAGGCACATTAATTGCTACAAAGCCATCGTAGGGTGGGTGCAACCCGCGAGCGATGCTTAAAAATACGCTGTTTTCACCCGCCCTACGCGATATTTACTTTGCTGCTGCGCCCGATAAATACAACCATGTTTCCACTACGGTGTCTGGGTTCAGAGAAATCGTTTCGATTCCTTCTTCTACCAGCCACTGCGCGAAATCTGGGTGATCCGATGGGCCCTGGCCGCAAATACCCACGTATTTATTGGCTTTACGACACGCTTTGATTGCCATCGACAACATGGCTTTTACTGCATCATCACGTTCATCAAACGAAGCAGAAACCGGGCCGCCTGAATCACGATCAATCCCCAGTGTTAGCTGAGTCATATCGTTAGAGCCAATCGAGAAGCCGTCAAAGAAGTTGAGGAAACGATCTGCAAGCACCGCATTAGCAGGAATTTCGCACATCATGATCACACGCAGGCCGTTTTCGCCGCGTTTCAGGCCATTGCGCTCCAGCAATTCGATCACGCATTCGGCTTCTTTCAGGGTACGCACAAAGGGAATCATCACTTCCACATTGATCAAACCCATCACATCGCGCACTTTTTTCACTGCGCGGCATTCTAGCTCGAAGCAATCACGGAAGCTCTTGTCCACATAACGCGCTGCACCACGGAAACCGATCATTGGGTTTTCTTCGTGCGGCTCGTATTCTGTACCACCGATCAAATTGGCGTATTCATTCGACTTAAAGTCAGACAAACGCACAATGACTTTCTTTGGCCAGTACGCGGCAGCCAAGGTAGAAATCCCTTCGGCCAGCTTATCCACGTAGAAATCAACGGCAGTGCGATAGCCAGCGATACGCTCTTCAACTTGCGCTTTCAGCTCAGGCTGTAAGTGCGGATAAGCCAGCAGCGCTTTCGGGTGCACGCCAATCATACGGTTAATGATGAATTCTAAACGCGCCAAACCCACGCCTTCATTCGGCAATTGGCAGAATTCAAAGGCCAGCTCCGGATTGCCGACGTTCATCATGATTTTGACTGGCGATTCAGGCATATGGCCGAGCGAGGTATCCATACGCTCAAATTTCAAAATGCCTTCGTATACATTACCGGTATCGCCTTCAGCGCAAGACACGGTAACCAGATCGCCCTCTTTTAAGACGCGTGTTGCATCGCCACAACCCACCACCGCAGGAATGCCCAGCTCACGCGCGATAATCGCAGCGTGGCAAGTACGTCCACCACGATTAGTGACGATGGCAGAAGCACGCTTCATGACCGGCTCCCAATCTGGATCAGTCATATCAGAAACCAGCACATCGCCCGCTTCAACACGATCCATTTCAGATACATCTCGAATCACGCGCACACGGCCCTGGCCAATTTTTTGCCCAACCGAGCGGCCTTCGGCTAAAACTTTACCGGTTTCCAGCATGCGGAATTTAGTCAGCTTATCGGCATTGCTTTCTTGCGATTTCACCGTTTCTGGACGAGCTTGCAAGATGTACAACTTGCCATCAATCCCATCGCGGCCCCATTCCACATCCATCGCACGGCCATAATGCTCTTCGATCGTCAGCGCGTAGCCTGCTAATTCTTCTACTTCTGCATCGCTGATCGAAAACTTACGACGCTCGCTTAACTCAACATCAACTGTTTTAACGGATTTACCTGCTACCGCTTCAAGATCGAATTCCATCTTGATGGCTTTGCCGCCTAAATGGCGACGCACAATCGCTGGGCGACCGGCGCGCAGCGTTGGCTTATGCACGTAAAACTCATCAGGATTAACCGCGCCTTGCACCACGGTTTCACCGAGGCCATAAGATGCCGTTACAAACACCACTTGATCGAAACCGGTTTCGGTGTCGATGGTAAACAACACACCAGCAGCGCCCACATCAGAGCGCACCATGCGCTGAATACCCGCAGACAAGGCAACCAGTTTATGATCAAAGCCTTTGTGTACGCGGTAGGAAATAGCGCGGTCGTTATACAGCGATGCAAAGACTTCTTTCATCGCCACTAAGACATTTTCAAAGCCACGAATATTCAAGAATGTTTCTTGCTGACCGGCAAAAGACGCATCCGGTAAATCTTCGGCAGTAGCAGAAGATCGCACAGCAACGGTTACATCGTCGCCAAGCAGTTTATAATGCTCGCTAATCTCAGCTTCCAGCTGTGCAGGAAACGGCGTTTCCAAAATCCAGGTACGGATTTGCTTACCCACGATGGCGAGTGCGCGGACATCATCCACATCCAAAGTATTCATAATCGCATCGATGCGATCTGCAAGACCTTGGTGAGCTAGAAATTGTCGGTATGCTGCTGCGGTAGTCGCAAAACCACCGGGAACACGAACGCCTTTTTCTGTAAGCTGAGAGATCATCTCACCGAGCGAGGCGTTTTTACCGCCTACCTGTTCTACATCGTGCATACGCAGATGGGCGAAATCGATCACATAGCGTTCGGACATGGTACGGGCCTTATTGAAATGTTGCGTTGCGATAAACTGAGTGCATTTTAGGCTGAGAGCGCGCTGAGAAAACTCAGGATAAACCATTACAGGAAAATCCATTACGTGCAAACAGGCGGAATTATTCCCCACTTAGCACTAAAAACGTGCATAGCGACACATTTCTTGCATTTTTAGGCGAAAAGCTTACCATCCAAGGAAAAAGCGCGTGAAACGCCGTAAAATCGAGCTTTTCCGCAGTAAAAACAAGCCTTTCTGAACGGCTTGCCCAACGCCAAATGGCAAGCTTGTGCACATATATTTGGAGATTTACGATGCGTCGAACGGCTTTTTTTGTCTCCGATCGAACTGGTATTACTGCCGAAATGCTCGGCCACTCCCTGCTTACGCAATTTGAAGATGTCACATTCCATCGCGTCACACTTCCTTACGTAGATACGCCAGAAAAAGCAGTGGAAGTCGCCCTAGAAATCCGCAAGCACTCAGTGATAGATGGCTGCAGACCGCTGGTTTTCAGTACTGTGGTCGACCCCATCATCCGAAAACTAACGCATGTGCCTGAAGCATTAGTGATCGATTTTTTTGAGATGTTTATCGGCCCACTCGAAGCAGAACTAGGACAAGATTCATCGCATACCGTTGGTAAATCACATGCCATCGTTAATTTTGAAGAATATAAAAATCGGATTGATGCGGTTAATTTCACACTCAATCACGATGATGGCGTGATGCCACGGGATTTATCCGAGGCAGATTTAATTTTAGTTGGCGTTTCACGATCAGGAAAAACACCAACCTGCCTCTATCTGGCGCTGCAATTTGGAATTAAAGCGGCCAACTACCCGCTTACACCTGAAGATTTTGGCAATCACACCATGCCCAAATTACTACTTCCCTACCGGAATAAATTATTTGGCTTAACGATTGAAGCAGACCGGCTTACCGAAATCCGCGAAGAAAGAAAACCCGACAGCAAGTACTCGTCGGTCGAAAACTGCCGCTTCGAAATCGCCGAAGCCGAGGCTCTGATGCGCCATGTGGGCGTGCCCTATCTCAACACCACTCGCATGTCGATTGAAGAACTCGCCACCACCATCATGCATCGCACAGGATTGGTGCGGCGGACATATTGATCAATGTAAACAACACTCCACACACCGTGATGCACTGCACTACTAGGTAAAGGACGCTTTTTCCTGCCCCGCACACGGCCATATAGCAAACGGCGCACTGTGCTCGTCGAGCGACTAAAATCATCCACGCCGAGCTTCGAGTGCGCCCTGCGCAATAACAGCGGGTCTAAAACAAAGCTGTGGATATGAAGCGTCAAGTTACAGCCGTAGATCATTCATTTGCGCTTACGCTATAACACAGCTTCCTTGGCGTAGCACTACACGGTAAACTCACCCCCTTCACAGATCAATGCTTACTCGGCTTACGCGCATGACAAATCCTGCTACTGATTTAGACAGCATTTTTGAATTTAAGAGCAGCAGCATTAAACTACTGTCTTTCGTCCCAGCCACGCTTGATCCTGGCCGATTAGAAGCTGCACTATTTGAAAAACTAGGCGGCCGTGAGCACTTTTTAGCGGGTGAACAACTCATTATCGATTTTAGTAGCCTGCCCGAGCTGCCTTCTGCGCTTGAGGTCGGCACTTTAATACGACTTTTACAACAGTTCAGCCTCTTACCCGTTGCTGTGCATGGCGGCAATAGCGATCAAAAGCTGGCCGCTGCGGCCGCTGGCCTTGTAGTACTACAAGACGACTCGCTCTCTGCTCCGCTTCCTGTAACCAGTAAAGCAGCGCCACCTCCTCCCGCCCTAGTGATCACCCGTCCTGTACGCACTGGCCAGCAAGTTTATGCCAAAGGCGGTGATTTAATTGTGCTGGCACTTGTGTCTGCAGGGGCCGAAGTGATTGCCGATGGCAACATTCACGTCTATGCCCCCCTGCGAGGCCGTGCACTGGCAGGCGCAAAAGGCGATAATCAAGCCAGAATTTTTACCACATGCATGGAAGCGGAGTTGGTTTCTATTGCGGGCATATACCGCTCATTACAAGAAGACCTGCCTGATTCGATACGAACCAAGCCGGCACAAATCTATCTAGATCAAGAAAAAATCGTGATCGAAGCCTTAAACGAAACTAACTAAATAAAGCACTCAGGGGATTTACAGTGGCAAAAATCATCGTTATCACATCCGGCAAGGGAGGCGTGGGTAAAACCACCACCAGCGCAAGCTTCGCCTCTGGCCTTGCTTTGCGTGGCTTTAAAACCGCCGTTATTGATTTTGATGTGGGCCTGCGCAATCTCGATTTAATTATGGGCTGCGAGCGACGCGTTGTTTACGATTTTGTAAACGTCATCAAAGGTGAAGCAACGCTTAATCAGGCGCTCATTAAAGACAAAAACTGTGACAATCTTTATATTCTGCCTGCCTCGCAAACCCGCGATAAGGACGAATTATCCAAAGAAGGCGTAGAAAAAGTTCTTAAAGAGCTTGAGCACACCGGCTTTGATTACATTATTTGCGACAGCCCGGCGGGCATTGAAACCGGCGCATTTATGGCTTTGTATTTTGCCGAAGAAGCGATTGTTGTTACCAATCCTGAAGTTTCATCCGTACGCGATTCTGATCGCATCATCGGCATTCTGGATGCTAAGTCCAAACGCGCCGAAGATGGTGGCACGGTAAAAACACATCTTTTAATTACCCGCTATAGCCCTAAGCGCGTTGATTCTGGCGAAATGTTATCGCTAGACGATGTGCAGCATTTATTGCGAATTAAATTGATCGGCGTAGTTCCAGAATCCGAAAGCGTCTTGCAAGCGTCTAACTCGGGCAGCCCAGCCATTCACCTGGCAGGCAGCGATGTTTCTGAGGCTTACAAAGATGTGGTCGCCCGTTTCTTGGGTGAAGAGCGTCCATTACGTTTTATTGAAACACCCAAGGCACCGTTCTGGAAACGGTTATTCGGGGGTTAATGCATGTCTATTCTTAGCTATTTCTTCGGTGAAAAGAAAAAAACGGCATCGGTAGCGCGCGAGCGCTTGCAAATTATTCTGGCGCATGAAAGAAACGGTAGAAATACCCCAGACTACCTGCCCCAGTTGCAAAAAGAACTGATTGCCGTCATCTCTAAATACGTAGCAATTAATCCGGAAGACATCATCGTTCAACTGGATCGCAAAGATGATTTTGAAGTTTTAGAAGTGAACATTGTGCTGCCTGAAACCAATAAGCGCTAAAGCACAAGTATTACTATTATAAAGAACACCCCGAAGAGAGGCTGGCGTTGCTCACCCTCTCTTCGTTATTTTGAGGCCAAACACCTATGTCTATTGTGATTAAAAACGCGGACGATATCGCAAAAATGCGCATCGCCGGTAAGCTTGCCAGCGAAGTCCTCGATTACATTACGCCTTTTGTACAAGTGGGCGTCACCACGGCAGAGATCGATCGCCTTTGCCACGAATATATGCGCGATGTGCAAGGCACCATCCCTGCGCCGCTCAACTACTGCCCACCTGGCTACACACCTTACCCAAAAGCCATTTGCACCTCAGTAAACCAAGTGGTTTGTCACGGCATTCCTGCTGATAAGCCACTCAAAAGCGGCGACTGCGTCAATCTGGATATCACCGTCATTAAAGATGGCTACCACGGCGACAATAGCCGTATGTATCTGGTAGGCGATGTTTCTGCACCTGCGCGCCGCTTGGCAAAAGTCACTTACAACGCCATGTGGCTCGGTATTGATCAAGTAAAACCCGGTGCTCGCTTTGGTGATATCGGTGCAGCAATTCAAAAATACGCCGAAGGCGCAGGCTACTCGGTTGTGCGTGAATTCTGTGGCCACGGCATCGGCACTAAATTTCACGAAGATCCACAAGTCCTGCACTACGGCAAAGCCGGCACTGGTCCGGAAATAAAAGAAGGCATGATCTTTACCATTGAGCCGATGATTAACGCAGGTAAGCGCGAAATCAAAGGCATGAGCGATGGCTGGACCATCGTCACCAAAGATCGCAGCCTGTCTGCACAATGGGAACATACGATTTTAGTGACCGAAACCGGTTATGAAATCTTGACCCAATCAGCAGGAACACCTGCTCGCCCGGATAGCTACGCCATTTAAAAGAGCGGTAGGGTGGACAAGCTTTTTTGCCCACCCTACCGCTACCTCATGATTCTTAGGGCGAGTGTTTACCCGCCAATTTGTAGCACGTCATAACGGCGGGCAAGCACCCGCCCTACAATTCTGGAACAAAACCGTGCTTCTTCTTACTGCACCCTGGCTGATTGGCCTGCTTGTGATTGTGTTTTCTATTGGCGTGGCGCTGTGTTTTGTTGGCCTGATGGTGTCTTTAATGACTGCACTGGGCAATAAAAACTGGTTTTGGGCGGCAGGGATGTTGGCCGTTTTTCCGCTTGCTGCAGTTTACTGCCTGCGCCGCTGGCAAATTGCCGCATGGCCAGGAAAAATGCTGTTCTCCGGCATGGGGCTACTCATCCCGCCGATCGCTTATTTTTTGCTGATGATTAAATAAGCCATTGCCCGAGCAACAACAAACTCACGGAAATAAACGCCCCTGCCGAGGGAAAGGCACGCCACTCACCTGAGGCGCGCACTTATATTGATTTGGCACAGGGATACACTCGTATCGCTGCCTCTGTTGTATCTCTAAATAATCCTGCTCTCTTTTTGCCCGATCAGCGCGGGCCTCTTCTTCCTGCTTGGCTTTTTCCAAAGCCTCTGCAAACGCACTCTTTGTCAGTTTCGAGCGTAACTCTTCGCTCTCTTGTAATTCCCTTTCCTTTTGGCTAGGCAAAATGTCAGCGTTTCTTTCCGCACGCAGAAGCTTAAACATGCGGCGGTCAATCACAACATCTCCCCGCCGATCACTCCCTCGCTGCTGGCCTAATGCCAGCGGAGTAGCCAGCTCAAGCTCATGGTGCGTGGCAAGCTCAGAGCCGAGCACATCATCAGCAGCAAAGCTTAACTGACTAAAACCCAAAACAAGCAAACCCGCCAAGCAAGCACCGCAAGTATTCTTTTCAAACGAAATAAACAAACCCTAGCCCCTATATTAAATAGAATCACGCCATATTAGATAAGCCAGCCGCCTCACCAAACTGCATTCCTAGGTAAAACAAGCGATGGCTGTGCAAATTACGCTTTTATTATGACACTCCCCCTCCTCCCCTCAAACGAGAACAATTACCAACTAGGGGGCATTATTGCGATATCAACAAACAAACAAGCAACAAAGCATCGGATGATTAAACCTTGTTAGCCCTTGTTAGCCACGAATAAATGCTGACAGCATTCACTCGCATTGATACACTGGCCTTACAAAGATATAACTAATCAGGTGGCCGCATGTACAGCATCAGGCATAGTGAAAAACAAGATATAGAACAGATTCGCCAACTGTATGCCGAGCCAAGCAACTACTCCGCCACACTGCAAGGCCCCTATCCATCGGCAGAACTTTGGGAGGCACGGCTAAACCAAAACAGCGCGGGCGCAATTAGCCTAGTTGCCGTATCGGGCGAAGAAATTCTCGGACAACTGGGTTTATATATTGAACAAAACCCACGCCGCAAACATGTGGCCGCAATTGGCATGGGCGTTAAAACCAACGCACGCAGGCAAGGCGTGGGCGATGCTTTAATGCTGGCCGCAATTGAAATTGCAGAGCAATGGCAGGCGATTAGTCGAATCGAGCTTTCCGTGTACATCGATAACCTAGCCGCCCTCGCCCTCTATGAAAAACACGGCTTTATCAAAGAAGGCCTGTGCAAAAACTATGCTTTTAAAAACGGCCAGTTTGTTGATGTTTATATGATGGCCAGATGTAAAACCGCTTAAATCCCCCTTCCACAAAGGTAAGCCAGAATGAAGCCAGCGCCCTTTACACTCTATGCAGATTCGCTGTTCACCAGCCCCTATGCGATGTCGGTCTTTGTTTCTTTACTCGAAAAAGACCTGCCTTTTGAAGTCAAAACACTCGACTTAGATGCGGGCGAGCAGCAGCAACAGGCATTCCGCCAGCAATCGCTCACCAGCCGTGTGCCTACGCTTGTGCAAGGGGATTTTTTTCTATCAGAATCATCGGCTATCAGCGAATACCTAGAAGAGCTGTTCCCAGCCCCAGAATATGTAGCGCTCTACCCAACGGAGCTGCAACAACGCGCCAAAGCAAGGCAAATCCAGGCGTGGCTACGGAGCGATCTGCTGGATTTGCGTATTGAGCGCTCAACCAATGTGGTGTTTTTTGCGCCCAGTGATCAGGCCCTATCAAGCAAAGGCCAAGCCGCCGCAGATAAGTTGATTGCCGCAGCTGATTTACTAATTAAGGAAGATCAAGCCAATCTATTTGAGCAATGGTGCATTGCCGACACCGATCTTGCGCTAATGCTTAATCGCCTGATTAAAAATGGCGACCCTGTGCCTACCAAGCTCGTGAACTACGCCAACGCACAATGGCAAAGAGCATCTGTGCAGCAGTGGCTAAAGCAGAAAGGCTGATTAAGCATGCAGCGCATCTGGCTGAATGAGCAAATCATCAGCCAGTGCCTGCAATTTTTCAAAATCCAGATACTGCAAAGCCTTTGCAATTTGCAGGCTAAACTGAGCATGTTGTGCGGAAAGCAGTGCTATTTTTTCAGCCCAGTTTTCTATTTCAGTGACCTGCCCACTGGCAATAAACAACTGTAATTGTTGTATATCATCATGCGGCAAAGCCGGACCAAGGGGTTTGGGCACCGGTAGCGTATAAACCGCAGCAGCATGTTGCAAGCGCAGGCAGAAATAAAAACGGCTCCCCAGCTGCACGGCGCTCTCCACCTTCAGCTCGCCCCCCATACTTTTAACCATTTGCGAAGCAATCGCCAATCCTAGCCCATGCCCTTCCTTGGATTCGCTCTCTTGAGCTCGCTCAAAAGGAAGAAAAACCCGGGCATGATCAGACTGATTCATCCCGACCCCGGTATCTTCTACCGCCACTTGAAGCTTGGATTGATCTGCGGAGCCAGTCTGCCACTCCAGCGTCAGTGAAATCACGCCATAGCGGGTAAATTTTGCAGAATTAGAAAGTAAGTTCTGTAATACCTGACGTAAATGCTTCCAGTCCGCATAAAGCCACTCGGGAGCCTCGCCCTTTTGCAAATAAATAAACCGATTTTGATACTGCGTGGCCAGTAGCTCAGCCTGCCCCTGAATATCATCGATAAAATCCTGAAAACACCCGGCACTTAATTGCACATGATGCTCAACCATTTCACCACGGGCATACTTTAACAATTCATCAATTAACTCTAATTGCTGACCAGCACTACGCTCAACCACCATAGAAAAATCATCAAAAGGCGCCCCTCGCCGCATGCGTTTTGCGTAGGCAATCATGGTAGAGAGTGGCGCTCTTAAATCATGGCCGATATAAGCCAGTAATTTGGTTTTTAATTGATTGGCTGACTGCGCGTCTTTAACTGCCGCTTTTAGCTCTGCAGTCCGGCTCTCCACTGCTTTTTCCAGCAAGGACTGCTGAGAATTTAAAGTATCAATTAAAGTTTTCTGGGCCGTTTCTTTTTCCTGTCTCGCCAGCATCACCCGATCCATAATCGCCAGCAAAAAAGAAAGCATAGAGAAAACAATCACAAACAACATAAAATGCTCGCCCAACACCTGCCCGCTGGATAACACTCCGAATAAATCCAGTGCCCTTAAAATATTCCCCACCATCAAAATAAACAGGCCTCCCGCAAAGTAGCGCATCGCGCTTGCTCCCTTGCGTATGACCTGTAAAAAAATGGCTAATAGTAATGGCACTGTAATTAAAATCAGCAACAAACCCATCATCGTGCCACGCTGATAATTGATGCACTGGGATATAAAAATAGCCAATAGATTCCAAGCCAGCATCAGCTTGATGACTTTATCGCCCCAAGGCAAAAACACAGGCAAATTAAGAAAGTGCCGCACAAACAATAAAAAAAACAAAGCGCAAATCTGGCCAAAAAAAGATAAAGAATGAACCGACCAGATGGTGCTTTCAGGCCAAAAATATAAAGCCCCATATCCACGCATGCACGCTTCATTCAATACAAAGAAAAAAACCGCCAAACCATGATAAAGAAATGAATGATCCCGCATCAAAATAAATAAGAGCACGCAATAAAGCCCAACAATTCCAAACGCCCCCAGCAAGACGCCTGCCCATAACGACTCTGTCACTTCATTTTCTCTAAACGAAACAGGATCATAAACTGCAGGCGCTATGGACATCGCCGTTTTGCTTTGTACCCTCAACAAAACAGCGACCCCTGTTTGGGCGGGTAGTTGCAAAGAAAAAACAGCATGCCTGGCTTTTACCGGATGCAACGATAAAGGTGTATCCAGCCCCGCACTCGCCCTACTTTGCCAGCGCCCATTTTGCTGCATATAAAGCGTGACGGATTGTAAGCGAGGCGCGCCCATATCAAGCCAACGCAATTGAGGCTGATCGGAAGGATTAGGCACAATAAGCTTTAACCAGAAAACCGAATTGGAATAGCCCAGATTATGGTGGCCGCTCATCAAAGGTGCGGCTTTTATACTGGCGCTGATTTGATCAGCAGAAAGAGACTGCGTGTCTTCAATCAGCTGATACGAAACAGTGCGATCAGCAGGCCTAGCGTCCTGGCTGGCGTATAAAAAAGATGAAAGAAAAAACAACCACAAAAACCTCACTCAAAGCCCACCGCTGCAGTTTGCCTGAACGCCGAGGGCGTCATACTGAAACGCTCTTTAAATGCCGTCGTAAAATTACAGGCATTTTGAAAACCGGATTGCTCAGCAATATCAATCACGCTCATTTGAGTTTTAGCCAGCAATTGCTGAGCGCTTAATAATTTTTGCTCGCGCATATATGCAAAAACAGTCATCCCTAATTGGGTTTTAAATAGCTTACTCAGCTTTTTTTCATGCGTACCAATCTGGCGGGCGAGTTCTGCCAAAGCAGGCGGCTGATAAAGCTGCTCGGTGATTATTTGTATTGCCGCAGCAAGCAAAACCTCATCCTGATTTAAAGGCTGGCCCTCACACGCAGGGCGCTCTTTTTGTAAGCGGCGCGCAGACAGCGACAGATGCACGGCTACTCGTGCGATGACTTCCTCGGCGACAAAAGGCTTACAAATAAAATCAACCGCACCAGTTGTAAAACCATGCAGGCGATCATTGATTGCATTTGCAGCAGATAAAAACAACACCGGAATATGCATCAACTGCCGATTAGCCTTCAATAAACGACATGTTGCATAGCCATCCACCTTCGGCATATGCACATCCATCAAAATTAAATCTGGCGGATTAGCCTGCGCCCGCTGATAGCCCTGCTGCCCGTCAAAAGCCACGCTAATCCGATAATTCTGGCTGCGCAAAGCATCCAGCAGCAGGCGTAATTCATCGACCGAATCATCAACAATCAGGATATGGGGCTTATCTGATACGGCGTTTGGGGCAGTTTGACCATCAGGCAAATGGCGCATAAGTCAGGCGTGAAAATGACAAAGGCGCAATCATAAACAGCTATACGATGGAAGCATAAATAAAAATTTTCCACATTGAATACGCCCCGCTAATGAGCGGCCCAATTCCCATCGGTTTTGTCACAATATTTATTCCATTTAGCAAAGCTTTTATCCGCTTTAGCAAAAGTGCACGCAGTAAAGCTCATTCAAACTCAAGCACTTAGCAAACGAAAAAGTGATTTCGTTTTATGCACGACCCAATATTTCATTTTTAAAACAAATCAACAAAAAAATTTGTACCTATTCAGGCGATACACGCCAGCCGATTGATTCTTTTTGACTCCTTTGCAAAGACCTCCAATGAAACGCATCGAACTCTCGCACCGCTTAACTAAATCCCAAGGCAAGTTTATCTCTGTCGCCATCTGCGCCGTGACCGGCATGCTGATTTACGGAAGCGCAGGCGCCGCGCCAAAAATGGTTATCACTTCAGACATCACTGTTGCGGCTAATAGTGATAAAGAAATAAATGGCGAAGAAGGCGGCGGTTTTTTTGTCGAATCAGGCAAGCTGACCATTTCTGATAGCACGGTTAAAAACTTCACCACTAAGGGTGGCGACGGCAGCGGCGGCGGCGCAGGTTTGGGCGGGGCTATTTTTATTAATAGTGGCGCTGAAGTGGTTTTAGAAAACGTGAATTTCTCGGGTAATGCGGCGGTGGGTGGTGATGGTGGCATTGGCTCCACAGGCGGCAGCTTAAACAGTATTAGTCGTACACAAGCCAACAAAGACGGGAAAAGTGGCGGCACTGCAAAACATGACTCCGCCTATTTTAATGGCGGAAATGGTGCCGATGGTAACAAAGGCTATGAAGCAGAATACGGCGGGAAAGGTGGCGCCGGCGGGAAAGGAGCGGACGGTTCGGCCGTCACCGCCGACACTATCAAAGGTGCTGCAGATGCCATTTTTGATATCGCCAATGCAGCCAAAGATGTCGCCGAGGCCATCATGTCAGGAGCAGGAGTCGGAGGTTCAGCACCTGCACTTGGTTTATCTGCCATTTTTGGGGCCAAAGCAACGGCAGACGGCATTTTTGCAGCTGCCAATGCCATTCATGCAGGTGCAAGTGCCGCCTATGTCATTGCTATGACCGTAACAGCACTGGAAAAAGGGGTGATTGGCCACGGAGGGGCTGGTGGTCAAGCGGGCGATGGTGGCAAGGGTGATTTTGCACTGGGCGGCGGTGAAGGCGGCGAAGGCGGCAAAGGTGGTGATGCTTATAGCCATTCCAATGCCGTGGGTGGCGAAGGCGGCGGCGGCGGCACTGGCGGCAAAGGTGGATTTGGTGCAGGCGGCGGCACAGGCGGCCGTGGCGGCGCAGATGGTAGCGATGGCAATGATGTTGCTCATGACAAGAACCCCGGCGATGGCGGCGATGGTGGTTTAGGTGGTTTTGCTGCAGGTAAAGGCGGCATGGGCGATGGTGGCAATGACGGCAGCCGCGAAGGCGGCGCTGGCGGCTCAGGCCTTGGCGGCTCGATTTTTGTTCGCGCAGGCGGCAAGCTCACCATCAAAGGCGATGCCACTTTTGATCGCGGCAATGTGAGCGGTGGTAGCGGCGACAATCATGAAGATCATTTGGGAGAAGCAGGCAAGGAAGCAGGCTCTGATCTCTTTATGATGAAAGGCTCCACGGTTGTGCTTGATGCGGGCAAGGGCAAAACCATTACCTTTAATGGCAGCATTGCCGACGACAGCGCCGCAGGTCTGGATGGTGCCAGCAACACCAGCGGCAAAGGGGCTGATCTCACCGTTAAAAGCGGCCTCGTGGTGTTTAACGAAGAAAACACTTACACCGGCCAAACCAAGATTGAAGGCGGCGCTTTGCATGCCGAAGATGGCACGGGCATTCACAAGCACAGCAACATCAATTTCACCGGCAACCATGATGGCGGCGTGCTGGAAACCAATGGCAAATTTGACCGCTACACCGGCACGGCCAAAGATCGCGTGCAATGGGCTGGTTCGGGCGGCTTTGCAGCGAGCGGTGGCGACTTAGAAGTCAGCCTGAATGGCGGCGCTCAGCGTACATGGGGCAAAGAAGGCTTTGTAGGCGGCGATAATGCGCTGATTTTTGGCTCGGACACTGCTACCGATAATGTCACCTTTAAAAACGCTATTAATATTGACGGCAAAACAGCAACGATCTTGGTCAACCCTGGCCAAACCAAAGACAAGCACGCGCAAATGGACGGCGTACTTTCTAATGGTAGCCTTGTGGTTGGTGATGCAAATCATGCGGGCGAGTTGATTCTAAATGCCGCCAATACTTACCTTGGCGGCACCACCATCAAAGCCGGAAATTTACAATTATCTGACAAGGCATCGTTAAATAAAGACGGTGCAGTGATTATTGAAAAAGACGCGCAATTTGATCTAACCAAGACGGGCGATCAAGCGATTGGCACTTTGGCAGGCGCGGGCAAAGTGGCGCTGGCAGACAACACACTAACGCTTAACCAAGGCAGTGACACCACCTTCTCTGGCGTGATCAGCGGCGAGAAAGGCCATGTAATCAAGCAAGGCACAGGTAATCTCACCCTGTCTGGCGACAACACTTACCAAGGCCAGACCCAAATCAAAGCCGGTACAGTTACGCTAGATGGCAGCTTAGCCAGCTTGGACGTTAACGTGTCTGCGGGCGCCCTGCTCAACGATAATCACAGCGGTTTGCATCAAGACGCCAAGCTCAACAACGATGGCACCATCAATCTAAATGCAGATGACACCGTTGCCAGCCTCAGCAACACCGGCACCATCAACGGCAGCCACACACTAACGGCTAAAACCTATGCACTGAACCATGGCTCGGTGATTAACGCCAACCTAGGCTCGGGCGAGCTGACCGCCAATGGCACGGTTACGCTCACCGGTACTAGCGCGGCTGAAAAAGTAAATGTAGCCAGCGGCGTGATGACACTCTCCAGCGGCGAGCGCCTGCTCGACAGCAGCGACGTGATCGTCGATGGCAAACTGGTACTGGGTGGCAATGAAACCATCGGCACACTGGCAGGCAGCAAGGCAGACGGCGTGCTTGAATTATCTGGCAGCCAACTGATCCTGCAGCAAAAAACAGACACCACTTTTGCGGGCCAGCTCAACGACGCGCAGGGTGATCAAGCCAGCGTATTAAAGCAAGGCATAGGCAACCTCACCCTGACGGGCGAGAGCCATTACCAGGGCCGCACCACCATCGAGCAAGGCGGCATTACCCTGGATGGCACACTGGAAAGCCAGAGTCTGGTTGTAGAACTAGCCGGTACGCTGACCAACAATCAAGGTGGTTTATCCGCAGGGGCCAGAGTGTACAACTGGGGGGTGATTAATCAGAACAGCGATGACACCATCGAAAAACTCTCCAACACAGGCACTATCAATGCCAGCGCAGACGGCAAGGCCACACTGACTGCACAAACCTACAAGCTGATGGATGGCTCGGTAATCCATGCCAATCTGGGCACGGGGGTCTTAACCTCCGATGACACAGTACAGCTCAATGGCAGCAGCTCCGCTGAAACAGTAAAAGTCAGAAGTGGCGTAATGACTTTAGGTTCAGCCGAGCGTTTACTGGACAGCAGCAAGGTTGTCGTAAATGGCAAGCTGGTTATGGGCGGCGATGAAACCATCGGCATGCTGACGGGCATGGACACGGGTGTTGTGGAATTATCGGGCAAGCAACTGACGCTCAAACAAAACCACGACACCATCTTTGATGGCGTGATTCAAGACAAAGACGGCGACAAAGGCAGCTTACTTAAACACGGCATAGGCGAAATCACCCTCAATGGCGACCACACCTTTAGTGGCGATACCACGGTTGATGGTGGCAAAGTACAGCTGAACGGCACACTGGTCAGCAAAACCGTGCATGTCACCACCGGCACAATGACCCTTGGCGCAGCTGATCGCCTGCTCGACACGAGTGATGTAACCGTTGACGACACCTTGATCATGGGTGGCAATGAAACCATCGGCACACTGGCAGGTACAACAGCCGATGCCATCATTGATCTAAACGGTGGCAAGCTGACCTTACTGCAAGAAAAAGACACTCGCTACGCAGGCCAAATCGATGATATCCAGGGCGACAAAGGCAGCGTACTTAAGCAAGGAAAAAGCACGCTGACCCTTGCTGGTAATAGCCATTATCTAGGTAACACCACGATTGCACAGGGTGGCATTACTTTAGATGGCACACTGGAAAGCCTGAATCTGGATGTGCAAAAAACCGGCACACTCAGCAACAACCAAGGTGGTTTGTCTGCTCTGGCTAAGCTAAACAACGACGGCATCGTGAATCAAAACCATGATGACACCATCAAAACACTGGTCAACACCGGCACCATCAACAAAAGCTTAGATGGCAAGGCCACCCTGACCGCCGATACTTATGCGCTGAACGAAGGCTCGGTAATCAACGCCAATCTGGGCACAGGTGTTGTTACATCCAATGGCAAGGTTGCGCTCAATGGCACAAGCTCGGCGCAAACCGTGAACGTTGAAAGCGGCGTGATGACTTTGGGCTCTGCTGAACGTTTGCTAAACAGCAGCGATGTAACGGTTGACGGCAAGTTGGTGATGGGCGGCAATGAAACTATCGGCACGCTGGCAGGTGCAGCAAGCGGTGTGGTGGAATTATCCGGTAGCAAGCTGACGCTAGAACAAAACCGCGACACCGTATTCGACGGCGTGATTCAAGATAAAGACGGCGACAAAGGCACGCTACTGAAACACGGCACAAGCAAAATCACCCTCAATGGCAATCACACCTTTAGTGGCGACACCACGGTAGATGGCGGCAAAGTGCAGCTGAACGGCACACTGGTCAGCAAAACCGTGCATGTCACAAAGGGCACGCTCACCCTTGGCTCAGCTGAACGTCTGCTGAATACCAGCGACGTAACGGTTGACGACACGCTGATCATGGGTGGCAATGAAACCATCGGCACGCTGGCCGGTACCACAGCCAAAGCCATTGTTGATCTGAACGGTGGCAAGCTGACTTTACTGCAAGAAACAGACACTCGCTATGCAGGCCAAATCGATGATGCAAGCGCCACCAAAGGCAGCGTACTTAAGCAAGGAAAAAGCACGCTGACGCTCGCGGGTAACAGCCATTACCTCGGCAATACCACCATTACTCAGGGCGCGATTACTTTAGATGGCACGCTAGCCAGCCTGAATCTGGATGTGCAAAAAGACGGCACGCTGACCAACAACCAAGGCGGACTTTCTGCTCTGGCTAAGCTAAACAACGACGGCATCGTCAATCAAAATAGCGATGACACGATAGCTGCCCTAGTCAACACTGGCACGATCAACGCCAGCAGCGACGGCAAAGCCACGCTCACCGCGAAAACCTATGCGCTAAACGAAGGCTCGGTCATCAATGCCCATTTAGGCACGGGCATTGTCACCACCAATGGCAAAGTGCAGCTCAATGGCACAAGCTCGGCGCAAACCGTGAATGTGGCAAGCGGCATCATGACTTTAGGCTCGGCAGAGCGTTTGCTGAATACGAGCGATGTAAGCGTCGATGGCACGCTCATCATGGGCGGCAATGAAACCATCGGCACGCTAGCAGGCACGGCAAGTGGCATGGTTGATCTGAATGCGGGCACGCTGACCTTACAACAAAACACCGACACCCTATTTGCGGGCCAGATTAATGACTCGCAAATAGATAAAGGCCGCGTTGTAAAACAAGGCATAGGCACCATCACCCTGTCTGGGGCCAACCATTACACCGGCGAGACTCGAATCGAAAATGGGGCGATCACGCTGGATGGCAGCTTAGACAGCCTCAAGCTGGATGTACAAAAAGGCAGCACTCTGACGAATAATCAAGGTGGCCTATCTAATCTGGCTCAGCTCAATAACGATGGCACTGTCAATCAAAACCATGACGACACCATTGCCGCACTGATCAACACCGGCACCATCCGTGCCAGTAGCGATGGCAAAGCCACCCTCACCGCCAAAACTTACGCGCTGAACGAAGGCTCGCTGGTCAACGCTAACTTGGGCTCGGGCAGCCTGATCGCCAATGGCAATGTAGCCCTCAATGGCACTAGCGCTGCTGAATCGGTCAAAATTGATTCCGGCATCTCCACGCTGGGCGCAGCAGACCGATTGTTAGACACGGCCAAAGTGAGCATTGCGGGCAAGCTGGTCTTGGGCGGCAATGAAACGATTGCTCAGCTAACGGGTAGCGGCGAGTTGGATTTAAACGCTGGCAAATTAACGCTTCAGCAAAACACCGACAGTCTGTTTAGCGGCAAAATCAGTGACGCCTCCAGCAAGGGCAGTTTTGTTAAACAAGGCAGCGGCATGCTGAGTATGACGGGCGAGAGCAGCTACAAGGGTGAAACGCGCATTGAGCAAGGTTCAATCACGCTCAGCGGCAAGCTCGCCAGCCAAGATATTTATATCGCTAAATCTGCCACGCTCAATGATCAAAATGGCGGCGTATCGGCGACGGCCAAGCTAAGCAACGATGGCACGCTAAAAATCGATGCCAACCAACGCATTGCCAGCCTGACTAATAGCGGCCACATCATTGGTAACGGCACCTTAAGCGCGAGCAACTACGCACTTAACGATGGCTCGGTGGTAAATGCAAACCTTGGCGATGGCACCTTAGAAACGCACGGCAAAGTCACGCTAAATGGCACAAGCGCGGCAGAAAACGTGCATATCTTTGAGCAAAGCGCGCTGACTTTAGGTGCTGCCCAGCGCCTGAACAAAAACGCCGCAGTGCAAATTGATAAAACAGGTGAAATGATTCTGGCAGGCGGCGATCAAACGATCAAAACCCTGAACGGATCAGGCACGGTGAATTCCACCACCCATAAGCTCACCGTGACCAACGGCGGCGTCTTTACCGGCCAGATTAACGCGCTTAAAACCGATTTAATCAGCACCGGTGGCAAGCTGGATATCAGCGGCGGCAGCAACACCCATACCGACAGCATCAATGTGCAAAACAATAGCCAAGTTGCCGTAAGCGACAAAGCCGTCATCACCACCGGCACAGCAACTATCGATAAAGGCGGCGTACTCTCGCTGAATAATAGCGATAGTATTAAATACGACATCCTGACTGGCGGCGGCACGGTAAGCACTAGCACAGGCAGCTTTACCAATAGCAAAAAGGTGCAAGGCTTCTTAAGCTTTAGCGGTGATTTACGCAACGAAGGCACACTGGCTCCGGGCAACTCGCCAGGCATGATCACGGTACTGGGCAACTACACCGAAGCCGCCACATTACAATCCGAGCTGCAAAACACCACCGCCGTAACGGGCTACGATCAAATCCGTGTAGCAGGCAAAATCACGATCGAGAAACAAAGCGAGCTGATTGTGCAAACCTACGGCGGCAGCGCACCACGCTTAGGCGAGGTCTACCAGATCATGGCTGATCTGGATGGCAAGGCCAAAAAAGTAAACGGCCACTTTGCCAGCGTGAAGTTTGATCTGGATGGCTTAGCAGGCAGCGGCGCAGCCGTCGTGAATGCAGCAGCCGTATTTGATGTGGCCACAGGCCAGGTGCTGACCACAGGGCTGAACCTGCCACAAAGCACCTTTGCTGATTTGGGCAGCAATCCTAGCCAGCGTGCAGCAGCAGCGGCACTGATGAATATCGCCACAACCGATGTCAGCATCAACCAAATTGATACCTCGCTCGCCAACAGCGTGGGTAAAAATGCGGGTGAATTCCTGACCGCCAATGGTGCAACGGTGTCAGCTAACGTGGAACGCCTCACGCCAGAATATTACGGCGCGATCGGCGATTACGCCCTACTGCAAAAACGCGCCATGCTGGGTCTGCTGCAAACTCGCGGTAATCAGGAGCAAAATTCAGCCTACGCAGGCTATATGCGCAGTGGCGGCCAATCGGCTGGCAACTCGCATATCAGCCGCAATGATTACTACTTGGGTGCAGAATTTAGCCTGAGCGAGTCGCTCAAATTAGGTAGCGTATTGGCCGTCAACAACGGCAAGCTGGAAGCCCGCTTTGGCTCAGGCAAGGTTAATGGTCATAGCTTCACCGCCTATCTTGCCTATCAGCCCTTAAGTGATCTGAACATCCTCGCCAGCGTGGCTTACGCCAAGTATTCCTACGATTTAGATCGTAGCGGCGTAACAGGCCAGATCACCGGCTCCACCTCGGCTCGTGGCATTGATACCAGCTTAGCGGCCAGCTACAAGGCCTATGCAGATCAAGACTTTACCGTACTGGCGCGCAGCAGCCTCAGCTACGGCAAGGTCATGAGCGACGCATTTAACGAGCAAGGCTCCAGCCACCGCCTGCAACTAGGTAGCGTGGATGCCAGCCAGTTCACTGGGCAGTTGGGTGCATCGTTGATTTGGGGCGCTAAAGATCAGCCTTTAAAACTGGGCGCAGATCTGGGCATTGAGCGCCACTTCAGCGATAAGAGCGACGATATGCAAAGCAAATTAACGATTGATCAGCGCGTTGCTGCGCCAATTCAATTTGTTAAGGACCGAGATGTCACCGCCAATATCGGCTTTAATGCCAGCTATAAACTCAGCAAAGACGTTACGCTGTTTGGAAAAGTGGAATACTTGAGCAACCCTGAAAACACTTACAGCGGACAAACCGGGCTGAACTTTAGCTTTTAATCCACTCAAGGCCGGCTAACGCCGGCCTGAGGGCTCTTTTACACAGGCTGCTCGCAGCCTGTTTTTACGTCAAGGCTTCGCTTAGCTTGGGTTTTACTACACTAAACACCGCTATCTGTAGTGGTCTAATCCCAGTAGACACCTCGATAGGGCATTATTCATCCTATCGAGGAAACAACATGACTTCTAAACGTACTGAGTATGATGCCAGCTTTAAGCTGGACGTGGCCCGCATGGTCGTTAATCAAGGCTTGACCGTCGCCCAAGTCGTTAAAGATATGCAGATCGGGCAAACTTCAGTTGATCGCTGGGTGGCGCAATATTCGGCTGAGAAAAATAGCTCGCCTGGCATTGGTAAGCCGCTCACTGCTGAGTAGCAACGCATCCGCCAGCTTGAGTCTGAAAATCTACCTCTTACTCTACTTCGCAGCGACGAAGGCTGCTTGTATTTGGCGGTGCTACTGGAATTATTCTCGCGCAAAATCATTGGCTGGACGATGTCCGCGACGATGCCCGCAGATTTGGTTTGCCGCGCGTTGAGGATGGCGATTGGCGCGAGAAAACCCGCTGCGGGGCTGATTGTGCACTCCGATCGTGGTAGCCAATATGCCATAAGAATATCAAGTGCTACTCAAGCAGCACGGTATGGTGTGCAGTATGAGTCGCAAAGGCAATTACTGGGATAACGCGGTGATGGAGCGTTTCTTCTTGCGTTTGAAAATGGAACGCGTTTGGCGGCGGGATTACGCCAATCATTGGGAAGCCGAAAAAAACCTCACCGAGTACATCGTAGGTTTCTATAACTGCATGCGATTACACTTAGCCCGAGGCAATTTGCCACCGATGATTTACGAACAAGAAATGGCAGCAAAAAAACCAATCTTGGTGTCTGAAAATACTTGACTATTACACAGCCCCATACTTGAATTTCCACCCCAAAACCGGAAACCGCCCATGCCTAAAGACGATTTCTTACATGCAGCTCACGATCCACTCGATCCTAACCCCTGGCTTGCAATGTATCTGGATCAAAGCACCCCGCTGCCCGATCATGTAAAACGCGCCTGGCTAAGCGAGCTGGCTTCGCCTTCGCGACAGTATCTGCTGCCCTTTGTGCGGCCTATTGCCCGGCTTTGTATGATTCTGATTCAAATTTTAAAAGTCATTCTGCCCAAGCGCTGGTCTGCATCTAAAACGCTGCACCGTATTCTGGTCTGGGGGCTAAAGGGCTTTGTATCGCCAGAAGCCAACTGGCTCATCTTGCGGCACTTTCATTTAGGCGCACAGATTATCGAATTTATCGAGCGCAACGCCCCCATCAGCGTGCCGCTTTCATCGCTACGCCCGCTGACCATTGATGATCTGGCCGATGAGTTGTTTCTGAAACATGATTTAAACCTGTTTAACTTTATCATCCGGCTAGGGCAGGGTTTGCGTAGCGAAGGCAAAATGCTTACCGCAGTTGAAAACGTTGATTTCAGTATGATGAGCGAGCCACCACTGGCGCTCACATCCATGCCGCAAGGGCGCTTAAACTGGATTGATGTGCAAACCGCGATTGAAATATTCACGCCGGTTTACCAGCTTTTTCTCACCGATAATGATTTCTGGCGTGCGGCTAACTCGCTGCAAATGGATGAAACCATGGGTGTTTATGTGGCTACCTTGCTCAATACTCCGCAACATCTGCTGCTTCTCAATAATAAACACCCGCTGGTTCCGCTCTCTACCCTGCATGCAGGCCATCGGCTGGTATTGCATGGACTATCCACCGAAATGCTGCATTGCTTGCTTAGCCAGATGAAACAAGCTCAGTCCACTACCCCAAAAAGTCATTCTTCATAAATAATTTCAACCGCATCGAGATAAGGCGATTAAGCCCCTTGGATTCAGCAATACCGCAGAGTTCCGCCGCTACAGCGTAACTATTTCGCTAAGCCAATGTTAAATAAGGGAGTTTGACGAAAAAAAACTATCTGTTAATCTAGCGCTCGCTCGAACTTCAGACTGTTCCGTCGTAAAAATCAGATGAGGCCTGCATGGCCCGCTTTTTCGTCAAAACAGCGATTCGCATTAATAAACGCATGAAATCGGGATTAAACCGACATTTCTCCCTGCAAACGGAAGCTTAGGCCCCCACAGCGGCCAGCTCACTCCACTCGGTTATCCTTATGCCACGTATTTTTCAAAAATTGATAAAAAGAATGAGTAATCATTCTGTTAGCACCCCTCCGCATTTTATTTCCCGCAGCTGGCTGATTGTGCTGCTGCCCTCTTTTTTTACCCTCACCGCCTATGGTGTAGCCGAATTTGGGCCAAAGGAAGAGCTCACTCTCAATACTCAAACCGAATCTATCGCCACGCCCCCATTAATATTTGCCACGGACAACAGCCCAATCTGGCATGAAAATATTATCCGAGCAGGGGATACACTCTCTGCCGTGCTAAGCCGACTGAATGTCGATGACAAGCAAGCCAGTCAATTTATTCGCAGTGATCCTAAAGCTAAAATGCTGTTTGAGCTGCACCCCGGCCGCAGCCTGAGGGCAAAAACAGATCGCTCCGGCATGCTGCTGGAGCTGCATTATTTAAATAACAAAAACCAAGAACTAAAGCTTATCCGTGAAGGCAATGAGTTTGTTTCTGTCATCGAAGAAGCCACTACCCAGCAACATACGGTTGTAAAATCAGGCACGATTAATAGCTCGTTTTACGCCAGCACCGATCAGCTGGATATTCCTGATGATGTAACAAAACAACTGATCGATATTTTTTCTGGCCAGATCGATTTTCACCGTGGCTTAAAAAAAGGCGATCGCTTTAGCGTGGTTTACGAAAGCTTTACTCACGAAGGTTTGGAAATTAAAACCGGCAAAGTGCTTGCCGCCGAGTTCAGCGATAAAGATAAAACACTGCAAGCCATGTGGTATACCCCGCCCGGCAGTGATGAAGGTGCTTATTACACCCCCAATGGCGACAGCTTAAAACAATCTTTCTTAAAAAACCCTGTTGAATTCTCCCGCGTGAGCTCAGGCTTTCAGATGCGCTTTCATCCCGTGCTAAAATCATGGCGGCAACATAAGGGCATCGACTTTGCGGCCTCCACCGGCACCAAGATTATGTCCACCGCCGATGGCATAATCAGCAAAATCACTGAAGACAATAGCGGCTACGGCAAGCATATTGAAATCAGCCATGATGGCAAATACAGCACGCTTTACGCGCATATGTCAGCCTTTACTGCAGGCTTAAAACAAGGCTCCAGAATTAAGCAAGGCGATGTCATTGGTCTTGTTGGCGCAACGGGACGTGTCACTGGCCCGCATTTGCATTACGAATTTAAAGTAAACGGCCTGCAGGTCGATCCAATCGTGCTCAACCTACCAACGGCCAAACCGATTGAAAGCCGTTATTTGGCACACTTCAAGCCGTTTGCCGAGCAGACTAAAAACCAGCTGGCATTCTTGCAAGGAATCGAGCAGGCACGCGCGCAATAAGCAGATTCAGTATGGATTTGAGATACACCAACAGAAGAGATCATCAATTGAACGGGCAACGGCTATTTTTAGGTTTAATGACAGGCACCAGCCTGGATGGCATTGACGCCGCCCTGGTGGATTTTTCCAGCACGCCACCTCGCTTGATTGCGGCCCAAGGCACCCCATTAAGTGACGATCTGCGCGGCCAGTTGCTCGCCCTGCAGTCTCCTCAACCCAACGAGCTGCATCTGGCCCAATTGGCCGCCAACGCGCACTCTGATGCCTGCGCCGATGCCATCCATGCCTTGTTGGCACAGGCGGGCTATGCTGCCTGCGATATTGAAGCCATCGGCAATCACGGCCAGACTATTCGCCACCGGCCAGAATGCGGCTATACCCTGCAAATTGGCAATCACGCCCGCCTTGCCGAAAAAACCGGCATTAGCGTGGTCGGTGATTTCAGATCACGCGATGTGGCTGCAGGCGGGCAAGGCGCGCCGCTGGTGCCTGCGTTTCATCAGGCGCTGTTTGCCAGCCCTGAGCAAAGACGCGCTCTGGTCAATATCGGTGGTATTGCCAATATCTCGCTGCTTATCCCTCATCAAGCTACCTGCGGCTTTGATACGGGACCGGGCAATGTGCTGATGGATTTATGGGTCAGCCAACATCAGGGTCTGCGTTACGATAAAGACGGTGCATGGGCCGCAACCGGGCATGTCTTGCCGGATTTATTAGCCCAATTTTTACAAGTCCCCTACTTCGCTCTTAAAGCCCCTAAAAGCACCGGCCGTGATTTATTTCATCAAGACTGGCTGAACACCCAGCTGGCTAATCGCAATGACGCGCCTGCCGATGTGCAAGCCACACTCTGCGCCCTGAGTGCCCGCAGCATTGCCGATACACTACGGGATCAACAGATCGATACGCTTTATGTTTGTGGTGGTGGTGCACACAACCAACGTTTAATGCGCATGCTCGCACTAGAGTTACCGCAGACCAAAACCACCACCACCGAGGCGCTGGGTGTTGCACCAGACTGGATGGAAACTTACGCCTTTGCTTGGCTGGCAAAGTGCTGCATTGATCGCAAACCCGCCAATCTACCGGAAGTAACGGGTGCAGAGGGGCAACGTATCCTTGGGGCAATTTGGCCCGCATAAAAACCAAGGGGCAGCTTCAATAAGAAGCCTCCAAAAAGACTTACAGAAATAGAAAAACAAGCCCTGCTATTTCTCGCCAAGTAAAACAACCCTCTCTCTAAATAAATACCCGCACGGCTCTAGCCCAAGAACCCCGACGAAACATAATATTCAAACAAAGCGCGCAAAAAGCCGTTCTATAACACCCCCTTCTCAGTTAGACTTGGGCGCAATTCCCTGCGGATAAGATTTTATGCACCAAACAAACCAGTTCGACCTCCTTAAATCCCGTCGTTTCTTGCCCCTGTTTATTACGCAGTCGCTCGGGGCATTTAATGATAATTTATTTAAAAATGCCTTATTGGTGATGATCACCTTTCACGGCCTGTCTGCTGCGGGGCTCAGCGCCAGCGCACTCGTGAATGCCGCAGCGGGTATTTTTATTCTGCCTTTTTTCTTGTTTTCATCTTTTGCGGGGCAATTAGCGGAGAAATACGATAAAGCCCGCGTCGCCCAATGGGTGAAAATGATGGAAATCGGCATTATGCTGGCTGCAGGTATTGGCTTCTGGCTAAAAGACGCAACCATTTTAATGAGCTGCTTATTTATGATGGGCGTGCATTCAGCCCTTTTTGGCCCATTAAAATACTCCATTTTGCCGCAATATTTAAAAGACAAAGAACTACTGGGCGGCAATGGCCTGATTGAAATGGGCACTTTTGTTGCCATTCTTTTAGGGCAAATTGCCGGCACCATGATTATCCAGCATCAACCGCATGGAGAATCTTTAATTATCTGGGCCTGCTTGGGTGTGGCTGTTTTAGGCTGGCTGAGCAGCCGCAGCATGCCCGCTGCTCCTGCCCCCGTTAAAGACCTTAAAATAAACTGGAATGTATTTGTTGAAACATGGCAAATTATTAAACATGTAAAACAAAATAAAACCGTATTTAACAGCTTATTAGGTATTTCATGGTTCTGGTTTTTTGGTGCGGTGTATTTAACCCAATTACCCAGCTTATCCAAGAATACTCTAGGAGGCGATGCTTCAGTTTATACCCTGCTGGTTGCGCTTTTTTCAATTGGCGTAGGCCTAGGCTCGGTGCTTTGTGAGCAACTCTCTGGCCGTAAAATTGAATTAGGCTTGGTACCTTTTGGCTCTCTAGGCCTCTCTTTCTTTGGCATTGATCTCTTCTTTGCCATTGGCCAACCAACAAATACTCATTACACACTCACCGAATTTATTAGTCTGGCATCCCATTGGCGCATCATGGCTGATATTGGCCTGATGGGCGTATTTGGTGGTTTATTTATTGTGCCACTATATGCCCTCGTGCAAATTCGTACTGAAAAAGAATTTACCTCACGCGCAATTGCAGCCAATAATATTATAAATTCGCTATTTATGGTCATAGCGGCGGGGATGAGTATTGCGCTATTAAGCAGCGGTGTATCTATCCGCGGCTTATTATTGATTGTCGCGTTGATGAATATCGGGGTGTCTGTTTACATCTACACTTTAATTCCAGAGTTTATGATGCGCTTTTTAGTGTGGATTATGACCCACACGCTCTATCGGGTACGCCATCAAGGTCTGGATAATATCCCCGATGAAGGCCCTTGCGTGTTGGTCTGCAATCATGTGAGCTTTATGGATGCCATGATTATTGCAGGCGCTGTACGCCGCCCTGTGCGCTTTGTGATGGATCACCGCATTTTTAAAATCCCCATTCTCAATTTTATTTTCCGCACGGCCGGCACTATCCCAATTGCCCCAATGCGCGAAGACCCGAATATGAAAGGCCAAGCCTTTGATAAAGTAGCTCAATATTTAAATGACGGTGAAATCATTTGTATTTTCCCTGAAGGGAAAATCACGCATACCGGTGAAATTAATACATTTAAACCCGGTATTGATGAAATCATCAAACGCACCCCTGTGCCAGTTATCCCCATTGCCTTGCAAGGCCTATGGGGCAGTTTCTTTAGCCGTAAAGACGGTGCAGCCATGATGAAAATGCCGAGTAGTATCTGGGCAAAAATTGGCTTTATTGTGGGCGAGCCTGTGCCGGCAGAATTGGCAAGCCGCCAATATCTGGAGCAGCAAGTGAGAATATTGCGAGCCGACCGGCAATAAAAAACCAGCCAGAGCATCACTCTGGCTGGTTTTTTATTAAAGAGACGGGTTAGCCCTATTCTTGGCTAATCACAAATACGGTAACCCAAACCCAATCCACCCCCTTTTCTATGACCGAGCCTAATCGCACCATAAATACACGTTCACGTGCCTGCACCCGGTATATTTTATCCGTGCCATAGTCAGCAGAATGCAAAATCAGGGTATTTACATTTTTGCCTTCTATTTGATGCGGCAAATAGAGCGCCGTGCGAATATTGGGTAAATCTGCCACACCTAAAGTAGAATCTTCTGCAAGAGAAATTTGCTCTTTACGCTCTTCTTTTTCCATATATAAACTAACCGCAATGGGAGAGAGTGCCAGCGACTGAATCCCAACATAAACCTCGTCATCGCCAAGGCGATTTAAACGCCGGATCACGCCTAAATGCCAGTTTTCCTGCCGCCCAAGCCGGTTTGCCACTAAAAGCCCGGGCCTGACCCATTCATTTTCGGAAAGGTGAACAACAGCGCCATAGCCGCCCACGCTTTCATTCTCAATGTTCCAGACATGCCAATCTTTTTGTTTATTTTCAACTACTTTATTAGGCGGGGGTTTTTCTTTGGTTCGTGTTGAAACAAAACCATAAAGGCGCATATCCATGATTTCATCATAATCAACCTGCCCGCGCCCATCTGCCGAAGCTTTTCTGACATTTTTATCATTATCAAAGCGCACGTGGCCAATAATCGAATCTAAGCCGCTGATAATATCGGCAATTTTAGCGACTTTCTTGCGCTCACTTCTTTGCACTACGCTATTACGAATGCTCATTAACCAAAAAATATCAAGATGCTTTAATAGCTCAACAGCCAAGGGTGCCGGGCATTCTTTGCCCATACCTAAATCGCGCGGCGTTGCGCCATTTTCTAAACGACGTAAAGTCTCTTCTAATTCATGCATCAAATCATGCAAGCCCCAATACCGAAACGGCTCGCCTTCACTTTCAGCCTGAATTTTTTGCACGCCCTCAGGCGCTTGCAAATTCACACATAAGTGGTAGCGGCCTTCCTGAAACTTGCGTGACATTTGAATTAATTTAGACCATTGATTCAGCCATTGATCGACCCAATCAATCTGCCGTACAGATAAATTATTATTGGATAAAGACCCCAGCATCAGCATTTGAATATATTCATCTGCGCAAGATGTCACCTCTTGAGCATGAGATGTATAAAGGGGGAAAGGATTACTATCACAGCCTTCTATTTCAGAAAGGCGATAGAGCTGATGAGATAATGTCCATAATTTAGACGGCACTTTTTCAAAGCGAAAATAATGCCATTTAGCTTGAATTGATAAATAGTGCAGACTACGCGCCAATACTTTTGGCATAAGCAATGCAAACTCAGCTTTTTTGCCACTTTCCGTTTCAGACTGCACAAACAGCTGATAAACTCCAGCCATATCCACAGCAAAACTAGTGATTTGTTTCCATAAGCGGCTTTCAATTTCTTTTGACATGCGTGGATTAGCAATATATTGATAACACACGGCTTCATACGATGGCTGAGCTGCATCATCAATCAATAGCAGAGCAGAAAGGCTATCCAAAGTAGTCGGCCTTTCCTCGCTCACAAAAGCAGTTACGGCAGCATGAATTTTTAAATGCTGGGATTGCATATCAATTTCTTGCAGACGTTTGCACCATGATGTAGCTGCTTTCGCATTTACAAATGGCGATTTATCCTTAGAAAAAATGGCAGTCAGAAAATTACGCATAAAATCGCCTATCAGGCATTAGTTCGACCCATCAGGGGCAGATTCTTGAGCAAGCCAGGTTTTAGCATCATCAGCATCCGTAAACATGCCGATTTCTGCATCTGTAAATAGACGACTAATCCATGCAGACCAAGTCACCCATTGATCAGAACTCACGACGGCCACACGCTGGAATATTTTTCCGTGTGCACGGACAAACTTAATTTCTTCTAAAGCCATGTCAAGCGTATAGCTCAGCATTTCGTGTAAATCAAATAGCAATGCCACAGGACCATGAAACTCAGACTGATAAAGAACAGCCTGTTCAAATTCACGATAATCCTGCAAGGTAAATTCACCAAAAACTGCAGTCTGGATATAATCATTTTCATGTGAAATGCTAATCATCACGAACTCCCTTCTAGGTAAACTTACGAATACAGAGCAAGCCTAAAACAATTCTTCCTCTTAGTTTACTGAGCTTTCACCTACCCCGACAAGGATTACATCTATTTTAATAATTTATACCATCTATTTGCATACATGCTTGCGCTTCACATTTATTTTCATACATAAACACGCTAATTTCCGGATCACGTGATTAAATTGTCATACACTAAATTAAGTTCGTTTTAGTATAGGCAATTTAAGATGTTCATTATCAGAATTCGACAATGCGCTTTAATCCTATTTATAGCTTTTGCAAATCAATCAGTAACTGGCGGGTATGCAAAGGGCTATCACCTAAAATAGCAGCAAACGCTTGTCTCATCAGTAGCTTTCCTTGCACAGCCACACTGGCGTAATCCCCTTCTGCAAACGCAAGTAAGGCTTTGCCATCGTATTGAGGCAAATGTGCTTGCACAGGGATAACGCCCATCGTCGGATCAAAACTATAACGCTGCGCTGCTTCTACAGGCCGATCCGCACAATACCGCCAATCTGCGCCATAGCCCATTTCATCCAGCAAAATACGCTCAAACTCACGCAAGACAGGCTCTACACCTGCACCATCGGCAGGCAAGCGCGATAACGCTCTGATTGCCTCAAAATAACTGGCAAAAAGCATGGCATGCGGTTCATCACGGGGTAAAAGACGCAGGAGCAGCTCATTAAGATAAAAGCCGCAAAGCAGAGGCAAACCAGTGAGCTGTGGAACTCCTCCCTGCCAATCTGCAGAGTGCAGGGTTTTGAGTTCCCCCACACCGAACCAGGATAAAAGCACAGGCTGAAAGCTTAGTAAAATACTACGGAGCTGCGAGCCGGGGCGTTGGGCACCCCGGGCCACCATCATGACTCGGCCATGATCCCGGCTAAACACATCAAGCAGGCGGCTGGTTTCTTTGTAAGGATACTGATGCAGTACAAAGGCCGCCTGAATATCAATGCGTTGCTTAGGTCTTGCCACGGATTTTATTCGTAGCCGTACTGGCGAACGAGGCGAGTATCATCCGCCCAGCCGCTTTTTACTTTAACCCAAACTTCTAGAAACACTTTGGCGTCAAAGAGTTTTTCCATATCCTGCCGTGCTTCGGTAGCGATACGTTTTAGCTTTTCACCATTCTGGCCGATCAGCATGGCTTTTTGCCCATCCCTATCCACCAATACAGCGGCATGAATGCGGCGCAGCTCGCGGCCATCTCTGGTTTCGCCATCTTCGAACTTCTCGATTTCTACCGTCATCGAATAAGGCAACTCTTCACCCATCAGGCGGAAAATCTTTTCGCGAATGATTTCGGCCGCCAAAAAGCGCTCGTTGCGATCGGTCACTTGATCTACATCGTATAAAGGCACAGATTTTGGCAAAAGTGGCTCTACCACTTTCAGCAGAACATCAACGCTAAGGTTTTTTTGTGCGGAAATCGGCACGATAGCGTGAAATTTAAAACGCTCATTCATCGCTTCGATAAAGGGGAACATTTCATTTTTATCTTTTAGCTCGTCAATTTTATTGAGCACTAACAGCACAGGGCGATTATCCGGCAGCAGTTTTAAGACTTCCTCGTCTGCCGCGCTAAAATAACCTGCTTCAATCACGTATAAAATCACATCCACATCAGCCAGCGTGCTGGTTACGCTGCGGTTCATCGCTTGATTTAAAGCATTCTGATACTTGGTTTGAAAGCCGGGGGTATCTACAAATACAAATTGCGCAGTTTCAGAACTATGCACACCGGTAATGCGGTGGCGTGTCGTCTGTGCTTTACGCGATGTAATGCTGATCTTTTGCCCGATCAGTTGATTCAGCAACGTTGATTTACCCACATTCGGGCGGCCTACAATAGCCACAAAGCCACAACGAAAATCGTTTGCTTCGTTTTGAAGTTCTATCTCGCTCATGAGCGTTTACCTTTAGCTGCTAATAGTGCAGCGTGTTTACTTTTTAGCGGGAATTTATCCTGCAAAATGGTGAGGGCTGATTCAGCAGCTAATTGCTCAGCAGCGCGGCGGCTTGTGCCAACGCCTTTGGTGAGTAATTTAACTTCTACAATGCAGCAGCTCACTTCAAAAATTTGATCGGGTGATTCGCCATCCTGCCTAAGAATAGTGTACGCCGGCAGCGTATAGCGACGGGCTTGCAACCACTCTTGCAAGCTGGTCTTGGCATCTTTTGCACCAAGCAGCGGATCAATGGCAGCTATTCTGGAGGCGAATAGAGCTTCAACCACAGCAGCCACTGCATCAAAACCACCATCTAACCAGATAGCACCCAAAATAGCCTCTAGTGCGTCAGCTAAAATAGAGGGGCGACGATGCCCCCCGCTTTTAAGCTCACCCTCACCCAGCCAGATAAAGTCACCTAAATTAAGCTCTGTGGCAATACTGGCCAAAGCCTCTTGCCGCACTAAGCTGGCCCTTAAGCGTGATAAATCGCCTTCGGGTAATTTAGGAAAAGTTTGATACAAAGCACGTGCAATCAGCGAATTTAAAATGCCATCGCCAATAAACTCTAAACGCTCATTATGTGTAGATGAAAAACTACGATGCGTTAAAGCCTGCTTAAAGAGTTTGGGCTCTTTAAAAGAATAAGAGAGCAACCTTAAAAGGCGCTCTGGGGGAAGAACTACACTCACGACTAATTACCCGCAGCTTGCTGCGTATTCGATTTTTGGATATCAAAAGCGAACAACAGACTCATATTTCCCACAACCGGAACAACCCGCTCGTAGCTTAAACTGATCGTTGTACCACTGCTTACTTGAGTCACTTGCAATTCAGAAGCACTGATATCACGAATATTATCAACCGACGCCTGCCGCATAAAACCTTCTTTAATTGCAGCAGGTGGCTGCGCGCCATACTCTTTCACAGTGCGCTCAATTGCCTTTTTAACAGTAAAGTATTCCACATAAGTAGGAACGACTTTAAGCACTGTAATGGCACCAACCACTAAAACAATAGAGAGCATTAAAAACGTGCCGAAAGACAAACCACGCTGACGATGAAGCATTATTGATTTCCTTTAGCGAATAGAGGTGCCAACGCGCCCCAAATCCTTAAAATTAAGCCATACAAGAAAAGCTTTACCCACTACGTATTTGTCGGGAACAAAGCCCCAGTAACGCCCATCAGCACTATGATCACGATTATCGCCCATCATAAAGAAATGGCCTTCTGGCACTTTGCAACTAAAGCCTTCTTCATCATAGCGGCAATTTTCTCTATATGGAAAATCGCGTACTTCACCCAAATTAACCGAAGGCACATCGGCCATCGCTAAGGTTGAATAATCGTGTTTGCCCAACTTTTCATTGTATTGCTTATTGTTAACCAGGTAGGTGCCCTGCTCAACGTATTCATGATCTGGCATATCAGTCGTGGGTACAGCCTGGCCATTCACGGTTAATTTCTTATTACGATATTCAACCGTATCGCCTGGCAAACCAATCACCCGTTTAATATAATTAAGCGATGGGTTTTCAGGATAATTAAACACCATCACATCGCCGTGCTCTGGCTTGCCCACGGGAATCATCACATTATTAATGACGGGCGTGCGCAAACCATAAGCAAATTTATTCACCAGAATAAAATCACCCACCACTAAACCTGGGCGCATTGAACTAGATGGAATTTGAAATGGCTCTACAAGGAATGAGCGCAATACAAAAACGGCCAGCAAAACAGGAAAGAAGCCACGGCCATATTCAACCCAATCGGAAACCGGCTTATCGCCGCGCTTCTTTCCCCAGACAAACCGATCCAAGCCCCAGATCACTCCCGTCACCAATACAAAGATCAGCATTGCCGCAGAGATAGAGCAATATTGCACCAACACAATAAATAGCCCCATCACCACACAAAGATAGCCGTACTGCACTAAAGAAGGTGGCTCACTGCCTTTACGCTCATGCTTGGCTCCAATTGCCACCAGCACCGGCCCTAAAATGACGAAAACAATTCCGAGAAACAACCAGTTCATCCGTTTTCCTTTTTAAAATACGTATTACTTATCGCTCACTTGCAAAATCGCAAGGAAGGCTTCTTGTGGGATTTCAACGTTACCGACTTGCTTCATGCGCTTCTTACCCGCTTTTTGCTTGTCGAGCAGTTTACGCTTACGCGAAACGTCACCACCATAACATTTTGCCAATACATCTTTACGCGTGGCTTTTACCGTTTCACGCGCCACAATCTGGCTACCAATAGCGGCTTGAATGGCCACGTCATACATTTGACGCGGAATCAGCTCGCGCATTTTAGCGACCAGCTCACGGCCGCGATACTGGCTGCTGCTGCGGTGAATAATCAAACTTAAAGCATCCACGCGCTCGCTATTGACCAAGACATCGAGCTTAATCAAATCAGCCACTTGGAATTCTTTAAAATCGTAATCCAAGGACGCATAACCACGGCTGACGGACTTCAGACGATCAAAGAAATCCATCACCACTTCAGCCATCGGTAAATCGTAGCTCAACATGACCTGACGGCCCATGTATTGCATATTGCGTTGATTGCCGCGTTTTTGATTACACAGCGTCATCACCGCGCCCACATAATCATGTGGCACTAAGATGGTGGCAGTAATAATCGGCTCACGAATTTCTTCGTATTTTGAAGGATCCGGCAGCTTAGATGGGTTTTCTACATGCACCACTTCGCCTGATTTGAGCAGCAACTCATACACCACCGTCGGCGCGGTGGTAATCAGATCCATATCAAATTCGCGCTCTAAACGCTCTTGCACGATTTCTAAGTGCAATAGGCCCAAGAAGCCACAACGAAAACCAAAACCCAGCGCCTGCGAAACTTCAGGCTCGTAATGCAAAGACGCATCGTTCAGCTTAAGTTTTTCTAAAGCATCACGTAGTTTTTCATAATCATGGCCTTCGATCGGGTACAAACCCGCGAACACCTGTGATTTTACTTCTTTAAACCCTGGCAAAGGCTCAGTAGCTGGTTCTTTAGCCGTGGTGATCGTGTCCCCTACCTTTGCATTGGAGATTTCTTTAATCCCCGCAATGATAAAGCCCACTTCACCCGCTTTCAGCACCGTTCTTTGCACGGTTTTAGGCGTGAATACACCGACTTGTTCGCAAAGATGCTGCGACTTATTCGACATAAACATGATTTTTTCTTTCGGGCTAATCTGGCCATCAACCACACGCACCAACATCACCACGCCCACGTAGTTATCAAACCACGAGTCAATGATCAGGGCTTTTAGCGGCCCCGTTGGATTACCCTTAGGCGCAGGCACCTTGATAATCAAAGATTCAAGAATATCTTCGATACCAATGCCGCTTTTGGCAGAAGCATGCACTGCATCGGTCGCTTCGATGCCGATGATGTCTTCAATTTCTTGAATTACACGCTCAGGATCGGCTGCAGGTAAGTCGATTTTATTTAAAACCGCCACCACTTCAACGCCCTGCTCTAGCGCGGTGTAGCAATTAGCCACAGTTTGCGCCTCAACACCTTGTGAGGCGTCAACCACCAGCAGCGCACCTTCGCAGGCGGCCAAGGAGCGGCTGACTTCATACGAGAAGTCAACGTGTCCGGGGGTGTCGATCAGATTAAGATTATAAATCTCACCATTACGGGCTTTGTAGCTTAGCGCAGCTGTCTGCGCCTTAATCGTGATACCACGCTCTTTTTCAATATCCATTGAGTCCAGCACTTGCGCGCTCATCTCGCGCAGCTCTAAGCCGCCGCAGAATTGGATAAAGCGATCAGCCAGCGTGCTTTTGCCGTGATCGATGTGAGCGATGATCGAGAAATTACGAATATGATCCATTGGCCTGCCAGATATTTCACGAAAAAGGGGTACGCGATCGTACCCCAAATATTAATTTGAACTGATTTTAACGGAAATTAGCAATATAGGCATCAAGAGCCGCTTGATCGAGGTGATAATGGCAAATTTCTACCCCGTCCGAGCCAGCTAAAACAGGCACCCATTCACCATATTTTTCTTCTAATTGCTCGATATCGTCGATATCAATCCACACCAATTCAAAGCCTGCGGCCTGTGCTTGTTGCTGCAAAGCATCTCGCATCACCAAGCACAGGCCGCAGTATTCCCGCCCATAAAGCTTTAGTCGAATCATTTAGCAGGCGCACGCAAAGTAAGGAACATCGAGGCATCCCCTCGAATCACGCGCAAAGCCGTTGCTTCATTGGGCTTTAATGAGGTCAGCGCTTGCTTAAGCTGATTTAAGTTGGTGAGTTCCTGATTGGCCACACCCACAATCAAATCACCGCCTTGTAAACCTGCTTTAGCAGCCGAGCCACGCGCCGCCTGCACCAGCACAGCAAATTTCAAGCCCATCGCTTTCAGTTGTGCGGCATCGACCGCCTGCAAGGATAAACCGAAGCGGCCCCCTTCATCATTTTGATTGCCACGATACTCACGCTCTGCTGTAGTGCGATCAGATTGCTCAAGTATGCCGATTGTTACACTCACATCACGCAAAGCTTTATCACGCCAGATTTGCACGGGGACTTTAGTGCCTGGGCGCACTGATGCCACAAACTTAGGTAAATCGCTGGCTGTACTAATGGCCTGACCATTAAATTTAAGAATCACATCACCCGGCTTCAGACCCGCTTTATCTGCGGGGCCATCTTTCTCTACACTGGCCAGCAAGGTGCCATTAATTTTGCTCAGGCCAAAGCTCTTGGCCAGATCGTCATTTAACTCTTGAATCGCCACACCAATACGACCCCGTGTGACTTTACCAGTGGCTTTTAGCTCATCTGCAACCTTCATCACCACATCAACCGGTATCGAGAACGATAAGCCCATAAAACCACCCGAGCGGCTATAAATTTGCGAGTTAATCCCTACCACTTCACCCGCCATATTAAACAATGGGCCGCCTGAGTTACCGGGGTTAATCGCTACGTCGGTTTGAATAAAGGGCACAAAGGTTTCATCAGGCAGACTGCGGCCCTTTGCTGAAACAATCCCGGCAGTCACCGTATTTTCAAAGCCAAAAGGCGAGCCAATCGCCACCACCCACTCACCCACTTTCAGCTTATTCGCATCCCCCAGCGCAACTTTAGGCAGGCCAGTGGCTTCAATTTTGAGTAAGGCCACATCCGTGCGGGCATCTACACCGATCACTTTGGCCTTAAAGGTGCGCTTATCCGTTAACTTAACGGTAATCTCATCTGCCTGAGCAATCACATGCGCATTGGTCAAGATATAGCCATCCGATGCCATGATAAAGCCTGAACCGAGCGACTGCGCCTGGCGCTCTCGCGGCTGCTGGCCGTTACGTGGCAACATCCGTGGCACAGGAAAACCAAAGCGGCGAAAAATATCCATGCCGTCTTCGTCGCCCATTTGCTGCGGCTGCTCTTTGATGGTGGAGGTGGTAGAAATATTCACTACCGCCCGGCCTTCTTTTTCGACCAGCTGAGTAAAATCAGGCAAATTTGAAGCGGCCGAAACCGAGGCAGAAACAAAGCCCAAAGTTAAACATATTAGTAATTTTTTCATCATGATTTACGTTTCATCTGGCAAGGACTAAGAAACGGCGAGTCTTTAGAAGCAGAAGCCTGACTCGCCACAATGACTGGTTCGGCAGATGCCGCCAGCTGATGCTGCTGTTTCAGCAACACAAAACCCATTACAAAACCTAAAAAACCGCCCAATACGGAATACTCAGCATTTTGTGGTGCAAACCACTGGCCCAAAGCAGCCCCTGCAATCAGTAAAAGGAGCGGCACACCATAAGCCCACACCGCACTTTTTAACAGCATATGCTCTTCCACAGCGACGGTAACCCAGTCCCCAACCTGAGAGGACAAAGGACTTTGAACCCGAAACCCTTCTTGCGCCTGTGCAAATAAGCGGCTGACTGCCGCCGCCTTGCAACCTGTTTCAGGATCACACTGGCCGCAAGGCGTATGGGGTTTGATTTTTACCCATGCGTGTTTACCATCCAGCTGCACAACCTGAGCTTGAGTTTCAATCATTTGGGATCACGAACGGGGATTAAAAGCGTAGGCAAACTTTTTAACTGTTTCGGCAGGTACTTCACCTAAAACCGTCACCATTTTGGCTTGAACTTGCCGCACATACATATGCATCGCACCTTGATGAGACGCGCCCTCTTTGGACTCGGCCACGGAAGGCTCTAAAAAGACCGATACCGTCACTAGGCCATCGCTATAAAGGTGCTGCACCACCGGCATTTCTTTGCCGATCAAGGTGCGCTGCACGCTCTTCATAAAGCGAAAGCCACGCGGCAAATGCTCAATTTTCCATGCAGGCTCAATCGGAGCGCTTGCTACTCCCTGATTAGATTCAATCACCACAGCGCGCAGCGGATTAACCGGCGCTAACAAAGTCCGCTCAACCTTACCAAAGACCAGCGCAGAAAACACAAACAGTTCGCCCGGCAATGAAGATGGCCCAAGGCGCTCAGACTTCAATATTAAGCCACTGTCTGTATGCATCCATAAGCGCAAAGGAAAGCGATAGACGTCTCTGGGCTCTAGCTCATACATCTGTGCGTTTAAACCCGCAACCCGCTCCATCCCTACTTTTTTAAGCTTGTAATTAAGGAGTACCGAATCCGCGTTTTCCGGCAAATGCTGCGGAAATAATTTAGAGCTGAAGCGCCGGTCTAAAGAGATGGGACGCTTAGAAGGCAGGTAAATACTAACTTGAGCGCCTTTGCGAAAATACTCACGACGAGGGCCGTCCAACGATTCGCGGCGCTCAATTTCTACGGCTTCACTCCCCACATGCACAATCCGGAATGTTTCCGTTGAATCGCCATGCTGGTGAGTAAATAAACCCTGAAAATCATTCTGTTTTGCCGCTGCCGACATCCGGTTCAACACAATAGCGGCGTCGGCGTTGTTCATCTCTGATGCCGCCAAGGCGCCTACCGGCAAAAGCAAACTCATGCACAGCACAAAAGACTTTAATCTATCCCGCAAGTCGCCCATTTAGCGCGTATTCTCCGTGGCAAAATCTGCATAGACAATATCGCGCTCAGCCAGAACATTGCCAGATTCCTGGCTATGCGCAGCCAAATAAGCACGTACAGCCGGTGGCTTATCAAGCGACTTCACGTTTTGCACCGCAACCATGGCGGGTGCAGCATTAAAAGTTGTATTAGATTGCCATGCTGCCACGCCCACAAAGGCAATTGATGCGGCCGCAGTCAAAGGAATCAGCAGTTTTTTCATGACTGAGCTACGTTTAAGACGCTGTGGGGCCACCACCGTAGGCTCCGCCGCCAGCCGTGCAGAAAAACGCTGCATAAACTGAGGGGACAACAGGGGATGCTCTTGCAAGTGATCACTCACCTGATGCCAATCGTACCAATCATTATTGAGTGCAGGCACTCGTTTCATTTCAGCAAGCAAGGCATCAACATCAGCCACATCAAGCTCGCCATCCATGAAGGCGGAAAGTTTTTCTTTCATCACATTACCCTCTCATATCCTTTGAAGCTTACCAGCGCTTATCTTTTCCAACGACATCTAATATGGGCCTGAGCTTGTTTGCAATGGCCTCACGAGCGCGGAAAATCCGAGAACGCACCGTACCTATTGGGCAATTCATCACTGCGGCAATATCTTCATAACTTAAACCATCCATTTCACGCAGCGTAATCGCTGTCCGTAATTCGGAGGGCAGCTCATCAACCACTGCATTCACTGTAGAGACAATCTGGCGGTTAGAGAGTTCAGTTTCAGGCGTGTGGTAATCCGGTATTTGTGCAGCCGCATCCAGCGACTCGCCTTCTTCGTCTTCATAAATGCTGGCAAGCTGAGGACGGCGACCCAAAGTTGCTAGGTGGTTTTTAGCCGTATTAATCGCAATGCGATAAAGCCAAGTATAAAAAGCACTTTCGCCACGAAAAGATGGCAAGGCACGATAAGCCTTGATAAACGACTCTTGAGACACGTCCTCGATCTCGGACTGATCGCGAATCAGCCGCGACAAAAGACGTGCGACACGCCGCTGGTATTTTACCACCAACAGTTCAAAGGCTCGCTTATCTCCCGCCTGAGCCCGTAGAACAAGCTCCTGATCGATATCACGATCGCTTCGCTGAATCAAAGATGTCTCCAAAAGATATTTACCCTTACATGGGGTTGCCCATGATTTTTATCAAGTCAGCCCATACAAAAGCTGACAGATTTGGCTTTATACACGGCGAAGACGCTCTGGCGTCTGTTAATATTCCATTTTTCTGGGAATGGAACACCGGCAATGCGGGAATTTGATGCACTAATCATTGGCAGTGGCCTTGGCGGAATGACCATGGCCTTACACTTAGCTGACCATATCCAAGTGGGCCTCATTACCAAACGCGAGCTGCGGGACGGCGGCAGCGGCTGGGCACAGGGCGGCATTGCCGCAGTACTGGATGGCACCGATAGTGTAGAACTGCATATTCGTGACACCCATGTTGCAGGTGCTGGCCTGTGCGATCACGACAGCACGCGCTTTATTGTAGAGCACTCCAAAGAAGCCATCGACTGGCTGATTCAAATGGGCGTGCCTTTCACTAAAGACACCGAAGGCGACAGCGCCTATCAAGGCTACCATCTCACCCGCGAAGGCGGACACAGCCACCGGCGAATTATCCATGCTGCCGATGCCACCGGCGCAGCGGTAATCGACACGCTGGCGCATAAAGTAGCAGCCCACCCCAATATCACCGTGCTTGAATCGCATATTGCCATTGATTTAATCACCGACCAGAAGCTGGGCCGCTCCGGCCGCCATTGCTACGGCGCCTATGTTTACGATAAAGAAACCGACCGCGTAGAAACCATCGTAGCCAAATCCACCGTGCTCGCCAGTGGCGGTGCAGGCAAGGTGTATCTTTACACCACCAACCCCGATGTAGCCACCGGCGACGGCATTGCTATGGGCTGGCGTGCAGGTTGCCGCGTGGCCAATATGGAATTCATCCAATTCCACCCCACCTGCCTTTATCACCCGCACGCCAAATCATTTTTAATTACCGAAGCCGTGCGCGGCGAAGGCGGCATACTCAGACTACCTGACGGCACCCGCTTTATGCCCCTACACGATGAACGCGCCGAGCTGGCCCCGCGCGATATCGTGGCCCGCGCCATCGATTTTGAAATGAAAAAAGGCGGCTTTGACTGCGTTTATCTGGATATTTCCTATAAACCCGCCGCCTTTATTAAAGAGCACTTCCCCAACATCTACCTGCGCTGCCTAGAGCTGGGCATCGACATCACCAAAGAGCCCATCCCCGTTGTACCGGCTGCACACTACACCTGCGGCGGCGTAGTCAGCGATATGGCCGGGCGTACCGACGTTACCAGTCTCTATGCCGTAGGCGAAGTCGCCTGCACCGGCCTGCACGGCGCCAACCGGCTGGCATCCAACTCCTTGCTGGAATGCATGGTGCTCGGCAAAGCCGCCGCCACCGACATCTTAAAAGCCACCGCCACCGAGCGCCCAAATATCCCCGAATGGGACGAAAGCCAAGTCACCGATCCCGACGAAGAAGTGGTGATTTCGCATAATTGGGATGAATTACGCCGCTTTATGTGGGATTACGTCGGCATCGTACGCACCAACAAACGCCTAGAGCGCGCCCTGCACCGCATCGAATTGCTGCAACATGAAATCGACGACTACTACAGCAACTTCCGCGTTTCTAACGACTTAATCGAGCTGCGCAATCTAGTGCAATCTGCCGAACTCATCGTGCGCTGCGCCATGGATAGAAAAGAAAGCCGTGGCCTGCACTACAGCCGCGATTATCCCGGTATGTTAAGCGAGGCGAAGAGCACCATCCTTAGCCCCGATTAAAAGCACTAATTTAAAAAACACAAAAACCCCGCAAGCTGCGGGGTTTTTGTATTTTTAGCGAGTAGATCTATTGATCTTAAATAAATGACAAACAACTACTTTTTTGAGCGCTCCACTCTACTCCATCACCCAACCTGCATCGCATACAATCGCGCATAATAGCCATCCGGCTTTTGCAATAACTCGTGATGCGGCCCCTCCTCTACAATCTACCCTCTGTCCATAGCCACAATCCGATGTGCATCCCGCCGCCCCACACACAAAACCATCTGCATCTATAAGCTTTGTTATTGCCCCATGAGCACCAGTCATTCCCTCAATATATCCAGCCCACTTAACAACTCAAGGATACCCATAACAAGCTCTAAATTAAAAATTAATTATTAATTATTAAAAATATAAAAACACAAAACAAAGCCCTAAACCAACTAAGAATTAAATATCTAGAAAATGGCAGTTGACGCAATCTAACCATAACTAAAAAAACCAACAAAGGAGAAAACAACAACAACACCATAGCCTTACCTACATCTAACGACTCTCTCAGTGGAAATATATTGCTAGAGCTCCAAACATCAATAAAACATAAGAAAGAAAAAATACAAGTTAACAGCCACGCACAGCCGTCAGCGGAGCGCAGAGTCTCTTTTAAAACTTTGCATAAATTATTCTTTATATTCATTAAAATTTCACAAATTCATCAAAATATTTATAGCTTACCAACAAAAAAAATAGTAATACAACTGATATTTTAGAAAAAACTATAGGGTCAGATCTTACATTTGACATGAAGCAATCAATTCAATCTGCTTTGCAAACCACTATACATTTTATCTGATGTAAAATGTAAGACCTGACCCCCCAGTTTTTTTTACAAACGGTGACATCAAAACTAGAATTCGGACTACTAACTTGTGTAACGACGCTAAAATGATCGCCGATATATTTGGCAAGCATGGGGGTCATGCGAAGGCTGAGTTTATCAGCCAATACTTTACCTGTATCATTTGAACTAAGTTTACTTACGTAAGCGGCATCGGCCAATAGTGCATTGATATATGCATCATGAATAATAGTCATTTCTGTTCTCCGATTTGTTTAATTGGCGGTTCTATGTAATGAATCCCTAACTCTTTAAATGCTTCAACTGAAGATGGATGCTCTTTAGGTCTACATGTTGATTCAAATGTCACAGGCCCATCACTAGGAGGAACACCCAGCATCCGTTGTAAAATCCCCCCATCTGCACGCAGAGTGTTGTAGCTAACAACTAGCTCTTTTGTATTTTCTTCTATAAATCGCCACTGGTGAATAGCAATAGGTATCGACGTCCCTTGTATTATAATTTCTGGCTTTGAATCTAAATACACAGTTTTCCCAACCGCTTTTTCCCGATCAATATTAATGAATTCATTTTCCTTGCAAAGCCGTTCAAACTGTTTTTTTGCAATAATTTCATCAACCAATGGAAGGGGAAGTATTGTTAAAAACAACAGTATTAAAATAACATTACGCCACCATTCTTCTGAAAGCCAATTAGCAATATAAAAACTAACTTTTATGGCTATATAAGCCCAAAAAAATAGAATAAGAAGTACAATAAGGGCACTCATACCATCCCCCTAAAGAAAGCACCCATATAAAAATAATTCATTCATCACTCCTTATTGTTAAATTTATAGTATTTGGAATTTAAATTAATATTAATTAATCTACAACATTATCCTTCAATAGAGCTACCAAATAGAATCACCTCTCCCTCACACTCTCCGAAACATGCGCCATTAGTGGCGACAGGAAGTACTCAATAATTCTGCGCTGCCCCGTTTTAATTTCTACCGTTACCGCCATTCCCGGTGCCAGCTTTAGCCATTTACCGTCGATATTCATTTTATTTTTTTGTAATTTAATTCTGGCCTGATAAATAAGCCCTAATTTTTCATCAGGTACTGCATCAAAAGAGACGTTTCTCACTAATCCTTCAATTAAGCCGTATTTGGTGTAATTAAAGGTTTCAATTTTAATAGCGGCGGCCTGCCCGGCATTCACAAAGCCGATGTCTTTATTTTCCAGCACCACTTCGGCCTCAACGGCTTCATCCCTTGGCACAATCACCAGCAGGGCTTGCGCGGGGGTGACGACGCCGCCCACGGTGTGTACGGCCAGTTGCTGCACGATCCCGGCTACGGGCGCGGTTAAACGGGTTTGTTTTTGTAGCTGCCCAGTTTTAACCACGTCCTGGGTAAACGAGCGGGCTTGCTCACTGGCTTGGGTGAGCAGATCGTGCTGGGTGCGGCGAAACTCTGCCTGAATGGCGATTCTTTGCTGGGCATTGCCGCGAATGGCGGCATCCAGCTCTGATTTTTTATGCCGCTGGTTGGCTAAATCTTGCTCGGTTTCTATTCTGGCCTGCTGCTTTTCCAGTACGCCGTGTTTGGAAACAAAGTTTTGCAGGGCAAGATCCTGAAAATCTTTTTCGCGCTGCTTAATAATTGGTAAGGTTTGCTCAAACTTGGCGATTTGATCTTGCACCCCAGCCCGCTCTGCCTGCTTACGTGAAGTATCACTATCCAGGGTAGATAGCCTAGCTTGTAATTCCTGCCACTGGCTGAGCGCCAGGCGGCTGGCTTCCAGCGATTGCAGCTCCTTACCTGCTGCCACATTATTGACAACAGGCGCTTGCCCGCTATCTAAAGCGGCGAGCAAAGCTTTAGCGCGCAGGGCATTTAATTCTGCATCGTGCAGATTGGTTTGCTGCTTGGTGTTTTCTGCGCCAGAGACGGTGCCATCCAGCTCGATCAGCAATTGCCCCGCTTGCACCGTTTGCCCGTCTTGCACATGAATCGATTTCACCACCCCTGCCTCTAAGGGCTGAATGGTTTTACTGCGATCAGACACAATCAACCTGCCCGGTGCCACGGCCACAATATCAATCTTGCCAAGACAGGCCCATAACAGGGCGATCAGGATAAAAGCGAGCAAGGCCCAAAGGGTGATGCGGGCGGCGGGGTGAGGGGGATTTTCTTGTAGCTCGAGGGCGGCGGGTAAAAAGGCAAGCTCATTACTATTTCTGGCGATGGGATCTAGCTCATGACGTATAGCCCAAACCCCCGAAAAAACAGTAAGGTATTTTGTAAGTAACTCTTTGAAAACAGGGGTAAACATAGAAGCCAGGAACAGAATCATGAGGGGCAACCATCTTATATGGTGATTCTGCAATAATTAATGATAAATGATAAATGATTATTCGCCAGATAAAAGGCCATACAAATAAAAAAAGTCTATGCAATAACACCGGAATAGCCGCACGCAAATCACCTTTACATCTTTTTTTACATACCTAATTACCCTAACCTTAAACTAAAAAACCCCGCATTAGCGGGGTTTTTATCCAATACTCAGCAAACTTAAGATTTCGGTTGAATATCAAATTCAAACTTCAATGTTTTCTTGCTGCTGGCATTTTTTGGATCGGCGTATTGAACTTCTTTTAAATGCATGCGAGCAAAGCTGTTGCCTTCTGCGGAGCGAATCATGGTTGCAGCATCTGGGTTGGCTTTTAACATATGTGCTGCCGCCAAGCCGGCTTTAGTGGCCTCAGCATCACTGCCGTAATAGGTATACCAGCCATAATCTAAAACAGGGTAATTGCCTTTAGCGGCCGGGCTAAGGGGGGATGCATTTTTATCGCTCAGCCATTTTGGTTTTGCTGGTAATAAATCTGTTGCCGTTAATAGTGCTCGGGTTTGTGCCAGATTATTTGTATCGGCAAATTTAGCGGCAATGGCTTTGCCCTCTGCGGTATAAAAACCATCCGGTGTTTTAGCCAATAAGCCGCCTAGCGGTTTGCCTGCCACGCTGCTATTTAGCTTCATGTTATTGCGATTAAATGCGATATGCCATGCACCGGTTTCTGTTGACACTGCATTTTTTGCCAAATCAAAATACACCCAGCCTTTAGATGCATCTAGCGTTGCGCTTAATTCATTATTGCTTGTGCGATCTACCCAGCGAATCGAAGGGAAACCAGAAACCGCACCGCCTGTGCCACCGTAATAGCCTGTTACTTGCAAAGCAAACTGTTTAGCCACCGGGTTGGTGGTGTCTTCAGAAATCAGGAACACTTTAAAGTTAGGGCTCAGCTTATGATCCCCTGCTAAATCATATTCAAAAGCAGCCGATTTAATCGGGTTTGTACCGGTAAATACGCCTTCAGCAAAGTCTTTAATATAGGAATTTGCATCCAAAGCGCCGCTGATAGGATCAGCCATCCCGTTGAGCCATTTTTTTAAATCGGCCCATTTGGCGTCAAGAGGGCTAGCCACAGCGCCACCTTTACCTGCACCACTAGTGCCGCTATTAGTAAAGAAGCTGGTGCTGCGTCCATCATCTTTTGCTTTAACGTCCCAAGTATCGCTTGTGCAATCTGCCGCTTTTTGAGTATCGATATCAAAACACAACTCTCCGCCTGCTTTAGCTTCAAATGCCACATCCCATGTTGCGGTTTTAGTAAATCCAGAAACAGGAGTTGGCGCTGGGGTGGGTTTTGGAACCGGCGTTGGTGCAACGGTTGCATCATCACTGCCCCCGCATGCGCTCAGCAATAAAGTCATGGCAAATAAACTACCGCTTAATACTAAAGATGGCTTCATGATCATTTTTTAAACTCCTCTATTAACTACCCCAGGCAAAACGGCTACCCAGATAAATAAAACGCCCTGAAATGGGACCAAAATCATTTGGGTTACTGAAATCACGCTGCGTATCTTGCACATTATCAATACCGATATATGCTGTTATGTTTTTATTAATTTGTTGGTTAAATTTAATATCGGTCGTCATCCATGCATCAGAATGAGCATTCTTTGCAGAGTCGATTAATTCAGCGCTTTGATAACGGCTACGCAAAGTAAAGGTGCTTCCTGCTAACACCTCCCAATCCAAACCAAGGCGCGCCATGTTTTCCGGGCGACGAGTGAGTGCTTTGCCACTATCCAGATCTTTGCTCAGACTATAGGTATAAGAAGTATTTATATTTAATTGATCTGATACACGCCAATCCAATGCTGTTTCTATACCGCGTGTTTCAGTACGCGCTATATTTTTGTAAGTAAACTTCGAAACACCATTACTTGTCACTGCATTTATTTCATCAACCTGAATTAAATCTTTAACCTGATTGAAATAGGCATTGATATCCAGTGAAACTTTTCTGGATAAAGCAAGATTGCCACCCAATTGCCAGCTATTGGAGGATTCTGGTTTTAAATTTGGATTGCCCAATACCATATAGCCCAGCGAGCTATGATCAAATAGGAAATGCCGCTCTTTTAAATTAGGAACGCGATAGCCTTGACCAAAGCTAGCCCGAAGCACTCCTTTCCAATCGCCGCTTTCCCATACATTGCCGCGTAGCGCAATTTTAGGTGCGGCATGCGTGCCAAAATCAGAATCATCTTGCACGCGTAAGCCCAGCACAACTTCCCAATCATCTCCGAAGAAAATATCGTTCTGCACAAACAACTCGCGGCTTTCTTTACTTACCTTTTGTGAGCCTAAAAACTCAGATACGCCATTCACGCTTTGGCTAACATTCTCTTTGCGCCAATCCATCCCAAATTGCCAAAGCTGGCTATACCAAGCAGGCAAATCGACCTGAGCAGTCAAATGATTTAAATGCTGCTCAAAGCGGCGTACCGACATCAAATCACCCAGGGAATATTCTTTTCCTTCGCTATTGTAAGTTTCATCAAGCAGCTGCGCCTGCACCCGCATGCCATTAACGAAGCTTGTTTTAGCCCCTGCTACAAAGCGATCGCGGGCAATGCCTTCGGTTTTTTCTTGTGCGAGCAATCTGGGTGGCACATAGCGCTGATAGCGCTGCACATCATCTTCACGATAGCGGCTTCCTTCTACCCATAACTCATCACCCGCCTGAGGCAGCCAGCTTAGTTTTGCACCATATTGCTGACGTTTAGAGGCATCGCCCTGACGAGACCAGTTTTCTGGTTTAGTCCCAAAGCCGGCATCATCCAGCACATCACCGCTCAAACGCGCCCGCCATTGCTCGCTGCCGCCTTCTAGCTGAAACTGACCGTGCTTCAGGCCCGCATCCCAAGATTTTCCAGAATCATTTTGCGCACCATAGCTACCCAAGCTGGCATCAGCGCTACCGGAAAAACCAGGCTTTACCCGGCGCGTAATCACATTAATCACTCCACCCATCGCCGAGCTGCCGTATTGCGCCGATGCCGCGCCTTTAATCACTTCGATATGGTCGACTTCTGAAAGCAAATACTGGCTTAAATTCACCGTAGAGCTAGTGCTGGCGGCAATGGGCAGACCATCGATCAACACCAGAACCTGATCGCTGCTTAAGCCTTGTAAAGACAGCTCATACCCCGATTTACCGTGCACTTCTCTGAGCTGCAAGCCGGGGATATTTTCGATCGCGTCTTTTAAAGTGCGGGCGTGGGTTTTTTCGATTTCTGCACGGCTGATCACCTCGGTGCGCACCGGCGTATCGTCCACCCGCCTTTCGCTGCGCGTTGCGGTCACCACAACGGTATCCAGCGTGACATCGGCCATAGCAAACGAGGAGGTCAGCAACAATAACAGCGCAGTTTTTTTAATGCGACAAGGCGGCTGGGTAACAAGCGAAGAGTAAGACACGGCGTCCATTACATGAGAATATATTTAATGATAATCATTATCATACTCATCTGTATTTATTGTCAATGCCATTTAATTAATCAAGCAAAAACACGCTAAAAAACACGGAAAAACCAATAAAAAAGAGCAAGGCATCCAACGATGCCTTGCTCTTTTTTAATCTGCGGATAAGCCCAAAACACAAGCAGCGTATTGCGCCCCAACTAATCTTGCGTCTGTCGCGACTGGAGTGCCGGCCATTGCCAAAGCAGCCAAACCCGCCACTGGCGCAAGCTTTCGGCAGGTGCACTATCTGGCCAGATCACTAAATCAATGGGTCGGGCATCACCGATCAGATGCAGCACAATCAAGCCGCCCATTACCCTGCTAGAAGGCAATAAAACCGCATCAACTTCTTTGCCATCAGCATACGTTAGCCTGATTGATCCATCCGCCAAAGCCATCACGCAAGATGACGCTGACGGTTTCAGATATAAGCTGCGATACAAAGAAAAAGCCACCACAAGCGTGATGGCCCAAAGCCAAGGGCTAAACAGGCAAGCAAACGCCGCGCAGGCATGGCTTAAATACAGCCAGCGCCTCTCCCACAAAGAGGGTGCAAGCACCAGCGGCGCGGGGATCATTCGGTGATTTGAATACTGCCTGATACATTAACCGTTAAACGGCTTTCGCCTGATTCAATCGGCGCATCAGCAGCCCTGCCCATCTCCATTGCACCACTACTTTTCATCATCATGGGCTGCGGACGATAACCACCTGCCGTATTGACATTCACATTGATCATTTTCCAACTCTTGCCTGCAAAGCCTTTTTGGATCAGCGCGGCACGGTATTTAAAGTCTTGTAAACCTTCTTCAATCAGCACCTCTTCAGCTTTAGAGCGCGCGCCTTCTGAAACACCATAGCTGACATTTGCCAATTGCATTGGTAAGCCACCCGCAATCGGCTGTTGCAGCTGAGCCAGCAATTTAGACAGTACCGCAAAATCGCGCGAGGACACACGCAATTCGCCCCGGCTGCGCCAGCCTTCTTGCTTATTCGTTTTGCCATACAGCGGATAGGTTGCATAACCCGTGCCACCATTTTGTACTGCCGTCTGGGCTTTCACGAGCTTAATCGCGGCAGCAAGCGTTTGATTAATCTTATCGCTCAGACGCGCAGGATCGGTATCGGTCAGCTCAACAAACAAAATAGCACTCGCCAGATCATTCGCCACTTCACGTGAAGCGCTGGCTTCCAGATTCACCACATTAAACATCGGGGTATCGCTGGCTGCCATTGCTGACGTCATGGCAGTCATCATGACCGCTGAAAGAAGATATTTCATCACAAATCCTTATAATCACAGCTTACGAAAATAATCTTTTGACAATAGTTTAATTAAAATAAACACGAAAGCTACAAGTAAAAAGTACCACTTATTCACGCCTGTCACAGCGCAAAATCAAACTTTTCATGATGATATTTTTAACGCGTCAAGCCCCCTAAATTACAAAAAATCCACAAACTGTCTTTCATTTTCCATCATTTGATCTACTCACATGCGCTACTTTCTAACTAGATCAGCAGAAATTATTGTCATTTTAAATACAATTGCAAAATAAAAGGGCGATAATCCGCCCCTTTATTGAACTCAGTAAGTTAAAGTACTTAGCAATCGATTAATGATAACCATGATCAGTAGGTGTGTTGTGGATCTCTTCCGCAACCGCGTCCATGACGCCTAAATGCACTTCAACATCAAACCATTCCCAAAATGTTTTGAGATTGCGTTTTTCTGGCCAGTGCTGCTCTTCAGCCACCCAAGAGGAAAGCTCCATTTCAAATAATTTTTCAGCAATTTCATCAATAAAAGCGATGCCATCCTCAGTTTCATTCGCCTCTGGAATCAGAATAGAGGTACAGTCACAACGAACTTCATCCAAAGTCAGCTGGATGTCATTTCCTGGCAACTTATTGAGCCAATCGAGAAAAGGTTGCCGTGGCTTAATAATAGCAACCGAGCGATCGACGATAAACATGCAGAACTCCTTGGTTAAAAGTATATCTTTACCGCAGTGCGGCATTTAGGCACAAGGTTAGCACGGCGAGTGCTACGCTGTATTTTCAACGGCAAATATTCTGCCCATCTTGATAAGTATGATGAATCAAACAACTGATCCCCGTCCCCGTAAAAAAGTAAGCTGGCGTGCCGCGATTGTCACGTCCCCAAGCGCCCCGCCCGTCTACGGCATTGCCATTGAAGTAGCGGAAAACAAGCTGATTATACTGGCAGACAAAGAAGTCAAAGCAGGCACGACTTGCCATATCTACCTCGATATTCCCGGCTCTTTAATCAAGCAATACGTTGATTTTACCGGCAATATCAGCTGCACTTCCCTTATTGGCCAAGTCAGCATGTTCCGCCATATTGTGCAAATTAAAGAAATCAACGCAACGCAGCGTGAAAACCTGATGAAAGCACTCAAAACCACCTAAACAAATGCCGGCAGCACTCAGGCAGGCACAGCCTGGGAAACGATCAAGCTGCTCATCGCAGCTTGATCTGTCTACCTTACAACGGCTTTTTGCCGCTCTTCTTGCTATCCACAACATCAAGCCCCGTAGGCGTTATCACCTTAACCATGGCAGCCGTGGGTTTAACCCTAGCTGCGCGCGGTTTTCTTGCAGCAGGGCTTGCTGTGGCCGCAGCCGCTTGCTCTGCAGTTGGCTTGGCCGCTGCAACACGCGGTTTAGCAGCCGGCTTATTCGCAGCTGGTTTAGCAGCATTGGCTACTGCAACAGACTTAGCGGCAGGTGTACGCGGTTTTTTTACCGCGCGCTTTGCTGCCACATCAACGGTCTGGGGCTGATCAGCCACCGCCGCCTTAGGCTTAGCCGCCCTTGGAAGCACGGTTTTCTTTACGCTATCGGCAGCTGGCTGAGGCAGCACTGCATCTGTTTTTTTAACGGCAGCAGTGCGTTTTCTTGGGTTAAGTGGCTTAGGTTTAGCAGGCGCAATCGGAGCAACTTCAGTAACACGTGGCTTGGCATGAGGCTTGGCTTGACCACCACGCGGCGCAGGGCTGCGCGGAGGCGCATTACGGCGGCCCGGCGGCGTTGCCACTTGATCGCCCCAAGTGGCTTTTTCTTCAACTAGCATAAAATCAATTTTGCTGGTTTCTAAAGAAACACGTGCCACTTTGATTTTTACCCGGCCAGTTATGCGATAAACCTGCCCCGTGCGCTCGCCTTTCAGCTCTTTACGCACCTCATCAAAGTGGAAGTAATCTGCTCCCAACTCAGAAATATGCACCAAGCCCTCTACAAACACATTATCCAGCAATACAAAAATACCAAAGCCAGTCACCGCAGAAATAACGCCTTCGAATTCTTCGCCCACCTTATCTTGCATGTAATAACACTTTAGCCAGTTTTGCACATCACGGCTGGCATCATCGGCGCGGCGCTCCGTCATTGAGCACTGCGTGCCCAAGGCTTCCCATTTCATTGCCGGCGTATACTTTTGCCCAGCCAGAATCGCCTTAATGGCGCGATGCACCAATAAATCCGGGTAGCGGCGAATAGGCGAAGTAAAGTGGGTATAAGCATCGTAAGACAAACCGAAATGCCCTTTATTATCGGGACTATAAACGGCTTGCGAAAGCGATCTGAGCAACATGGTTTGCAAGAGTGGCGCATCGTCCCGCAGCTTGATTTTCTCCAGCAGAACCGCGTAATCGCCTGCCGTTGGCTCATCATCACCATCGAGAGATAAACCCACGCTCTTAATGTAAGTGCGCAAATTCTCTAGTTTTTCTGGTGTCGGGCCTTCATGCACCCGGTAAACGCATTCGTGTTCTTTTTTCAGCAGAATATCAGCAGCACACACATTGGCGGCCAGCATGCATTCTTCAATCAGCTTATGTGCATCATTGCGAATAACCGGCACGATTTCGCTGATTTTGCCTTTTTCATCAAAACGCATTTCAGTTTCAATGGTTTCAAAATCAATCGCACCACGCAGCGCACGGGCACCAGAAAATGCTTTAAACAAAGCATAAAGTGTGTCGATCTGCGGCAATACATGCTGATATTGCTGAGCGATTTCACCCTCAGGATGCTGCACCATATCCCATACTTTGGTGTAAGTCAGGCGCGCTTTTGAATGCATCACAGCCGGATAAAAGCGATATTTTTTAATTTCGCCCTTAGCCGTAATTTGCATATCGCACACCATACACAGGCGCTCTACGTCCGGCATTAAAGAACAAATGCCATTAGATAATGCTTCTGGCAACATCGGAATCACCCGGCGCGGGAAATAAACCGAATTACCGCGCTCAATCGCCCCCACATCCAACGCATCACCCGGCAAGACATAATGGCTTACATCGGCAATCGCCACGATTAAGCGCCAGCCTTTGCCTTTTTTCTCTGCATAAACGGCATCATCAAAATCTTTAGCCGTTTCACCGTCGATGGTCACTAGCGGCAAATCGCGTAAATCTTCACGCTCTACCGTGCCCAGCACTTTCTTCCAATCTTTTTTGCGTACTTTGCTAGGGGTTTCTTCCCCTTGCAAAATCGCTGCTTCAGAAAATTCATGAGGTAAATTGTGCTTACGCAGGGCAATCTCAATTTCCATGCCCGGATCGGCATAATTACCTAGCACCTGAATCACCCGGCCTACAGGCTGAGAATAACGTGAAGGCTGGCTGACCAGCTCAACCATCACCACCTGCCCTGATTCCGCCCCCATCGTGCCGTTGGGCTCCAGCAGAATTTCGTGACTAATCCGCTTATCTTCTGCGGTAACGGTATAAACACCATGCTCACCATGCAGACGGCCCACTAATTTACTCGTCGCCCTCACTAACACTTCAACAATACTGCCTTCACGACGACCACGGCGATCTAGGCCCATCGGGCGCACCAGCACACGATCGCCATGCAAAACTTTATTCATTTCCTTAGGGCCAAGGTAAAGATCGCTACTGCCATCATCGGGTACTAAAAAGCCAAACCCATCGGTATGCCCTTGCACCCGTCCAGGTAAAAGATCGAGCTTATCAGGCAGGCATAATGCACCTTTGCGATTAATCATCACCTGCCCTTCACGTTCCATCGCGGCCATGCGGCGATGGAACTGTGTTTCTTCCTCGGGCAAAATAGCCAGGGTACTCATCAATTCATCAACAAAAATAGGTGCGCCGTGCTCACTCAGTACTTGCAGCACAAATTCTCGGGAAGGAAGTGGAAATTCATAACGTTCGCGTTCGCGCTCAAGAAATGGGTCTGACGCGCGTATGCCTTTGATTTTTTTAGAACGGCCGCTCATTGTCGAGGCCTCCTGATTTGGAATAGTGGAAATTCTTAAAGATTTCTTCGGTATATTTCTTGACATGGTGTCTGCTTTTAACAATAATCGCCTCCTCTTAAGTGAGGCGCAGCAACATTCTAACGCTTTTAGAGCGCCCAGGTGGCGGAATTGGTAGACGCGCATGGTTCAGGTCCATGTGCCTTCGGGTGTGGAGGTTCGAGTCCTCTCCTGGGCACCACGTTCTAAAAGTTGCTTTAAATGATTTGCAGCAAAAGCAGTAGATGAAGTTTAAATTAGCCACTTTTGAAATAGGTTAATTGCATTGCCCAGATGGCGGAATTGGTAGACGCGCATGGTTCAGGTCCATGTGCCTTCGGGTGTGGAGGTTCGAGTCCTCTTCTGGGCACCATAAGTAAATGAAGCTGATTTCAAAAAAGTCAGCAACAGACAAGTAAGTTTGCAATAGATTTAAATGCTAGACGTATTGCCCAGATGGCGGAATTGGTAGACGCGCATGGTTCAGGTCCATG
>NZ_JBHTBQ010000035.1:90155-196479 GCF_042664895.1 Iodobacter arcticus
TAAAAAAGTCAGCAACAGACAAGTAAGTTTGCAATAGATTTAAATGCTAGACGTATTGCCCAGATGGCGGAATTGGTAGACGCGCATGGTTCAGGTCCATGTGCCTTAGGGTGTGGAGGTTCGAGTCCTCTTCTGGGCACCAGCAGCTTTAATTAAAAAACATCGCATATCAAGAAAAAACAACCCAGCACACACTGGGTTTTTTTACGTCTGTAACTTATGCCTACCCACCCACGCGCCGGGCAAACCGACCAAACAGCGCTCAAAATCATTTCTTTACAGCAATTAGCGCTACGCTTTCTCCATAATCAGTTGATAGTTAATACACCTGTCAACTTCCTAGCGCCCAAGCACAATGACCGATCTGATAAACAATGCCCGTGCACTCATTGCCGATGATGCGCCAACCGTTCGCCAATCCTTGCGTATGACCCTCGCTCAGGTTGGCATCACCCGGGTAGATACCTCGAGCAGCATTGGCGAAACCCGCCGCAGGCTTCGCAATGCGGAGTACGACGTTATTTTGTGCGATTACGATTTTGGCGAAGGCATGAACGGGCAGGAGCTGCTTGAGGAAATTCGCAGAAATGGCGAATTACCGCTCAGCACGGTGTGGTTTATGATTACCGCCGAAGCATCCTACGAAAAAGTCGTTGCGGTTGCTGAAGTGGGCCCAGATGATTACCTGATCAAACCTTTTTCTGGCTCCCAACTGATCGACAGGCTCAGCGTAGCGTGGAAAAAAAAGAAAGCACTACAGCTCATTTACGATTGCATTGCACAAGACAATGCACAGGGCGCCATTGAAGCCGCGCGTGGCTTACTTGCAAAGCCGGATGTGCCTTATAAGTCTGATCTTTTACGGCTTCTCTCCACACTATTATTAGAGAGCAATCAGCTCGAAGAAGCACGAGCGCTCTTTGAAGAAATCCTGGCCAGCCGTTTAGTGCCCTGGGCCAAGCTTGGCCTTGCAAAGGTTTACAACAAGCAAGGCAATAAAACCAAGGCAGACCAGCTTCTGCAATCATCCATTGTGCAACACAGCCAATATGTAGATGCCTACGAAGAATTGGCCAATATGTATATGAATGAAGGACGTTTAGATGAAGCGATGGTGGTTTTTGATAAATGCCTGACCATTACACCCAATAATATTAATCGTCTGCAAAAAGCAGGTAATTTAGCCAATATGCTGGGGGATAGCGCTAAGGCGAAGCAATTATTAAGCAGAGCGGTCAACTGCGGTGGAAACTCATCACTCTTATCAAGCAATACCGTATTGCAGCTCGCTTTAGCGGCCAAGCAGGAAGGCGATTTAGGTGACGCCGAAAAATACTTGAAAATGGTGCAAGAGCTAGCGCGCAAAGATGACATCATCCAGAACAGAATATCCGCCCAATTAGCCGCCGCCATTTATAGTGGCAAAAGCGATGAGCTAGCCCATATAGAAGCCAGCATGACCCAGGATGACTTTACAATGGAGTTAGCCATCAGCTTTATTATGACCGCTAATTTAATTTCCCCTCCCTGCAACGATCAAGAAACCCCTAATCCATCTGCCGCGCCTTATCGCTGGCTGGCCATTCTGGCAAAGCGTTTTGTCACCACAAAAAACATGTCGGGTATTTTAGAAAGCACCGCCAACCAACGCCCTGTCTGGCGGCAGTTTATTCAACAAACAGGACAAGAAATAACCGATATTAATAATAACGGCGTGCAGCTTATGCTGAAATCCCGCCTCGAAGAAGCCGTAGCCCTTTTGGTGCCCGAGGCACAAAGCACACGCAACTCAAGGCTCACCCTTTCTGCAGCCCATGCCAGCATCAAATATTTAAAAGCTGGTATTGAAGACAATCCAATTCGCTTATCGCTGCTTAATACAGCAAGTGATCTGATTAGTCGTCTGCAAGGCAATATCGACGAAAGTATTTTACTTAGTCTAAAAAATGACCTGGATGAGCTCATCGCTCCGCCAAGCGTAACACCCACGCCTCCCTCCTCTTTGCCCGCTTAAATACAAGAGCAGATAACGGCTTTCACAAGCCAAGTTTGCGCAATTTATGTTACGAAACAAATCAACCAAACAGCGTATCCAGCCTGAGCCGCCATGGTCATTTGAAAAATGATTATTTTAAAAACCAACTAAAACCAGAACATCTAATTTGTATAAATACATCAGAAAAATGAAAAAATAGATCATCTACCTATAGCCCGACACTACTTTCATCTGAAATAGAAAACTTACAAAACAAAAAAACAATCATTTAATTTTATTTAAAAAGCACAATCAAAAAAAACCAGAAGAAAACCTATATTGCTGTTTTTAAACAATAAAACACCAAAAATACAAAAAACACAGCAATAAAAAAACAATATGCTCCAATTTTAAAGCAGATTAGACAACAACAAAGGCATTAAAAGGGTCACCCCTTATAGCTCCCCTTACTTGCAAGCTTTCTCGCTTCCCATTTCACCCCTCTAGCCTGTCTGCAAATAAAAAAACATGAATTGTTAAAACCGCATATATGTATTATGAATTTTTCATGCCATCAAAAAAAACAATGACATGAATGCTGTATCTACTCAAGAATAAACCTATCATTCATTGATCAAACAACCGGGGACGATTATGTCATTACGTTTACGTTTAATCATCATGAGTACCCTGGGCATTATTGCTGTTTTGATAACGAGCTTAATTGGGCTAAATGGCATCTATCGAGCCAACCAAACCATGAACAGCATTTACCAAGATCGTGTTGTTCCCTTGCGTGACCTGAAAAATGTAGCCGACCTCTATGCTGTCAATATTGTCGACACCAGCCATAAAGTACGCAACGGCAGCCTGAGCGCAGAAAAAGGCATTGCCTCGATTAAATCGGCAGAAGAAGGTATTGCCCGTGATTGGGGCAACTATATGGCCAGCAAAATGGACGATAAAGAAAGTACGCTGGCAAAAGAGAACGAACAACGCATGAAGCTTGCTAACCAAATGAGCGCCAACTTAAAACAAGCCATGCAAAATAGCGATAGAGCAGTGCTTGATCAGTTGGTTATCAATGAAATGTACCCTGCGATTGAGCCGGTTGCTGACAAGATCTCTGAGCTGATCACCCTGCAACTTGATGTAGCCAAGCAAGAACACAGTGCTTCCGAGCAAGCCTATACAGCAACCCGCTCTTATAATATCTGGCTGCTTATTTTTATTGCGCTGATATTAATTGCCTTCTCCATCTGGCTAATCAGAGACATTAGCCGCGCGGTACTCTGCACCACTCAATTTGCCAGCATTATTGCCTCAGGCGATTTAAGTAAAGCCAAGCCGGCTGCTGGTAAAGATGAATTAGGCACACTGATCGATACACTGGGCGACATGCAAAACAGCCTGCGAAGTGCAGTGCAGGAAATCGCCAACAGCTCGCACGCCATTGGCACTGCATCTAATGAGCTCAGCAAGGGAAGCCAGCAAACATCAGCAGCCATCGATTTACAAAACCAAGCCTCAGCTTCACTTGCTTCCTCAGTAGAAGAAATGACCGTCAGCGTTTCGATCATTACCGACAACTCAGAAGATGTCAGTACCTCAACCGATCTCGCTCTGGCTGCAACGCATACCAGCAGCCAAGTCATCCAGGCCACCCAAGCATCGCTTTCACAAATGAGCGGCACTATCGGATCAGCCACCCAGCATATTTTGCAATTGCAAGACCGCTCGAATGCTGTTGGGCAAATCGCCAGAGTCATTCGTGATATTGCTGATCAGACCAATTTACTGGCACTCAATGCGGCGATCGAGGCCGCTCGTGCGGGCGATATGGGCCGGGGCTTTGCCGTGGTTGCTGATGAAGTCAGAAAACTGGCTGAGCGCACCACCCAATCCACACTTGAAATCAATGAAACAATCAACGCGATTCAAACCAGCACCACCGAAGCGGCCACCATCATGAATCAAGCGCTGAGCGAGGTGCAACAAGGCGTGCAGCATGCTGGCGCAGCAGCAGAATCCGTGCAGAACAGCCAAAATGCCGCACAGTCTGTGCACACCGCCATCCATGCCATTGTGGATTCGCTGCGTGAACAGCGTCAGGTTTGTAATTTGATCAGCCAAAATATCGAACGGATCGCGCAGGCAAGCGAAGAAAACAATCAGGCAGTGCAAGCCAACACCGATACGGCTCAGGAGCTAGACAATCAGGCGTTTAGCTTAAAAGCGGTTGTTGCCAAATTTAATCTATAGCCAAGCCGGGTGGCCTAATCGCTGCCCGTGTTTTTAGCCATCTCATGCGGATTAGCCATATCCAGCAAAACAGGTTGAAGCACCCGAATAGCTTCTTTGGCCTCTAGCCTCACTAAAAAGCCGCGTTTACCGCCATTGATATAAATCAGCCCCAGATCGGCAATGCTTTCCTGCATATACACGGGCATGGCCCGCTTAGTGCCAAAGGGTGATGTGCCCCCAACCACATAACCTGAATGCCGGTTAGCCACCTCCGGCTGGCAAGGCACAATATGTTTTACTTTAAGATGGCGAGCCAGATTCTTAGTCGACACCTCACAATCCCCGTGCATCAGCACAATCATCGGCTGTTTTTTTTCGTCTTCCATAATCAGGGTTTTAATCACCTGATGCTCGCTCACGCCTAACGCTTGAGCAGAAACCGCTGTGCCGCCTTTTTCTTCATAAGCATACAAGCACTCCACATAAGCCACGCCATGCTGGCGAAGGATACGAATCGCTTGAGTCACGGGTGTTTTTTCACTCATTTACTACCTCACAATAACGCTGACAGGGTTACAATACCCGACTAAATCACTCTGGTTTATATCGCAATGAAACCTACTTTTGATCAGATTTTACTCACACCGCGCTTTGGCCGTCTACCCGGACATTTTTACTCGCGCATCCAGCCCACGCCGCTTCCCTCGCCCTATTTGATTGCGTGGAATACGGAATTAGCCAGTGAGATGGGGCTAGCCAGCGAAGCAGAACAGCACCCTTTGCTCGCCAATTACCTCTGCGGCAATCGCTTACCACAGGGCAGCGAGCCCATTGCCAGTGTATATTCCGGGCATCAGTTCGGCGTCAACGCAGGCCAGCTTGGCGATGGGCGAGCCATACTGATTGCCGAGTATCTCGCCCCCAATGGGCAACACTGGGAAATGCAGCTCAAAGGCGCAGGGCCCACGCCTTACTCCCGCCGTGCCGATGGCCGTGCGGTACTCAGATCGTCGATTCGTGAATACTTATGTTCTGAAGCCATGCACGGCCTTGGCATTGCCACCACGCGGGCACTGGGCATGGCTGGATCAGCACAAGGGGTGTGGCGGGAAAGTCTAGAAACCGCTGCGGTGGTTTTACGTACCGCTCCCAGCTTTGTACGCTTTGGCCATTTTGAGCATTATCGCCATGATGTTGATTCACTACGCACACTCGCCGATTGGGTGATTGAATATCATTACCCGGATTGTGCTGCCGCCAGCAATCCCTATGTGGCCTTACTTGCAAACGTAGTAGAGCGCACCGCACTGATGATTGCCCAATGGCAGGCTGTCGGCTTTTGTCATGGCGTCATGAATTCTGACAATATGAGCATATTGGGCCTCACGCTTGATTACGGCCCCTTTGGTTTTATGGATGGTTTTGATGCGGGGCATATCTGCAACCACTCTGACGACAGTGGCCGCTACGCTTACCAGCAGCAGCCCGAGATCGGCCTATGGAATCTGCACGTCTTGGCGCAAGCCCTACTGCCCCTGATGGATAAAGCATCCGCCCTGCATGCATTGCAGCAGTACCAAGGGCAATTTGAAAACCACTTTGCCGATTTACTCCGTCAAAAACTGGGACTACTCCACTGGCAAGAGAGCGACTGGCACTTAATCACCACGCTGTTTGAGCTGATGCACGCCAGCCGCTGCGATTGGACTTATTTCTGGCGCAATCTGCCACAGCTAGGTGCAGAGCTACGTGATCACTTCCAAGACCGAGGCGCTTTTGATATTTGGTTTACCAATTATCAGATCCGGCTAGGCTCTGAAATACATGATCCTACTGAGCGACAAGTGGCAATGAATCGCGTTAACCCTAAATATATCTTGCGCAATCATCTGGCAGAAATCGCCATTCGCAAAGCAAGAGACGAAGGTGATTTCAAAGAAATCAAAGCTTTACAGCAATGCCTGATGCATCCCTTTGATGAGCAGCCCCACTTTGATCATTACGCGGCGCTCCCTCCAGAGTGGGCGGCACAAATTGGCGTTTCTTGCTCGTCCTAAAAACAGTAAATAATTTCTAGCGATTATTTTCTGCAATACGGCTGAAATCAAAACAGGGTATGGCGGTTTTGGGGCATAATCGCGCCGTTATCACTCACCTTCCCCTACCATGCCCGATATTTTTAGTGGCCTTGACTACGGCGTTGCCATCAGCCTGGTCCTGGCCCTTGGCTTTGTACTTACCTACGAATTTATTAACGGCTTTCACGATACTGCCAATGCCGTTGCCACCGTCATCTACACCAAAGCCATGCCCCCCCATCTTGCCGTGGTTGCATCTGGCATCTGTAATTTCTTTGGTGTACTGCTCAGCGGGCTGGGTGTGGCTTATGCCATCGTTCATTTACTGCCCGTTGAACTGCTGCTCAATGTAGGCTCCGGGCAAGGGCTGATTATGGTCTTTGCCCTGCTTGCTGCCGCGATTGTCTGGAATTTAGGCACCTGGTATCTAGGCTTACCGGCTTCTAGCTCGCATACCCTGATTGGCTCCATTCTGGGCGTAGGCATTGCCAATGCATGGATGACAAACATCCCCCTGCTTGAAGGGATCAACACCCAAAAAGCCATCGATATTATGCTATCGCTGCTTATTTCGCCCACGGTTGGTTTTCTTGTTGCCGGAGGATTGTTGCTGCTACTAAAAAAATTCAAAGCCGATTCCCGCATGCACAACACCCCGGATGAGCGCAAAGCCTTAGATGGCAAAAAACACCCGCCATTCTGGACGCGTGTTGCGCTAATTCTGTCGGCATTAGGCATTAGCTTTGCACATGGTTCCAATGACGGGCAAAAAGGTATTGGCTTACTGATGCTGGTTTTGATCGGCATTGTGCCAGGGAAGTTTGTAGTTGACATGGCCAGCACCACTTATCAAATTGAGCGTACTCACGATGCGGCCCTGCATTTGCAGCAGTTTTATAGCCGTAACAGCCATCGGCTCAATAGTTACATCGATCAAAATGCACACACCCCTTTGCCACCGCAATTCAAATGTGACACACAGCAAACCATGCCAGCGAGCAATGAGCTGGTCACTAAGCTAGCAGGCATTCATAATTATGATCAGTTACCTGAAGTAGAGCGCATCCGTGTGCGCCGCTTGCTGCTTTGCCTTGACGATACAGCTAAAAAAGTCAGCAAATTGCCAAGCATTACCTCAGCAGAAAAAGCCGATTTAGATCGTCTACGCAAAGATCTATCCGCCACCACCGAATACGCTCCACAGTGGGTGATTGTGGCAATAGCCCTCGCGCTGGGCCTTGGCACCATGATTGGCTGGAAGCGGATTGTACTAACGGTTGGCGAGAAAATCGGCAATAAGGGCATGACCTATAGCCAAGGCATGGCCGCTCAGATTACCGCCGCATCGGCTATCGGCATTGCCAGCCTCACCGGCATGCCTGTTTCTACCACCCATGTTTTATCTTCTGCCGTAGCAGGGACCATGGTGGCCAATCGCAGCGGCCTGCAAAGCCAAACAGTGAAAAACATTTTACTGGCCTGGGTGCTGACACTGCCGGTATCGATGGCGCTCGCAGGTGGCTTATTTATTGCCGCCAGCTATTGGATTAAATAAAGAGTAAACACTTAAAGGCCATGTTGATCGACATGGCCTTTTTTATTGAGACACTCAATTCAACGGCACGCTTTGTGAGGTTTCTACCCCGCTTGGAAACTTCACTTTCACCACTAACTGTGCATCCGCCGGAATCGGGCAGGCCACGGCAGATACCGTGCCATTAAACTGCGAAGCGACTGCCGTGCTTGGGATTGCAAAGCTTGTTAGCCCGGATAATTGCGCAGGGTTATTAATGGCATTACCCAAGATATCCACCAGCACAGTTTGTGTGATTTCTAAATCAACCTGCGTTTTAGCCGGCAGCACATTGCCATTGCCATCTCTTGTTGCAAAGGCAAACTGGCTGATCAGGCTACCTGATGCACACAATTTGCTGGGGCTCACAGGGTAAGTCAGCACATTGCTACCTAGGGAGCTACCCGACCAGATAATCAGGCCACGGCTCGATACATTGATTGTTTTGGCCACAGAAGCAGGGATACTTGCAGCACGCAGTACGCCGTTGTATTGCCCGTCCGGCGCGTTGTATACCCCATCACCGTTAAAATCGACAAAGGGCTCAACATACGCACTGCCATCCACCGCCAGCAAGGCCAGCGGCGAGGCATGGGCGGTTTCATCGGCATTTAAAAAGGCCTCTCCCTGATCCGACCAGCTCTCTCCTGTATCAAATACACCATTGCCATTGAGATCATTAAAACTTTCCTCGCCCACCATTTGCGCCAGCACGGTCATCCGCCCTGCACCGACCAGCTTTTGCCGATTACCTGAGCTCAGCAGCGTCACACTGCAAGCCCCACTCACCATGGTGCAGCGTGGCGTGATGGTTCCAATACCGCTCTCGGTCATAAAGCTAACGGCAGAGCCATCTGGCACCGGATTACCAAAGCGATCCGACGCCCGCGCCGTTAATATAATGCTATTGCCATCCACACTATAAAACTCGGGATTCAACACATCAGCCGATAAGCTAAAACCATTTTGATGCGGCAAGCCGGTAGAAATCGTTAACGCATTAGACTGGCTACTAATCAGGGGCGATGTGCCGCGTAGCGTTGCGGTTACCCGCACCACCGTACTGACTGAGCCTGCATTCACCACTGCCTGCACCAGCCCTGTGCCGGGCTGGCTCTGGCCCGCACTTTGCACCAGAGAAATGCCCCCCACGCTGGTATTTAAAGCAAAATCAACCCACTGCCCGCCCAGCGCCGTGCCTTGCAGATCTTTCACTTTAAACAGCAGCACCGCACTGGTATTGCCGCCTATGCCAGGCAAAGAAATCAGATCAGGAATCGCACTTACAAATTCAACATTGCCTGCTGCTGCGGCAAGCACGCTTAAGCTGGCTTTTGTTGAACGGCTCACCCCGCCCAAGGTGGCTGTGGCGGTAATTTCATCAGACCCGGCGCAAGATTTGTCCTGATACGTCGTTGATGCGGTCGCTGTTTTTACGCCATTCACCGTACTAATGATCGCCAAAACAGGCGAAGACAGCAGCGCCTTGCCCGCCTCAGCGCAAGGCGAGCTAAAGCTCACACTCACCGGCATTTCTAATGCCTGCCCTGTTTCGCTATTGCTTAGCGTAAGCGACACCCCCGCGCTTCCTCCCGCAGACAGCGTCGTTAAATCCAGCTTTAAGGCACTCAGGGTAAAATGAAGCGATCTAACGCTGTAATTAAATGCAGTGCTATACGATTTACCCTCAATATCAATACTGGCATTGATGGCATCAGCCCCTGTGCTGTCATTAGTGATCAGCTGCGACTGCGCCCGCCCGGAGGCATCGGTCAGCACCGTATCAGGGCTAATTTTACTAAGGGAAGAAGTGGTAACGCCCAGCTTGACCACTCGATTACTCAGCGGTAAACCTTTTGCATCACTTAAATGCACAATAAGCGGAGCAATCGAGTTGGCATAAACCGTAGTAGAAACCTGCCCGGCCTCATTTTGCAAAGTAAGCGAAAGCTGGGCCGCGCCGCTGGCCACCGCAACAGCACTTGCCGCACCGCTTGTTGCATCACTTGCACCACCACCGCAGGCAGCAAGCACACTAAACAGCAGAAGTAAAAGAATGCCCCGCATCGCCCTGCTCACTTATTGTCATCCCAGTGGCATTTATAGCAAAGGTAAGGCACAGAAGCTTGTCAGATGCTCGCAAGATTTAATAAATGTCAGACGCCTGCCTAATCAGACAAGGCCTTGATATGCGCCGCCACACTCCGCCCCAAGGCCGAAAGATCGTAGCCGCCTTCTAAAAACGATACGATCCGGCCCCCGGCATACTGATCGGCGATCTGCATCAGCTGTTTGGTCACCCATGCATAATCAGCCTCGACCAAGCCCATCGTCGACATTTCGTCTTCTAAATGAGCATCAAATCCTGCCGAGATAAAAACAAATTGCGGCGCAAATTCATTTAATACCGGCAACCACTGCTCAATCACCAAGTCACGGAACTGCGCACCCGTAGTGCCACGCGGCATAGGGAAATTACGCATATTCGCGCCGCGTGGCACATCGCCCGAATAAGGAAAAAAAGGATGCTGAAAAAAACTCACCATCATCACACGGGGGTCTTCGCAAAAAATATCTTCGGTGCCATTACCGTGGTGAACATCAAAATCAACAATCACCACTCTTTCCAAGCCGTATTGCTCGATCGCATGCCGCGCTGCGACGGCCACATTATTAAAAAAACAAAAGCCCATCGCATTGTTTTTTTCTGCATGGTGGCCCGGCGGGCGCACCCCGCAAAAAGCATTAGCGGCTTTGCCCTGCATCACCGCATCCACCGCTGCAATCCCCGCCCCTGCAGCGTGATACGCCGCCCGCAAAGTAAACGGGTTCATGGCGGTATCAGGATCAGCATGCACAAAGCCATGCGTGGGTGAAATCATGGCCAGCCTGTCTAAATACGCCATACCGTGCACGCGTGCCAGTTGCTCCCGCGTCGCTGCGGGTGCATCCATATGCAGCAAAAAATCCCAAATCCCTGCCGCCATCAAACGATCTTTAATCGCCTCCAGACGCTCCGCGCACTCAGGATGCCCCTTGCCCATATTGTGCATGGCACAGGCGGGGTGACTAATATAAGCGCTTGGACCACTACTCACCGGCACTACCCCTCTGAAGACAAGCCGCCATCGCCGCCTGCTTAAATCCATTTTTATTCAGCCAGCAATAGGCTGCCTCAGCCCTAAGCACAGGCTATTCTGACGACTAGTTTACGCCCTTGGCAAATACACTGGCAACGAAAGCGAATAGACAGTTTGCCATTCATGGTCAACACTGAAGTGATAAATAAACAGGAAGCCATACCATGGCACCACGCCTGCCTGCGGTTCTTAAGCAACTTGAAGCCATCATTCTTGGTAAGCCAGTGCAAATTCGTCAGGCTCTCTCTTGCCTGCTTGCACAGGGCCATTTGCTGATCGAAGACTTGCCCGGTGTAGGCAAAACCACGCTGGCCCATGCTTTAGCCCGCACACTGGGGCTAAAGTTCCAACGCGTGCAATTCACTAGCGATCTGCTCCCTGCGGACCTCACCGGTGTATCGATTTTTGACCGGGACAATCAGCGCTTTCAATTTCATCATGGCCCGCTATTCACGCAACTTTTGCTAGCCGATGAAATCAACCGTGCCTCACCCAAAACCCAATCCGCCCTGCTTGAAGCCATGGAAGAAGGTCAGGTCACGGCAGATGGCACCACTTGGCCATTGCCCGAGCCTTTCTTTGTGATTGCCACGCAAAATCCATCGCATCAGATAGGTACCTTTCTGCTGCCCGAATCGCAACTTGATCGTTTTTTAATGCGCATTGAGCTGGGCTACCCAGATACGCATGCCGAGCGAGCCATGCTGGCAGGAACAGATCGACGCCATTTAATTGAAACGCTGGCAGAAGCCATTAACAGCAGCGATTTACAAGCAAGCCAGAAAGCCGTCCGCAATGTGCATATTGCCCCCGCCTTACTCGATTATGTGCAAGCACTGATTGCCGCATCCCGCCATCCGGGGCGGTTTATGTGCGGCTTATCACCGCGAGCAGCTTTAGGCTTATTGCATGCCGCACAAGCATGGGCATGGCTGGATGGCAGAGAGCTAGTTTTGCCTGAAGATATTCAAGCGGTGTTTGTGCCTGTCACCCAGCACCGGCTAGTGATGCCCAGCAGCGGTAAAGCCGCTGTCGAGATGGTAAAGGCGCTGATTTTAGAAACACCGATTCCTTAAGTTTGGGGCTGCAATGCTCAATCAACTCAAGCAACGCTGGCTCCAACACTGGTTTGCTAAACGGCACCCCGCCCAAAGCAGCGTGATGACGCTCAAATACGATCGCATTTATATCTTACCTAGCGGCTTTGGCTATGCCTTCTGCTTTACCGCCCTGCTGATTTTAATTGGTGCGATTAATTACCAGCTCAGCCTGGCTTATTTATTTGCCTTTAGCCTGCTGGGCTTAGGCCATGCTGTGCTGCTGCGCACTTTTAGAAATTTATTAAAACTTCGCTTGCAGCTTTTTGATGCGCCTGCCGTATTTGCCGGAGAAATCGCTTCTTTTCCGCTCCATATCAGCCATGGCAGCACGCTGATCCGGCATGCTATTTTATTTCAGTTTAAAAACCAGCCCACCGTGAGTGCCAGCCTGATTGAGCACGAGGTTGAGCTTGCCGTTCCTTTGCTCAGCCAGCAGCGCGGCTGGCTAGATGCACCCACCTTGCATTTATCAAGCCGTTACCCCGTGGGCTGGTGCCAAGCTTGGAGCTATTTAAACAGCCCGGCACGTTGCTTAATCTGGCCTTGCCCAGAAAACGATCCGCCGCCTTGGCAAGTTGATCACGATCAGGGCAATACCATCGGGCGAGGAGAAGAAGACTTCGCTGGCATACGCCCCTATCAGCTGGGCGATTCATTACGCAGAATCGCATGGAAGCACGCTGCGCATAGCGAATCTTTGCCCGTTAAGTTTTTTGACTCGCAAGGCGCATCTGCACAGGTATTCAACTGGAATCAACTCGCAGGGCTAGATAGCGAAGCGCGTTTATCAAGGCTGGCTGCATGGATTTTAGCGGCGCAACAACTCGGCACGCCCTATGGCTTATCGCTCCCCAATCAATCGATTGACCCTGCTCTGGGCGAGGCGCATCAAATAAACTGCCTCAATGCATTGGCCTTATTTAATCACTGATATTGCGCAGCAAACCCAAATCTTGAAACACGGGGTTTCATAAAGAAAAACAAACCTTATATCAAACCTTATATAAAGCCATTTTCCGTCGTTATTGCGTATTTCCAAGCCCAACAATCTGGACACTTAATCTTTATTTATGCACACGCCACTCGCCCGAATGCCGCTGCAATATCTGATCGCCACTTTTGCACTGGTACTCGCGCCACTTTGCCTGCAATTTAGCGCCTGGCACACCCTCAGCCTTGCCCTGCTTCTGCTGTGGCGAAGCTGGATTGCCTACAGCGGGAAAGCACTGCCACCCACATTGTTCAGCCTCTTGCTTGCCGTGGGATTATTTTTGCTGATCTGGCTGGAATACCACACCTTAATCGGCCGTCAAGGAGGCGTGGCTTCGCTGGCCAGCCTTGCAACCATTAAGCTATTTGAAACCCGTACCCAGCGCGACGTAAAAGTTATCAGCTTGCTCGCTTATTTTTTACTGGGTGCTGGTTTTCTTAGTGTGCGCTCGGCATGGATTTTCCCTTGGGCCACGCTCTCTATGCTGGCCATCACGGGGCAATTGATGCAATGGCAAAGCGCACAATCCTGGCAAGCCCTTGCAAAGCAGCTGTTTTATATGTTGTGCGAAGCGCTGCCGTTTGCGCTTTTCTTATTTGTTTTTTTCCCGCGCCTGCCGCCTCTTTGGAGCATGCCCGACGAGCAACCGGGCGCACGCACTGGTCTGGGCGATGAAATGCGCCCCGGTAATTTCAGTAAATTAGCCCGCGATGAATCGGTTGCCTTCAGGGTAGAGTTTGAAGGCAGCATCCCTAAAGCCGCCGCAAGGTATTGGCGCGGGCCGGTGTTCGATATTTTTGATGGGGAAGCCTGGTTGCAAGCCCCAATCAGCCAAGCAGGCGGCCCGGCTATCGAAAAACGAGGCCCCATTATCAGCTACACCATCACCATGGAGCCACATAATCGAAACTGGTTGCTCGCACTGGATATGCCAACCGAGCTGCCAGAAACCGCGCTCATCAGCAACCGTTTGCAAGCCGTCAATAGCAACCCGATCACCCAACGGCAGCGCTATCGTTTAAGCAGCGCCTTGGTTTGGCGCACCTATAGTGATGACACGCTCACGAGCGCATTACAAATCCCCAAATCAGGCAACCCAAAGGCCAGACAGCTCGCCAGCAGCTGGCAAACACTTCCGCCCATGGAGCGCATTAATAAAGGGCTGCAATTTTTACGTCAGGGCGGCTTTAGCTACACCTTGCAACCGCCTCTTAGCCAGGGGGCGAATGGCATCGATGATTTTTTATTTATCCATAAACAGGGCTTTTGCGAACACTACGCCAGTAGCTTCACCTTTTTAATGCGGGCCGCAGGCATACCCAGCCGCGTGGTGGGCGGCTATCAGGGAGGAGAATGGAATCGCAGCGGCAAATACCTGATCGTGCGCCAGGCCAATGCCCATGCCTGGACCGAAGTCTGGCTGCCTCAAAGCGGCTGGCAAAGGGTTGACCCCACCGCCGTGATCGCCCCTTCCCGGATCAATGATGGCTTAAACATCGGGCTTAATCAGACCGACGCACTGCCCTTTATGGATGGCGCACCGCCCGCATGGATCCATGAGCTGCGCTTAAACTGGGACAATTTGGTTAACGGCTGGAATCAATGGGTAATGGGCTACGATTCGCGCAAGCAAAGCCAGCTCTTCAAAAAACTAGGCATTCCGGATGTGCTATCCAGCGAATTTATCCTGCGTATGCTGCTGATCAGCAGCCTTATTCTTGCCGGCCTGTTTTTACTCGCCACCCGAAACAACGCCCCCAAACCCGATCCCGCCCACCAAGCCTGGCAACGCTTTGCTCGCAAACTGGCCCGCAAAGGATGCTCCCTGCTGCCATATGAAGGCCCGCTTACGTTTGGCCAGCGTGCCCGCTTGCAATTACCTCAGTACAATGACGCCATTTATTACATTACCCAGCTCTACATCGCCAGCCGTTATGGAAAGGATGACGCAGCGCTTTTAAAGCTACAGAAAGCAGTGCGTCATTTTCACATGTAATTTAACCGTGCTTTGCCTGTTATGATTTAGTGTCTGTTGGCGTTTCATTCATGACTCAGCGCAATTGTGAATGAATCGTCAGCACGCCTTGGACAATCCATTTGAGCCCGCCGCTATGCCTACTTTTTTACCTGAACCGCCTTTTCGTCACGACCAAGCCAGCCGTATCGGCGTTTTACTGGTTAATCTAGGCACGCCTGCCGCGCCTAACCCCGCAGCCATTCGTCCTTATCTGCGCCAATTTTTATCTGACCCCCGTGTGGTAGAAATACCAAGAGCCGTTTGGTGGGTGATTCTGAACACCTTTATCCTGCCTTTTCGCCCCAAAAAAACAGCTGCTAAGTATGCAAGTGTATGGATGAGCGAAGGTTCCCCATTAAAAGTCTGGACAATAAAGCAGAGCAAGCTTTTAAAAGGCTGGCTGGGCGAGCAAGGCCACAGCGAGGTTTTAGTTGAATATGCCATGCGCTATGGCCAGCCTTCGATTGCAGCACAGATGGATAAGCTGAAAGCTGCAGGCTGTGAAAAATTACTTATCCTGCCGCTCTACCCACAATATTCGGCCAGCACCAGTGCTACCGTGATTGATGAAGTGGGACGGGTGCTCGCCACCTATCGCAATCAGCCCGCCATCCGTACTGTGCGCAGCTTTCATGATGATGAAGGCTATATCAAAGCACTGGCAGGCCGCGTTCGTGAATACTGGCAAACGAAGGGCCGGGGGGATCATTTATTAATAAGCTTTCACGGCGTGCCGCGCTACACCTTGGATAAGGGCGATCCTTATCACTGCTACTGCCGTAAAACCGGCCGCTTATTAGCTGAAGAGCTAGACTTAGCCGAATCTGAATACACCGTGGCGTTTCAATCCCGCTTTGGCCGTGCCGAATGGCTGCAACCTTATGTGACTGCCACTCTAAAAAAACTAGGCAAGGCAGCTACGGGTCGGCTGGATGTGGTCTGTCCTGGCTTTGTTGCTGACTGCTTAGAAACACTGGAAGAAATTGCTATCGAAGGAAAGCAAGACTATTTACAGGCCGGTGGTAAGGACTACCACTTCATTCCCTGCCTTAATGATTCGCCTCTTTGGATAGATGCTTTAACCGCGCTGACAAAAAAAGAGCTTTCTGGCTGGCTACTTACTGACAACACTGCTATAGACAATACACAACAATGCACATTAAGCAGAGCCCAGGCTTTAGGTGCGCAAAATTAACTTGGGTATTAAAGAAATTACAGTTAAACTGCCGGTAAGCTTATTCTTACAAAACGAGGTTCAGAACATGAGCACAAAGCTCTTTCTCGCTGAAGACGACCTAATTCTCGCTGACGCTCTGAAAACCAGCCTGTCTCAGGCTGACTTTCAAGTTGATTGTGTTAACGATGGCGCTCTTGCCTTACAAATTTTACTGCACAACGACTACGAAGTTGTGGTGTTGGACGTTGGCCTGCCAAACATGGATGGCTTGCAAGTTTTAAAAAACGTTCGTCAGCACAAACCTTCTTTGCCTATCCTGATCCTGACGGCTCTTGATGGCTTGGAAGATCGCGTAGCCGGTTTAGATGCAGGTGCCGATGATTACCTTGCCAAGCCATTTGAGTTCACAGAACTTGAAGCGCGTTTGCGTGCCTTGCTCCGTCGCAGCAAAATCTTGCCGCAGTCCGTACAGCAATTGGGCAATCTGCGTTTAGATCGCGCTGGCCAACGCGCTTGGTGTAATGACACGCCGTTGGATCTTTCTGCCCGTGAGCTCACCGTATTGGAAATTTTAATGTCCAATATTGATCGTGTGGTGACTAAAGAGCAGATCGTGGGCGAATTAGGTTCAGAAAATGCCGAAGTGGGCCTGAACGCAATCGAAGTCTACGTACACCGCTTACGCAAGAAGCTTGATCCTTGCGGCGTAGTGATCCGTACTATCCGTGGTCTTGGCTATTTACTCGAGAAGCAACCAGCTCAAGCGCAGGATGTTGAGGGGTAAATTCTCAATAAAGCGACAGCTCCTCCTGTGGTTACTTATACCGCAGGGGGTGCTTTGGCTTGCCGGTGCGTTCTTAAGCTACAACGTAGCCAAGCACTACACCAACACGGCTATTGATAATAGTCTGCTACAAACCGCACGCGCCATCGGGCGACAAATCAAGCCGCAGGACAATGGGCTGATTATTGATTTTCCGCGCGCACTCCAGCTTTTACTTGAAGATGATTACGACGAGCGCCTGTTTTATATGGTGTCGCTCAATTCAGGCGGCGTTATTTTTAGTAATAGCGAGCTGCCCTCGCTTCCCACACATTTACAGCCCGACAGCCGCATTGTTTTTTATGATGCAATGGTTCAGAACGAATCACTGCGCATTGTTTCGCTGTATTTCCCGGTTGAAATTACCCAGCAAAAGAAATGGATGCATGTGCAAGTTGGCAAAAGCACCGAAGCACGCAGCCAACTATCCCAAGAAATTTTAATTGCCATCGCCGCGCCCTTGGCCCTGCTAATTTTTGCCATGAGTTTTCTGGTTTGGTGGGGGATCAACCGCGGCCTGCTGCCCTTAGCTCGCTTGCAACGCCGGGTAGAAGAACACTCCGGCCAAGACCCATCCCCGCTACAGCTCGATAACGAGCCAGAAGAAGTCGGTGCGCTTACCGCAGCGCTCAACCGCTTACTCAGTAGCACCAATGAAAGCGTGGCCAAACAGCGCCGCTTTATTGCCGATGCCGCACATCAGCTCAGAACCCCACTGGCCGGATTAAAATCGCAAACCGAGCTGGCCATGCGCGAAACCACCCCGGAAGGGCTGAGTAATCGGCTCTCTATGGTGCATACCAGCGCCAATCGCAGCATCCACTTGGTGAATCAATTACTCACACTGGCAAGATCTGAGCCAGATAGTGCCAAAGGCATGCCACGCGTTGCTTTAGATTTAGCTAAACTCATCCGAGAGCTAACCGCAGAATGTGTGCCCCGTGCGCTGGCGGCAGGCATGGATCTAGGCTGTGACACCGACGTTTCTGAAGCGCCAATGAATGGCAACTCCGCCTTATTACGCGAGCTATTTACCAATTTGGTCGAAAACGCGATTAAATACATCCCGCGCGGCTGCAATATTACTGTCCGGCTCTGCATTGAAGGCGAGCATTATGTAGTAGAAGTCGAAGACGATGGCGCAGGGATTCCGGATTCGGATAAAGAGCGTGTATTCGAGCGATTCTACCGCCGCGAACAAACCGGCAACGGCTGTGGCCTAGGCATGGCCATCGTCAAGGAAATCACCGAAAGACATCGTGGCAGCATTCAATTACTCGATGCCAAACCACATGGGCTGATTGTGCGGGTGATGTTGCCAATTAAAACGGGCTAATTTTTTAGGATGACGCAGTCTTTTAAACAATAAACAAACTGCTCATCCACCCAGCCTACAATGCACATCTAACGCCTTCTCAACCAAACAATGCGTGGAATCTGATCATTTTTACGCTCCAGCAGCGCTTGAAAACTCATATTCACCCGGCCAAAATGCGCATCTACTTCGCTGATAAAGTAACGGCTCTGAATTGAAATCGCCTCCAAAGAAACCGTAGCTTGCAACTGCTGAGGCAAAGCCAGCTTAAATTCTTCGACGCTTTTAAAATACTTGCCAGCGCGTTTTGCAACCACGCCTTGCGCTGCAGAGACCGACAAACCGGGAATAATGGCTGATAGCACTTCAGGGCCAGCAAAATTCACATTCACAGGCGTGGATTGCGGCAATACGCTGACCAACGGCTCTAACTTTGCAATCACTTCTGGCGTAAAGCCACGAATTCGCGATAAGCCTTGAATATCCAACAAGGAGCGATTGGCCGCTCGATAGGCCTCAGGCATCGCTAAATATTCAACATCTTCCGCACCACCAGGGTAGCGCGTCAGGCTATCTGCATCTTGCCAATCGACCAGCGCATTGGCGATATCCAGCGGCAAGCCCAAAGTTTGCAATAGGCGCTGAAATGCAGCAAACCCAGCCTCATTCAGCACCCCATTTTGCACTACATTATTTAAATTAAAGCGCCCTTGCTGCTCTAATAAACGCCCGCCAACCCGCCCTGTTTCTACAGGAATCGCCGGAATCGGGATATTCCACGGCTCGAGCTGATGATCGATCTGATTATTGCGTGCGTCGTCACGCAAGGTGAGCCGCGCCAGATTGATCGATGCACGAGCAATACCACGAGCTTCGGCCAGATCAAATTGATTTTCTAATTGCCGGAACCACAGCTGCTGCCGCCAGGCAATGGCCACCGCAAGGGTAGTCACCAAGGCAGCGGTTAGCACGGCAGTAATGATGGCAACGCCTCTTTGTTTGCGCATCATGGGCATAAGTATCTACACAAGTTCATGACACCACTTCAGCACAGTAACTTCCCCCTTTTCAAAGGGGGATTGAGGGGGATTTGCCTTTTTAGCTACCTTATTTGGCAAGTTTTTGTAACTCAAGCCGTGCTCAATCCCCCCTCGCCCCCCTTTTTCAAAGGGGGGAACACGTGTAGATGAGGTGTGTAGATATCTATGCATCATGGCAGGGTGTAAATCCTTTGTACGGTGGTGGCATCGCTCAGCGTGAGTTTTATTTTTACGCCACGCGGTGGCACTTTATTATTGCCCGCCGGAGGCCAGCTGGCTTGCCACTGGCTCGTCGTATCTAGGAAAGAAACCTCAAAACCACGGATATTTTCGAGCAAAACATGCACTTGTGGCTCTTCACGCGGCCCCAGATCAAGCGCATTCCATAACAGCAATTCTAAACGCGCGTCTTTAAGTCGATACGCCACATGAAAAGCATCCCGATTACGATCTAAGCGGATCAACTCTAGCGGCTGATCATCCTTACGCTCGGGCTTATTGGTGCCACGCATCGCGGCCTGTTCTACCCCTCCCTGATCGCGCCAAGGCCGATCCACCGTTTGGCTCACATCTTCTTCCATGCGATCAAACACGAGAGATAAATCCCGCCAACGTTTGGCTTCAGCATCCAAAGCCGTGCGTGTTTGCGCAACCGACTCTAGCCCCTTATAAGAAATCAGCGTCACCACGCTAAATACCGCCAGCGCGATTAAGATTTCCAGCAGGGTAAAGCCTGTTTGTTTAGGCCTGAGCATTTTAATGGGGTACATGAGCAAGATAACTAACCAAAGTAGCCGCCGCGTGTTGATCTTCGCCAGCAGAAAAAACTTTAATTTCGATACGGCGGAAGCTGCGGTTGGGCGAGCCGCCCGTTTCCACTCGCCATGTGAACTCCATTCCCGCTTGTGATTCTTTCCCGGTCGTGGAGCCAATGTCCGGCCATGCACCCAGTGCGGCCAATTCGTTTAAGCGGTTTTGCGCCACCCAGCCTGCTGCGGTGCGGCTTTTTAGCTCGATGGCGTTATTGGTGCTAGCCAAAGTGGCTTTCATTGCCGCGCCCATGGCAATGGCAATCACCGCCAGCGCCACCAGCACTTCAATCAAGGTAAAACCGGTACGTCTACGCATGAGGCAACGCCACTGGAGCCGAGGCATCAGGCTGGCGCACTTCTACTCGCCCCATCACATCACCCTGCAATTCTAAGCGGCTATTATTTAAACGCAGTTGCAGACTAAAAGGCGCATTCACCCCTGAAGGCTCAAACACTAAACGCTCCCCTAAGCGCTGCTCACGCAGATTCACGGCAAAGCCTTCAATCCGCACTTCTTCTAAAACACGCGGATTGAGCAAATCATGCGTGGCAATCGATTGCCAATTGTTTTGCGCATCTTGCAGCCAAAACTGATAACCAAGACCATCGGAGGACCAAGCAATCGCCTGCCCACTCGTAATGGCTTCATCTCGCGCCGATTCAAACAATGCGGCCAAGCGACTAGCCTCACGCTCCACCCTTTGCCCATCTGATAAATCCAGACGTACCACGGCCAAGCCCATAATGATGCCGATAATGCCGAGCACCACAAGGATTTCGATCAGGGTAAAGCCAAGCTGGCGCATCGCTTTCATCGGCAGGCGCTAGGTGTGAGCTGAATACGCTGCATTAGATATCCCAAGAACCAATATCTGCATCGGTCTCTTCACCACCCTGCTGGCCATCTGCTCCGTAGCTCATCACGTCAATTTCACCTTTAATGCCAGGGCTAAGGTAAAGATAATCGCTACCCCAAGGGTCTTTGGGCAGCTTTTCTAAGTAGCCGCCGGTTTTCCAGTTATTAGGCACAGGCGCTGCACTTGGCTTTTCTACCAGTGCTTTTAAGCCCTGCTCGGTGCTTGGGTAGCGGCCGTTATCGAGCTTATATAGTTTTAATGCCTGCACCACCGAGCGAATATCTTGCTTAGCCGCTACAACACGCGCCTCATTCGGGCGATTCATAATTTTAGGCACCACCAACGCACCCAAAATAGCCAGAATCGTAATCACCACCAAAATTTCAATCAGCGTAAAACCGCCTTGCTTGCGTTTCATTTAATACTCCCTTTATTAAAGCCATTACCTTGGATAATTAGCCTTTTATTTAACCAACTGATTCATTTCAAAAACAGGCAATAGAATCGCCAATACAATCACCAGCACTACGCCGCCCATTAATAACACCATTAGGGGGCCAAGCAGGCCAGTAAAGGTAGAGACTCTATTTTCTAATTCTTGTGTTTGCTGCGCAGCGGCTTTTTCCAGCATATGCTCCAAGCGCCCTGTCGCCTCGCCACTGCCAATCAAGTGAATCAGCACCGGCGGAAACATTTTACTCACCGCCAATGCCCGCGACAGCGTCATGCCTTCACGCACTTGCTTGGCAGCCTCTGCCACCGCATCGCGCAAGGGCAAGCTGCCCAATACGCCACTTACGGCCTGCAAAGCACTCAGGAGTGGCACACCACTGCCTACCAAAATCGCCAAAGTAGACGCTAGCTGCGCTGTATTAGCAGTGCGCTCAAAGCGACCAATTAAAGGTAGCTTTAAACGCCAGGCATCAAACTGCCGCCTCACCGCTTGTTTTTTAAGTGCATGCCAGCCTGCCGCCGAGGCAATCGCCAGAAGCACAAAGAAAATCAGCCCCCAATCACGCACAAACTGGCTGGCCCAGAGCAATAATCGGGTGAGCAGCGGCAGCGTTTGTTTGGCGCTTTGAAACACCGTCACCATCTGCGGCACAACCCAAGTCAATAGCCCAACAATCACCAAGGCCGAAACAAACATCACCACCGCGGGGTAAATAAATGCCAGCCCTACTTTCGACGCCAAAGACGCGCGCGATTCTAAGTAATCCGCCAAACGCTGCATCACGGCAGCGGCTTTGCCGGATTCTTCACCCGCGCTGACAATGGTGCGATACAGCTCGGGGAATACGCGAGGATGGCGCGTGAGCGCTTGAGAAAAAGATGACCCGGCTAAAATTTCACTGCGCAATGCCGCAACCAGTTGTTTTTCCCGCTCGACTTCGCTTTGCTCGATCAGCACCGATAAAGCCTGCTCTATCGGCAAACCTGCATCAAGCAAAGTTGCCAGCTGACGCGTCAGCAAAGAGAGCTTGGCCGTGCCAAGGCCACGCTCACCCTTGGCCCCGGTAGCGGCAATTTCTTCCAGCTCAGAAACCCACAAGCCCTGCGATCGCAGCAGGCCCTTGGCTAAGCGCGACGTTTCCGCCTCGACCACGCCACGTGCCGCTTTGCCGCTCTCGTTAACTGCACGATAACGAAAAGCCGTCATGCTTGGGCTCCAGACAGCCCAATTGCTGAATCATATAAAGCGGGAGTTATCATTCTTTATTATTTTTTTCTAAGCGTATTGAAAAACCCGGCCATATTGCTTTTCAATTTACTGTTAAGAGAAGATCACCGTTTTTTTTGCATAAACCAAAATACGATGTTCAAGATGAGCGCGCACAGCACGGGAAAGCACCATTCTTTCTAAATCACGGCCTTTCTGAATCAGCATATCAATATCATCACGATGTGAAATACGCATGACATCTTGTTCGATAATAGGGCCGTCGTCCAATACTTCTGTAACGTAATGACTGGTTGCGCCAATTAATTTAACTCCGCGCGCAAAAGCACGGTGATAAGGCTTGGCGCCTTCAAAAGCAGGCAGGAATGAATGATGGATATTAATCACTCGCTGCGGGTAAGACGCCGTAAATTCGTGACTTAATACCTGCATATATCGCGCCAGCACAATTAAATCAATCTGATTGGCTTCCAGTAATGCACGCTGGGCTTGTTCTGATTCAGCCTTATTGTCTTTTGTGACGGCAATAACATGATAGGGAATACCATAGTAATCCGCTAAACCACGGCAATCTTCATGGTTGGAAATAATCAAGGGAATATCGCAGCGCAACTCGCCACTTTTATGCCGATGCAATAAATCAACCAAACAATGATCGTATTTAGAAACAAAAACAGCCACCTTAGGGCGGCAGGCAGAGAGCGCCACCGACCATGTCATTTGGAAGCGATCTGCAATCGGCTGAAAAGCCGAAGAAAATGCGCTCATATCCAAAGTAAAATCGGTGACATCCCACTCAATCCGCATCAGAAACAGGTTTTCTGTCTCGTCTTGGTGCTGATCGGCGTGAACAATATTGGCGTTATAGGTATACAGAAAATTGGCAATCGCAGCAGATAAACCTTTTCGATCTGGACAACTAATCAGTAGTGTTGCGGTATTCATTCGTTTACTCAGTTCTAAAATCCGTTGCCAATTCTAGCAGCAACGCCCGCATACAGCAGCAATCCAATGCAATCTCAGCCTAATATTGCCAAAGTCCGCCAATAAAAAAGGGAATGGAGCAGGCATTTTTTTGAATATTCTTTTAAAATACGGCAAACGCCCGATTAACCCGCGCATCACACGCCAACTCTGGGCCCTGCCCTCAAAGCACGCATACATCATGTTCCATATTGTTTTATTTCAACCCGAAATCCCACCCAATACCGGCAATGTGATTCGCCTTGCTGCCAACACCGGCTGCAGCTTGCACTTGGTCAAACCACTTGGTTTTGAACTAGAAGACAAACGCATGCGCCGTGCTGGCCTTGATTATCACGAGTTTTCTACCATGAAAATTCATGAATCGTGGACCGATTGCCAAGCCGCACTAGCAGGGCAGCGGCTTTTTGCCATGACGACCAAGGGCTCCACCCGGCACGACCGTATTATCTACCAACAAGGTGACGTTTTTGTGTTCGGCCCTGAAACACGCGGCCTACCTGAGGAAATTCGTGATGAATTCGCGGCGGATCGCCGCATTCGCTTACCGATGATGCCGGATAATCGCAGCTTGAACTTATCCAATGCGGTGGCAATCACGGTGTTTGAGGCGTGGCGACAGATGGATTTTGCTGGGGCTTTGTAAAAAGTTCTGTAGGTACAAAGCACGGTAAGAACACAGAGCACACAGAGAAAAACATAAGAAAACCCCGAGGGCTATTCGCTCTTGGGGTTTCTCGATGTGCTGCTTTTTAGCTCTGTGTACTCTGTGTCTACAGGTTTCTAAGGCCTATGCCAACAAGCAAGCCGCTTGTGTTTCCTTGCTCAGCTCGCGCAGCTTGGGGATGTGCTGAGTGCACTGCTCTTCTGCCTTGGGGCAACGCGTTCTGAATACGCAGCCTGATGGCGGGTTGATCGGGCTGGGCAAATCACCCTGCAAGATCTGAATCACCTTGTTTTTTTCACGATCTGGATCAGGAATCGGAATCGCCGACAAAAGCGCCTGCGTATAAGGATGGCTTGGGTGTGAATAGAGCGCGGCTTTTTTGGCTAGCTCCATTTCATGCCCCAAATACATCACTAAAATACGATCGCTGATATGCTTCACTACCGCCAGATCGTGAGCAATAAAGATCAGCGCCATGCCCATTTCACGCTGCAATTCTTTAAGCAAGTTCACAATTTGCGCTTGAATCGATACATCCAGCGCCGAAACCGGCTCATCGCACACAATCAGCTTAGGCTTCATAATCAGCGCCCGTGCAATACCAATACGCTGGCACTGGCCGCCAGAAAACTCATGCGGATAGCGATTAATTTGCTGCTCGCGCAAGCCCACCCGCACCATAATGGCCTTTACCTGCGCCATCACATCAGCCTCAGAAATCTCTGGATAATGCGTTTTTAAGGGCTCGGCAATAATCTGTGCGACGGTCATACGCGGGTTTAAAGACGCCAGCGGATCTTGGAAAATCATCTGGATATCTTTACGTGCATTCAGCCACTGAGCGCTACTTGCGCCGTGCATTTCCTTGCCCATCCAGACAATACTGCCACTGGTAGCCGGAATTAAATTTAGCACTGCACGTGCCAGCGTTGATTTGCCACAGCCTGACTCACCCACCACACCCAGTGTTTCGCCAGCGTATAAATCCAGTGACACGCCATCCACGGCTTTCAACTGCTTGCTCGCCTGCCACGGCCATTTCACGCCTTGGCGCACGGCAAAATGTACTTTTAAATCACGGATAGACAAAATAGGTTGACGTGTATCAGACATGAGCCACCTCCAGCTTGGTTTCTTCTAGTGGCTTATGGCAAGCACGCAAGACCCCCTCCGCTCCCACAGGCAGCAGCAAAGGCAATTCGCTATGGCAGCGCGGCAGCGCATGCACGCAGCGCTCGCTAAACGGACAGCCCGGCGGCATATGCGCCATATTAGGCGGATTACCCGGGATAGAAATCAGGCTTGTCGAATCATCGTGATCGAGACGAGGCAATGCGCCCAGCAAACCAATCGTGTAAGGATGTGTTGCATGATAGAAAATATCGCTGGCGTTCCCCTGCTCCATCACGCGGCCGCCATACATCACCAAGACTTTTTCACAAAGGCCCGCAACCACGCCCAAATCATGGGTAATCATCACAATGCCCGTGCCAAAATCACGCTGCAGATCTTTAAGCAGCGCAATAATTTGCGCCTGCACAGTGACGTCCAGCGCGGTGGTTGGCTCATCGGCGATCAGTAATTCAGGTTCGCACAACAGCGCCATTGCAATCATCACACGCTGACGCATACCGCCCGAAAACTCGTGTGGATACATCATCACGCGGCGCGCCGCTTCAGGGATTTTTACGGCATCAAGCAGCTCAATAGAGCGCTTTTTTGCATCGCGGCGACTCATGCCCTTGTGCAGCTCCAGCACTTCGGTCATTTGACGCTCTACAGTGAGATAAGGATTCAAGGACGTCATCGGGTCCTGAAAAATCATCGCCACTCGATTGCCACGAATCTTATTAAGCTGATGAGCAGGCATAGACAATAAATCTTGCCCATCAAACAAAGCACTACCTTGTGTCTTGCCGTTTTTAGCCAGCAAACCCATTAAAGCCAAAACAGTCTGGCTTTTACCTGAGCCAGATTCACCCACAATACCCAGTGTTTCACCGCGATTTAATTCGAAAGAAACGCCATTCACGGCGCTAACTGCACCATCATTGGTGGCAAATTGCACACCGAGATCTTTTACTGATAATAAACTCATAATCCTCGGCTCCGCTTAACGATCTTTCGGGTCAAGCGCATCGCGCATGCCGTCACCGATATAATTGGCACAATACAAAGTGGCAGACAGCATCGCCGCTGGGAATAGCAATAACCATGAGGTGGTTTCCATGACGCTCGCACCATCATGAATCAATACGCCCCAACTGGTCATCGGCTCTTGAATACCCAAACCCAAGAATGACAATACCGATTCAGTCAAAATCACGCCCGGCACGGTCACGGTGGTATAAATCACCACAATGCCCAATAAATTAGGCACCACATGGCGAAAAATGATTTTCCATGTTGGTACGCCAATTGCATGAGCCGCTTCAATATATTCTTTCGATTTAATCGCCAGAGTCTGCCCACGCACCACACGGGCCATATCCATCCAGCCAAATACCGTAATCGTCAGCACAACCAGATAAAATTCACGCCCTAATAAAGTCACCATCAAAATAGCAATCAATAAATAAGGAATGGCATACATCATATCGACAATACGCATCATCACTGCGTCGACTTTACCGCCTAAAAAGCCAGCTGTTGCGCCCCATATTACGCCGATTGCCACTGAGGTTAAGGTAGCCAGCACGCCGATCATCAGAGAAATGCGGCCACCAATTAAACTACGTACTAATAGATCACGGCCTAATTCATCTGTGCCAAATAAATGCCAATTCTCTAAAGTAGGTGCCAAGCCCATTGCACCAAAATCAGTATCTTCATAAGAATTTGGCAATAGATATGGCCCTAAAATACAGGCTACGGTAATGATCAATAAAATAATAGCGCTGATGACGGCTGCTTTATTTTTAAAAAAGCGGCGACGCGCATCCGCCCAAGGGCTACGTCCTTCTACTGGCAAATTTTCCAGCGTTGCGGCGAGTTTTTTGTTTCTAAATAGCATGACAACCCCGCCTATTAATAACGAATCTTAGGATCAAGTAGCGCGTAGGCTAAATCGACCAATAAATTAAGTAATACCGCAACCACAGTAACAAGCACAACTAAGCCCAATACAAGCGTGTAATCCCGATTGCTTGCACCATTCACGATTAATTTACCAATCCCTGGCAAAGAAAATACCGATTCAGTCACCACGGCTGCCGTAATAGAGGAAATAGCCAGCGGGCCTAATACCGATACCACCGGCAATAAAGCAGGCTTTAAAGCATGGCGAAATACAATCGTTTTTAGAGGCAGACCTTTTGCTCGTGCTGTACGGATAAAATTGCTGCTCATGACTTCAATTAAGCTGCCACGCATCACACGGGCAATCGTTGATACATTAATAAAAGTCAGCAGAGAAAGAGGCAAAATAATAAACCGCACATTGAATTCATTCCAGCCACCGGCTGGCAACACAGGTATCCAAATCGCAAAAACTAAAATCAGTACAGGCCCTAAAACAAAAGAAGGAATCGTGCTGCCAATATTGCCGATCAGCATCACAAAATAATCAATAAAACTATTTTGTTTTAACGCAGCAGTAATACCCAGCCCAACGCCAATAACAATCGAAAGTAAAATTGCACCGCCACCAATGGTCAGCGACACCGGCAGCGCAGCGGCCACAAGATCATTCACACTCCAATCTGCATAGCGAAAAGAAGCACCTAAATCACCTTGTAATAAACCTTTTAAATAGTATAGATATTGCTGCCAAAGCGGAAAATCCAAATGGTATTTAGCTTGCAAATTGGCCAGCACCGCTTCAGATACTTTACGCTCTGAATCAAACGGCCCACCTGGCGTTAAATGCAGCAATAGATAGCAGACCGTAATAACGGCCAGCATTGTAGGAATCGTCGCCAAAATTCGACGGAATGTATAAGCCCACATCGGGATCCCCTCCTTATTTATTATTTTCCACAAATATTTCATACCGGCGCTACTCTAATTGGTAGCCATACGTATACGAAATAAGGCCGCTTTGAGCTAAAAGCCCAAAGCGGCAGTACTTTACGACTTTACAGTCTTAATGCTTAATAATATAAAACTCTTTGCTTAGATAACGATCAACCGGGTTCTTAGTTGAATAGCCACCCACATAAGACTTAACTAAACGTGGCAGGGTGTATTGCAGCAATGGAATCATTGGGTAATCATCCATAACTAATTTTGCGGCTTGCGTAAGCAATGCTTTACGTTTAGCAACATCTTGCTGCTCATTGCCTTGTTTAATCAGTTCTTCTGCTTTTTTATTGCAGTTAAAGTTATCATTTTGTGATGAACCACACTGAACCAAAGTTAGGAAAGTAGTGGCATCATTATAGTCCGCCAACCAGCCATTACGCGCAATTTGGAAATCGCCATCATGGCGTTTTTTCAATAACACTTTAAATTCAAGGCTGTCTAATTCAGTTTCTAAACCCAGTTTGTTTTTCCATTCAGAAGAAGCAAACAGCGCCATTTTCTTATGGTAATCATCGGTGTTATAGGTAAATTTAATTTTTGTACCCGGCTTAACGCCTGCTTCAGCTAATAATTTCTTGGCTTCTTCAACACGTTTTGCCATTGGCCACTTCACCCAATCGTAGGTCGTTACGTCAGCGCCTTCCAGCCCTTTAACCGTTACGCCATACGCAGGGATCTGACCATCTACAGTTACTTTTTGCGCTAGGATATCGCGATCCAATACCATAGACAGCGCCTTACGTACGCGCACGTCTTTCATCATTGGATCTTTATTATTTAATGAGTAATAACGCAGGCCAAGAATAGGGCCATTTTTGATTTCTTGTGGAAAGTCTTTTTTCAGCCTCTCATACTGCCCTGCAGGCAATTGATAGATAAAATCATTATCACCAGACTGATACAGCTTTAATTCAGCATTACCCGCCTCTACAGGCAGATAGGTCACACGTGTTAATACTGTGTTTTTTGCATCCCAATACTGGGGATTCTTTTCAATCACAATCTTGCTATTTACTTTCCAGTCTTTCAGTGCATATGCACCATTACCAACCATATTGCCTGGCTTAGTCCAATCTTTACCGAATTTATCAATGGTTGCCTTATGCACAGGCGCAAATTGTGAATTAGATAAAACACTTGGCAAGTAGGAAATAGGGTTCGGTGTTTTTACTTCAAGCGTGTATTTATCAATTGCTTTAATACCTAGAGTTGAAGGTGCTTTTTTACCTTCAGCAATTTCCAGACCATTTAATACAAAAATACCATAGGCTGTGCCGTACTGTGAGGCCAGCTTAGGATCAAGAAAACGTTGCCAGCCGTAAACAAAATCAGCAGCCGTAATAGGATCACTATTAGAGAACTTAGCATCTTTACGCAAACTAAACACCCAAGTCGTTGGGTCGGTCTGCTTCCAGCTCGTTGCCACACCAGGGTGTAAACGACCTTCGTTATCGGAAGTCGTTAAGCCTTCAAACAAATCACGGGTAATATTATTCGCCCCAACAGATTCAGCCAAATGAGGATCCAGTGTTTCCACTTCAGATCCATTATTGCGAATCATTTCTTGCTTATCGCTAAGCTTAACACCAGCAGGCACTGTTGCTGCAAATGCCGCTCCGCCTAATGCAAATGCAAGCGCGAATGTCACTGATTTCATAGTCCAGCTCATTGTGTCTCCTTAAAGGGCGATACCCGTTTGTGATTGGTTTGAATAAATCACTCCTTCAATCAAGAAGAAGTGATTTACCTTACGATACACTGCTTACGCGATGCAACATAAAAATATAAAAATTAGAACAGCAAGATCATGCCTGCACTTACAACTTTAGGTGTAGAAGCTAAACCTTCGCTGATGCTTGTTGAAAATGCATTCTGATCTTTATTCTGAATCACAGCGCCTTCAACATAAAGCAATGAAGATTTGCTTAGATTGTAATCTGTACCAATTTGGAAGTGGTTTGCTTTAGCAAGCACTTTTTTATTCCCTTGCTTACCTTCGCCTTGGTATACATAACCAACACGTGGCACCCATTTACCTACTTCGTATTGCGCCATAATAATAGCGCTGTCGCGCTTAAATTCGCCGCCGGCAAATGCTGCATCTTGCTTAGTGTTTTGATACAAAGCGCCAATCTGTAGGCCTTCTACCGGAAATACTTTAGCGCCAAGCAGATAAGAAGTGACTTTGGAATCAGACTTAACAACCGCGCCACCTGTCAAAGACTTACGGGCCATGTTTTTCAGACTTGCTGTACCCGCATAAATCGCAAATTTCGAGTGTGTATAGTTCACAGTCGCATCGTAGCCTTTTTGGCTGCTTGATATGCCAGCAGTGCTATCAATCACAGCATTCACATTTGCTGTAAAGCCGCCCCAGTTAGGGCTTGTGTAGTAAATTGCATTATCATGACGTGTATTGTAAGTCACATCCTGAAATGTATTGGCTAACGTAGTATTGCTTTCAAACAAATCAAATGTTTCTACCAGCAAATCATAAGCACCTTTGCTTTTACCAAAGCGCAAAGTGCCTGCATCCTTATTTTCATAGCCAATCCAAGCTTCACGGCTACCGAAGCCTTTATCCAAACCTGTTTCAAGCTTCCAAAGCAAATTAGATCCGTTGTCCAACTTATCAAGGCCTTTAAAACCAACACGGCTGCCAATATCTTGCATCGAGAATTTTTTGTTGTCCGCGGCGTCATTGCCGTAATCAATCGACTTCTGTGCAATACCATAAAGCGTTACATCTGCTTGCGCATAAGAAACAACACATAAACTTGCAATGGCCGTTGCCAAGATTTTCTTAAAAGTCATTTAGTTCTCCTTAGGATCGAATAAGACCTGCTTACCTACGCTAAGAAGATATGCTTTTTTCCTTCCAGCTGCCTACTGGGGTCATACCGTGTTTTTTAGCTCGGGCAGAATCGTCCCAACATAAAATGAAAACACTAATTGCAATGCTCCCCTTTTTAAGATCAATAAATCCAGCACAAGAAAAGACGCACTATATTGGTGCAAAAGAGGGGGTTTCTTATTTCCAAACAAAAGGAGGTACTTACTCGCCCCCATAGCCACAATGGGAATTTTCACATTACCAAGCACTTACGAATGTCATCGGAGTAATGCGTTAGCTTTTAAAGACGCACCAAAATAGAGCACAGATATTTTTTCGAATTTACTTCGCCCTAAAAAACGCTGCACACCATTTAGTGTTTTTTACCAAAAAACAAAAAAACAACACCGCTGATATACCAAACAGCGACTTCACCTTACCATTCGTCGGTAGGCCAAATTAAAAAAACAGTAAAAATGACACAAAAAATACCAAAAAACCCTAAGTAACGGCATGTTTCTTTTTTACAACAAGAAATACAAACTCTCAATTAAAAACAAAATCAAGGTACAAAATACCACAAAACCACTAGCCACTCATCATATAAATCCAAAAACAACCCTAAATTTAGCAGCAAAAAAACAAGCCAAAAATGACGAGGGGATATGAACGGGAGAAAAACCAAGCCATAAGCACTTAGCAATCGCCTTAGTGCATTCAAAACGCCAAACAATACCCGTAAAAAAACCCGCACTAGGCGGGTTTTTTTAAGCAGAAAACAAAATATTAGCCATTATATGGATGGCGTAATACGATGGTTTCTGTACGTTCAGGGCCTGTAGAAATAATATCTACCGGCGCTTCGCAGATCTCTTCAATGCGCTTCAGATAAGCACGCGCATTAGCAGGCAGATCTTCTAGTTTTTTAACACCAAAGGTAGATTCAGACCAACCTGGCATTTGCTCGTAAATAGGCTCGCAACGCGCAATTTGCTCAGCACCAATTGGCAAGATGTCGATCACTTCGCCATCAAGCTTGTAGCCAGTACAAATGCTGATCGTTTCAATGCTATCCATCACATCCAGCTTGGTGACACACAATCCTGATACACCATTAATCTGGATAGAGCGCTTCAAGGCAGCAGCATCAAACCAGCCACAGCGACGTGCACGACCCGTTACCGAGCCAAACTCATGGCCCCGTGACGCAAGGCCAGCACCAACATCATCAAACAATTCAGTAGGGAAAGGACCCGAGCCCACACGCGTGGTGTAAGCCTTCACAATGCCTAATACGTATTGCAACATTTGTGGCGCAACACCCGCACCCGCAGAAGCCGCACCGGCCACACAATTACTAGAAGTAACGTAAGGGTACGTGCCGTGATCGACATCAAGCAAGGTACCTTGCGCGCCTTCAAATAACAGCGGCTGACCCGCTTTATTCATATCGTAAAGCGTACGTGACACGTCACCCAACATCGGCTTGATACGCTCAGCGTAAACCAGCGCTTCGTCGTAAACCTTCTGGAAATCAACTTCTTCAGCCTTGAAATAGTTTTTCAGGGCAAAGTTGTACCAGTCGAGGTTTTCTTTCAACTTGGCGGCAAAACGCTCCGGGTGATACAGATCTTGCAAACGAATTGAGCGACGAGCGACTTTATCTTCGTACGCAGGGCCAATACCACGGCCGGTGGTACCGATCTTCATCTCACCTTTTGCAGCTTCACGCGCCTGATCGATGGCAATGTGATACGGCAAAATCAGCGGACAAGCTTCTGAAATGCGTAATCGGCTAGCAACATCAATCCCGGCAGCTTCCAGCTCATCAATTTCTTTCAGCAGGGCTTCAGGAGAAATCACCACGCCATTGCCGATAAAACAAGCCTTACCTGCATGCAAGATGCCGGACGGAATTAAACGCAGAACGGTTTTTTTACCGCCCACCCACAGTGTATGACCGGCATTGTGACCGCCCTGAAAACGAACCACGCCTTGTGCGTGATCGGTTAACCAGTCAACGATCTTGCCTTTACCTTCGTCACCCCACTGGGTACCAATCACGACCACATTTCTGCTCATGCCAAACCTCACTATTAAAACCAACGTAACCAAAACACGCGATATCTACATATCGCGTAATGCACTAAGCGGCATACCCCAATCGAGGCAACACACCAGAGAAACTAATAATTAACAAGCAGTGGCCAGCGGCAATACCTGCCACTGACCATCTACCCGTTTAAGCTCACGATCAACACTGACCTCAGATGCAAGCACACCCAGATCGACCACAACAATATCGCCCGCACTGCGCAATGCGCGAATGGCCGCCAATAAGGCGACATCATCTCCGCCCGGAGCCAGAACACCCGAGCGTAAAGATGGGAATGGCAGCGATGAAAACTCACGCAAATCCATACTAAAACCAGTCGCCGGGCGAGATCGGCCAAATTTTTCGCCTACGCTATCATAACGCCCGCCACGGGCTACCGCATTGGTAAACCCATGTGCGTAGGCAGCAAAAACCAGACCCGTATGATAGTAACTGCTGCGTAATTCGGCCAAATCAAAGTGCACAACAATGCCACGCAATTGCAAAGCAGCTGTCAGCTGATCAAGGCTATCGAGGGCAGCCAGCACACCGGCCAGAGGTGGCAGCTTAGCCCTCGCTTTTGCAAGCACCTCATGCCCACCATAAAAAGAGGGCAGCAGCAATAAAGCAGCTTGTAATTCAGGAGCAATAGCGGCAGTGACTTCGGTAATCGTCGATAAATCTTTTTGCTGTAAAGCTGCAAAGACCTCAGCGCGATGATTTCCCTTTAAGCCTGCCTCATCTGCCAACGCATGAAATAAACCAATATGACCAACATCTAAGCGTGGTGATTTTAAGCCTGCCAGCGCCAAGCTCTCAAACATCAACTCCACCGCCTCCACATCAGCGGCCACACCGGCACAGCCATAAATCTCTGCACCAATCTGGCGCGGCTCACGTGTCGCCAACACACCATCAGGACGGGTATTGACCACTGAGCCTGCATAGCAAAGCCGAGTAACCCCCTGACGATTTAAAATATGCGCATCAATTCTGGCCACCTGAGGCGTAATATCAGCCCGCAAACCCATTTGCCGACCGGTTAGCTCATCGACCAGTTTGAATGTCTTTAAATCTAAGGCACTATCATCAGTGGTAAATAAAGACTCTACATACTCGATCAGGGGCGGCGCAACTTGCTCATAGCCATAACAGGCAAAGAGGTCGAGTACTTTACGCCGCAAAGCCTCAATTTGACGCGCTTCGGAAGGCAAAACGTCGGAAATATACTCGGGAAGGATCCAGTTGCGCATAGTCATTTGCTTTAAAAAATAAAGCCCTTCAAACAAAGGCCCGCCTGTACATACAGTACAGCGCGGGCACACACTTCTTAAAGAGATAGTCTAGCGAGCAAACAGCGCAAACACCAAACCTGCTAGCAAACACCCCAGACCAATAAGACGAATTTTAAAATCATCTAAGTCTGCTATTTTTTGCATTGTACTACGCCACACAGAAGGAAAGGCAAATGGCATGATTCCTTCAAAAATAAGCATCAATGCAAAAGCTAAAATTAATGAATCAATCACTTCGCTTTCGGGTTCTTCATATATTTAAAGAATTCCGAGCTAGGATCAACCACCATCACATCACTCTTCTTAGCAAAGCTTTGCTTATAGGCATCCATACTCTTATAGAAAGCATAAAACTCCGGGTTGCGGCCATACGCTTCGCCATAAATAGCTGCGGCTTTAGCATCTCCATCACCCTTAATTTGCTGGGCTTTGTTGTAAGCATTTGCCAGTGTGACTTCACGCTGACGATCTGCATCGGCTTTGATTTTTTCAGCCTCTGCCGAGCCTTCAGCACGCATTTGATTGGCCACCGCTTTACGTTCGGACTGCATGCGCTCGTACACAGAATTGAGCGTAGCGTCTTCCAGCTCAACGCGCTTGATCCGCACGTCAATCACTTGCACACCAATCCGTGCCGCATCAGAGTCGGCTACTTTGCGTACCGTATCCATCACTTCATCGCGCTTGCCTGAAATCACGTCTTGCACCGTACGCTTACCAAACTCATCGCGCAGCATATTGTTTACCGTATTACGTAAACGCTCTACCGCCTTACGTTGGTCCACACCCACGGCCTTGTAGTATTTCTCTACATCGACGATTTTCCATTTAATAAAGCTATCAACCTTAACGTTCATTTTTTCAATCGTTTGGATACGCGCAGGCGTTTCTTCATCAATCGTTAAAATGCGCTTATCAAAGTAGCGAACTTCTTGTAGCAAAGGCACTTTAAAATTAATGCCTGGGGTTTTAATCACACGCACCGCTTCAGAAAACTGGAACACCACCGCATATTGGCGCTGATCTACAGTAAAAAACGATGTTGAAAAAACAAACAAAGCCAATAACACCAAGGCTAAAGTAGGAAGGACTCGATTCATGCTGCTCTCCCCTTAGCGGCCGTCGCGCGTGGTGGCGCGAACATTACGATTAACAGCGGCATCCGTTGCTACTGCGGCTTCAGCTGCTTTGCCTGCATCAGCGGCAGCAGGTGCGGCAGATGCAGCAGGTGTACTCATTTGCATCAGTTTATCCAAAGGCAGGTAAAGCAGATTGCCATTCGATTTTTGATCGATCAGCAATTTAGTCGTGTTTTGGAAGACCTGCTGCATGGTATCGAAGTACATCCGGTCCCGTGTCACTTGTGGTGCTTTTGCATATTCAGCGGCAACTTGCTTAAAGCGAGATGCATCACCTTCTGCTTGAGAAACAACGCGTGAGCGATAGCCTTCTGATTCTTCTGAAAGACGTGCAGCCATACCGCCCGCCTTAGGAATCACATCATTTGCATAAGCCGTACCTTCGTTAATCAAACGCGCTTTATCCTGACGCGCTTTGACCGCATCAGAGAATGCCGCTTGCACCTGATCGGGCGGCTGTACATCGGAGATGTTCACACGAGAAACAGCCACACCTACGCCATAGCGATCAAGCAGGCTTTGCACGATTTCCTTGGTATCTTCACCAATCTTACCGCGGCCTTCATTCAGTACGTAATCAACTTTATTCTTACCGACCACTTCACGAATTGCAGTTTGTGCAATTTGTTTCACCAAATCTTTGGCATCACGATCTGTTGTGCGATTAAAGAACACAAAGTCATGTGCAGATTTCAAGTTGTATTGCACTTCCAGACGCACTTCGAGGATATTTTGATCCCCAGTCAGCATCATGGACTCGTCCCCTGCACGGCCTTCGCCACCTGGAGTACCCACTTCTAAGCTGCGAATTTCTGTCATATTGACAATTTCGCGTGATTCAACCGGCCACGGCAAATGCCAATGCAAACCTGGCTTCTCTACCGTTTCTACATAACGGCCAAAGCGCATAATCACTGCGTTTTCCCGCTCGTCTACCACGTAAAATCCGGAGGCCGCCCAAAGCACCGCGACAGCAACCGCGACCACCACAGCAGCACCCGCGCCGCGCCCATTGCCACCAGACTGAGGCGCGCCATCACCACCTAAAAGGCGGGATATTTTGCTTGTGATATTACGAATAATTTCATCCAGATCAGGTGGGCCATTACGGCGACCACCCCATTGCGGGTCATTTTGACTCATTAGTTAACTCAGCTGTTTTTAGTGGATGGCTTAAAGCCTCAAGCAGCGCGGCGCGAAGTGCATCCAGACCAATACCTTGGGTTGCACTCAAACACACAGCGCAAATTCTACCATACTCATCGTGATCAACACTTGCAGGCATATCGCGCAGATCAATTTTATTATTGACCATTAATTGTGGAATACGTTCCGCACCAATTTCACTTAATACCTTATTCACCTCAATTATTTGCATATCACGCAATGGGTGATTGATATCCACTACATGTAAAAGCAAATCGGCTTGAATCGTTTCTTCTAAAGTAGCATGAAATGCAGCCACTAAAGTATGCGGCAATTGGCGAATAAACCCCACCGTATCTGACAATACAATCGAGTTTTCCGGATCAAGATATAGCTTCCTTGACGTGGTATCTAATGTTGCAAACAATTGATCTGCAACATAAATTTTCGATTTAGTTAATGCATTAAATAAGGATGATTTGCCTGCATTGGTGTAGCCCACAATCGCAACACTAAATTGCCGATTGCGCTCACGCGATCGACGTTGAGTCGCTCGCTGCTTTTGCACCGTTGCAAGTTGATCTTTTAAACGCTTAACCCGAGTCCCCAGCAAGCGACGGTCGGTTTCCAGCTGAGATTCACCCGGCCCGCGCATACCAATCCCGCCTTTCTGCCTTTCAAGGTGAGTCCAGCCACGAATAAGCCGTGTGGAAATATGCGACAGCTGCGCTAACTCCACCTGCAACTTACCCTCAGCCGTACGAGCGCGCTGGGCAAAAATATCCAGAATCAGGGTGGTCCGATCAACCACACGACACTGCAATACTTTTTCTAAATTACGCTCTTGCGAAGGAGAAAGGGGGTGGTTAAAAATCACCAACTCCGCCTCGTGTGCGCGAACAATTTCAGCAATTTCCTGCACCTTCCCAGTACCCGCAAAATAAGCGCGATCTGGCCTACTGCGCTTACCTTCCACAGTAGCAAGAATATTTGCACCTGCACTTTCTACCAGCTGAACGAATTCTTCAACACCATCCTGATAATCAAGCTCACCAAAATCAAGGCAAACCAAGATGGCCCTGTCTCCACCCTTATGGCGTTCAAACATGCATGACCTTTTAATTAACAAATACCATGTAAAGCCATTTCGGCCTTACACAAAAAACCCCGAAAGACCCTGTCCATCGGGGTTTTTAAACCATACTACTTTGATTGAAGCCTAACAAAGAAATAAGATCAATAACGCGATTAGGCATCAACCACAACATCACTTACAGGCGGCAACTGGCCTGCGTGTTCATGCGGAATAGATACCGGACGTGAAGGCACAACCGTTGAAATGGCGTGCTTATATACCATCTGCGTCACATTATTTCTTAGTAAAACCACGTATTGATCAAAAGACTCAATTTGCCCCTGCAACTTAATCCCATTCACAAGATAAATGTAAACAGGCACATGCTCTTTACGCAGTACATTCAAGAATGGGTCTTGCAACATTTGCCCCTTAGTGCTCATTATTTTTTTCTCCAAATTCTTGTTATATCTTGATAGAGACAGATGGGTCTTACGCTTGTCAGCCCGCTGAAAACCAGCAAATTAGCTTATTAATCAGACTAAACTTGAAAAAACTTTTATTTACTTTTACATAAAACCAGTTGTTTCGCCATTTTTATCTAGCTCTTCACTAATCGCCACGCTTTTCAACGGACTGTTATAGTACAAAACACATTCTATGCCAAGCGTGAAAATTGCGAAATACTTTCAAGCTTTATCAGCGTTTACCGTATTTTTTTGGTTTCGCGCCTTTCAAGTGAACCATTGGCATGGCTTTACCACCACTCACTTGCTTTTTGTGTTCAAACGGATTGACGTTCTTTTTAAACTGAACACGTAAAGGCGTACCTTGCAAATTGAACATCTTCATAAAGTGATGTTCAAGGTAACGCCAGTAAGAGTCTGGCACTTTTTCCAAAGCATTACCGTGCACAATCACCACCGGTGGATTAGTACCACCCTGATGACAATAACGCATTTTCGGGCGAATCTTACCGGCAATAGGCGGCTGCTGACGCTCGATCGCAATTTCCAAGCCACGCGTAAGCTTAGGCGTTGGAATTTTAATCATCGCAGCCGCGTAAGCTTGGTCGATGGAACCAAATAACTCACCCACGCCCTGCCCTTGTAAGGCAGAAATATAATGGAATTTAGCGAACTCTAAAAAGCCCAGCTTACGAGTAATTTCCCGCTTGATCATATCTTTCTGGAACTGGTCCGCCGCTTCCCACTTATTAATGGCAACCACCAAAGCGCGACCCGTTTCCAACACAAAGCTAGCAATCCGCGCATCTTGATCAGAAACTTCTTGCGTGGCATCCAGCACCAGCACCGCCACGTTGGCATCTTCAACCGCTTGCATGGTTTTAATCACCGAGAACTTCTCGATTACATCGGTCACCTTACCGCGCTTACGCACACCTGCCGTATCGATAATGGTGTAGTTACGATCATTACGATCGAACTCAATATAAATCGAATCGCGTGTGGTACCCGGCTGATCGAAAGCAATCACTCGCTCTTCACCCAAAATGGCATTCACCAAAGTGGATTTCCCCACATTTGGGCGGCCAATGATGGCGAAGATGGGGTGATCTGCTTCTTCCTCTTCTTCTGGCTCAGGGAAGTCTTCCAGAATTTCATTCATTAATAGCCGCACACCCTCACCGTGCGATGCAGAGATCGCCACAGGATGGCCAAGGCCTAACTCAAAGAAATCCGCGCAAACGACTGAGGCATTCATCCCCTCAACCTTGTTCACCGCAACCCAGACTGGACGGGTGGACTGGCGCAAGCGATTGGCAATAATTTTATCTTGCGGGGTAATGCCGTTACGACCATCCACAATAAAAACGATAACATCGGCTTCGTCGACGGCCTGCAAGGTTTGCTTGGCCATTTCGAACATAATGCCTTCATCAACCACGGGTTCAAAACCACCCGTATCAACCACAAGGTAAGGCTTCTCGCCGACCAGACCGTGCCCGTAGTGACGGTCACGCGTCAGACCAGGGATATCGTGAACAAGTGCGTCGCGCGATTTGGTCAGCCGGTTAAAGAGCGTGGACTTTCCGACGTTGGGACGACCAACCAGCGCAATTGTAGGTTTCATTTATTTACTTAAGCCTATTGAAAAAACATTGCCGGATAGCGTTTGCACCAGCAAATGCTCTCCAACCACTAAAGGACTCACCGCGATGCGCGCACCATCTGTAGCCAGCTGTGCGACAAAACTGCCGTCTTCTGTATTTAAAAAATGGGTGTAGCCTGCAAAATCAGCCACCACCAGATACTTACCCAGCACCGCCGGAGCAGTCACTGAGCGAGCGGCCAGTTTATCCTGACGCCAAACACTACGGCCACTTTCACGCTCAAAGGCGCTCACATTACCCGCTGCATCTGCCGCATAAACATAGCGATAATCCATCGCCAAACCAGACCAACTCGATAATTCACGAGTCCAGGCTGCGGAGCCTGTGCTTGCATCAAAGCAGGCAATACGCCCCTGATAAGCAACAGCACATACTAAGCGCCCATCAACCACAGGAGGCGCAACCACATCAGTGACCCGCTCAAGCTCGGTTGCACCACGAGGAATCGCCACAGGGCTATCCCACAGCACACGGCCATCTTGCAAGGAGAGTGCAACTAAACGCCCACCCGACAAACCAGCATAAACCACATTGCCAGAAATAGTGACCGCTGCGTAATTACGCAAAATCAAAGAAGGCAATTGCTTTTGATATTGCCACAGCTGTTTACCATCCGCAGCGGCATAGGCACTCACACGGCCATCGCCGGTTTTAACCACAACAACCCCTTTGTTTACTGCAGGAGGTGCCATAATTTCACTGGAGGCTTGCGCACGCCAAAGAAACTTACCTGCGCGGTCATATGCCAGCACCACGCCTTTAATTGAGCCCACCGCAATCACATCGGCGCCCAAACCCACACCGCCGGCAATCGCTTGCTCTGTTTTGATTTGCCAGCGGCTTTGACCGCTCAACGCATCCAAAGCCTGTAGTTTATCAGGCGAGCCAGCCACCACCACCAACTCACCATCCACCGCAGGCACAAAGCGAAATAAGGTTTTATCCCCTACCGAGGCACGCCATTGGCTGGAAACCGGCAAGCTTTGTGATATCTGCGGCAAAGGCGATGGTTCTGGTGCATTACTGACGGTACTGCACGCAGTTAAACCCAATAAAGACACTGCAATAGCTAAGCGATAAAGATCTTGCATTAAGAGTTCCCCAGTGCTTCCAGTTTCACTTCCACAAACTTCACGTTAGGTGCGTCTTTTGGCAGTTTAGCCACGGCTTGCTTATAGGCTTCACGTGCAGCTGTTTTATCGCCTTTAATAAGCAATACATCGCCCTTGGCTTCAAAGAATAAACCCGCAAAGCTGGTTTCTTCATTGGCTTTTAAGGTAGCCAAAGCATCGTCAAATTTTTTCTGATCCAATTGCACCACCGCCAAACGCAAACGGGCGACATCACGCAAGCCTGCTTCTTTGGCATGACTGATAACCCATTGCAACTGAGCGCTTGCGGCAAGTGCATCATTGGCTTCAACACTGCTTTTAGCCAGCAATAGAGCCGCGCGAGGTGCATATGCCGAGCTGGCGTAGTCTTTCTTCAAAGATTCAACCGCAACTTTCATTTTGGCCACATCTTTTGCCTCAGCCAGCTTATCCAGCTCTACATACAGTACACCCGCCTTAGCAGACTGGGATTCTAAATGCGCATTCCAGCCTTTCCACCCTGCATAAGCCACTAAAACAGCCAGCAAGCCTACGGCAATCAACTTGCCCCAACCATCCCACCACGCTTTGAATTCAGCAATTTGTTCTTGTTCTTGTAGATCGAAAGCCATGTCTTTACTTCCCTTCGTAAACGTTGGAAATCATCATTGCAAGTTCAGCCAAGGCAACCGTGCGTTGTTCACCCGCGCCTTCACCATTGAGTGTTTTAAGGTTTGCAGATTGCGTTTCTGCTTCTGCCTCGCCAATCACCACCGCAAACCGCGCCTGACTGGCATCGGCTTTTTTAAACTGAGATTTAAAGCTACCACCACCACAGTGTAAAACCACTTTCAGACCTTTAGCGCGCAGTTGCTGAGCCGTGGCAAAAGCCAAGTGCCCAGCGGCATCGCCAAGGTGAACAATATACGCATCAGGTGCGGCAAGCGGTACAGGAACAGCTTGCTCTTCTAGCAACAATAAAATGCGCTCAATCCCCAGACCAAAACCAACTGCAGGGCAAGGCTTGCCGCCAAGCATCTCCACCAGCGTGTCATAACGGCCACCACCCGCAATCGTGCCTTGCGAGCCCAGATCACTGGTCACCCACTCAAACACCGTGCGGTTGTAATAATCTAGGCCACGCACCAGGCGCGAATTCACTTTATAAGTAATCCCGGCTACATCAAGCAAAGCCTTCAAGCCTTCGAAATGCTGGCTCGATTCTTCACCCAGAAAATCGCTCAATTTAGGCGCATTTTCAGCCATTTCTTGTAAAGCAGGGTTTTTAGTATCCAGAACGCGTAATGGATTGGTATAAAGACGACGCTTGCCATCTTCATCCAAAATATCAATAAACTGCTCTAAATAGGCAATCAGTGCATCACGATGCGCGGCACGCTCTTCCTTATCGCCCAAAGAATTAATTTCTAAGCTGACATTTGTTAAGCCCAAACGCGCCCAAAGATCAGCCAGCATCAGGATAATTTCCGCATCCACATCGGGCGTTGCCATACCAAACGCCTCAACACCAATCTGGTGAAACTGACGATAGCGGCCTTTTTGCGGGCGCTCGTGACGGTACATCTGCCCCATATACCAAAGACGCTGGGTTTGATTATAAAGCAGGCCATGCTCAATGCATGCACGCACGCAGCCTGCTGTGCCTTCTGGGCGCAAGGTTAGCTTTTCACCATTGAGCTTGTCTTCAAAAGAATACATTTCTTTTTCTACAATATCGGTGTGTTCCCCAACGCCACGAATAAACAGATGGGTCGATTCCACAATCGGCATACGAATGTTTTTGTAGCCGTAAGCGGCCAGCCAATCACGCGTGACCTGCTCAAAATAAAGCCATGCTGGGGACGCATCCGGCAGAACATCGTTCATGCCGCGAACACCTTGAATCTGATTTGACATTGAATTTACTATGTAGGGTGGGCATGTTTGTATGCCCACGCAGTTTCGGAGGATGGGTAGCTTATCTCACATACCCATACGGCAAATTATATACATCTGTACGTGTAGGCAAAAACGCTTTGCCCACCCAACAAACCACACTGACTTAAATCACCTTCAGCGCAATCACCTTAGGGCGCACTTCCACTTCCTGGCGCTTGATGCCGCCTTCGCCATAACGGGTCTGCACATAATCCAGCACAATGGACTGGAAAGACTCGCTGATTTGATCGCCTTTCAGGGTAACGGTTTTTTCGCCGTCCACATAGACCGGGCAAACAGGAATCTCGCCAGTACCCGGTAGAGAAATCCCGACATCAGCTAATTTGGATTCGCCCGGGCCATTCACCACACAGCCCATAACCGCAACAGTCATGTCGGCCACGCCCGGATATTGCAAACGCCAAATAGGCATTTGCTCGCGCAAAAATGATTGAATGCTGGACGCCAATTCCTGAAACACCGTTGAAGAAGTACGGCCACAGCCAGGGCATGCGGTTACTAAAGGCGTAAACGAGCGTAAACCCATCGTTTGTAGAATTTCTTGCGCCACAATAATTTCAGTACGGCGATCCCCGCCCGGCTCTGGCGTCAGCGAAATACGAATCGTGTCGCCAATCCCTTCTTGCAGAAGCACGGACAATGCCGCCGTTGAGGCCACAATTCCTTTCGATCCCATACCCGCTTCGGTTAAACCCAAATGCAGAGGGTAATCGCAACGTGCAGCCAAGGATCGGTAAACCGAGATCAGATCTTGCACATGCGATACTTTACAAGAAAGTAAAATTTGATTCGGGTCTAAGCCCCAGCTAATCGCTTGATCAGCCGATTCCAGCGCCGAAACAATCAACGCCTCACGCATGACCGCATCAGCAGATAAAGGTTGTGCGAGCTTAGCATTAGCATCCATCAGCTTGACTACAACGGCTTGATCGAGCGAGCCCCAGTTCACCCCAATCCGTACTGGCTTTTTGTACTTAATCGCCTGCTCAATCATAAACGCGTATTTTTCATCACGCTTACTGCCCTTACCCACATTGCCCGGGTTAATACGATATTTGGCCAGAGCTTGCGCACACTCCGGGTAATCTCTCAGCAAGCGATCGCCATTAAAGTGAAAATCACCCACCAAAGGCACATCGCAACCCATTGCATCCAGATTGGCACGAATCGTGGCCACCTGAGCAGCCGCTTCCGGGCTATTTACGGTAATACGAACCAGCTCAGAGCCTGCTTTCCACAGCTCATACACCTGCTGCGTGGTAGCAGCGGCATCCGCCGTATCGGTATTGGTCATGGACTGCACCACCACGGGGTGATCGCTGCCCACCCATACATTGCCAACCTGAACCTGGCGTGTTTTACGGCGGGGAATTGAAATGGTTGTCATGGTCTACTTCAGCTCGAAAGTGGCTACATAGCCGCGGGTATAAGTGGTCAAATCCACGATTTGATTACGGAAAACAAGCTTGGTCTGGGGGGCATTACCAATTTTCAAGCGATAAGGCGCAACACCAGCCACACTTTTAGCCATGCCGGGCTTGAGCAATTCGCTCACTAATTTTGCACCGGTTGCGTCTTGCACTTGCACCCAAGAATCTTGCAGCACAGAAATACTCAGCTCACCTTGTGAAGGCAACGCTGCCGCAACTTCACTCGCTTTAAGTGCAGGCACACTCGCTGCAACAGATTTTGCGGCCACAACACTGGCTACACTTGCCACGCTGGCAACCTCGGCAGGCACAGCACTAGCATGATTCTCTGTGACAGCCGCTTCGCTTGCCGCCTCAAGCACCACCGGCGGAAGTGCCGTAGTAGATGAAGCCACTAATTCGGGCTGAGCCGGTTGTTGCAAATACCAAACCACCCCACCCACACCGGCAGCAAAAGCCACCAGTACCACGAAGGCCAATAAAATTGAATTTGTTCTGCCCCCTGTCCCCAGTAGCACAGAAGCATCTTCGTTCACACGAGGCAGGGCAGCTTGCTGCCGCTCTTGCGGCAGGCAAGATTCCAAATGAGCCAGTAAGGGAGCCATTGGCAAATCGAGGAAGCGAGCGTAATTACGAATAAATCCGCGCACAAATGTATTGCCAGGCAATTCATCAAAGCGCTCATTTTCGATCGCATCAATTTGGCGTGGCGTGAGTTTCAGCTGAGCCGACACCTTGTCGAGCGTATAGCCCAACGCTATCCGACGCGCTTTTAAAGCTGCACCCGCAGATAAAACGGCATTTTGTGGCTCTGAAGAGGAATCAATTATTTCGGTCATACTCATCCGTTAATCAATCATACGAACCGCTTAATAAGCGGGCCATTTCTTGCGAATCGGGGAATTTCTTGCGTAATTGCTCTGCCAGCTTATTTTCTGACTCTTTGTTGCCAATCTGGTGCTCTAACTGAACACCTAACCAAAGTAATTCGGCACTCGCAGGCGCTAATCGCTGTAATTCTGCGTAGTAACGCTTAGCCAAGCCCGTATCTTTATTACGCATGCCGTACTCAACCAGCTTTGCCCTTGCCGCTAAATTATCCGGGCGAATGCGCAAGGCCCGCTCAAAATAAGTACGGGCACTGGCTTCATCACCATTTTTTAATGCGCATTGCCCTGCTGCTAACAGCGATTTATCGGGCGTACTATAAAGCGCATTTTTTTGCGTGGCTAATAGGAATTGAATGCCTTCCTGATACTGCCCTTTCTGGCACAAATACCAACCATAGTTATGATTAATATCTGCATCATTCGGAGACAACTGCACAGCACGCATAAACGACTGCCTGGCAGCTTCTTCCTCGCCTAACTCAGCATGAATCAAGGCCATAATATTATGTGCGGGCGCATAAGAGGCATTCACAGCAAGGGCTTTATTCACTTCTTCAATCGCTACTGCATATTGCCCGCGCTTTAAATACTCAGCACCCAATTGCGTTCGCAATGAGGCCCTGTCTTCCTCCCCTTCTGCAGCACCTGCTAAGGGAGTAGAAAATAAGACTGCCATCATTACGAACGCACTTAATTTCATTGGGTATCGCCACTCTGAGGATGAAAAATAATTGCTTGTGCATCACTCGCCAAGCGCTTCTCAACGCGGCGGGTTTTATCTAATACTTGTCCGGCTAATTGACCACAGGCTGCATCAATATCATCACCGCGGGTTTTGCGCACCGTGGCGATATAGCCAGCGTTAATCAAAATATCACGAAACCGCATAATGGCATCCCGTTGCGAGCGCTTATAGCCCGAATTAGGGAAGGGATTAAACGGAATCAAATTAAATTTACACGGCACATCACGTACCAAGGCCACGAGTTCGCGCGCGTTTTCTACGCTGTCATTAATACCATCGAGCATCACATATTCGAAGGTAATGAAATCACGCGGCGCCTTTTCTAAATAACGTGTGCACGCTGCTAATAACTGGTGCAGCGGGTATTTTTTATTGATTGGCACGATATCATCACGGATTCTATCATTAGGCGCGTGTAAGGACACCGCTAATGCCACCGGACAGTCTTCACGCAAGCGATCAATCGCGGGCACAATACCTGATGTAGACAAGGTGACACGGCGGCGAGACAAGCCGTAAGCATTGTCATCGAGCATCAGCTTCATGGCAGCCACCACATTATCGTAGTTCGCCAGCGGCTCGCCCATCCCCATCATCACCACATTAGACACAATGCGGGTATCGCCATTTCTATTATCAACCAAGCCCGCATCACCCAGACGCGAAGCATCAAGTGACATGCGACGATTGGCCCACCATAGCTGGCCAATAATTTCAGCCGTGCTTAAATTACGGTTAAAACCCTGACGCGCCGTTGAGCAAAAGCCACAATCAAGCGCACAGCCCACCTGACTTGACACGCAAAGCGTACCGCGGTCGTCTTCGGGAATAAACACCGCTTCAACGCCGTTGCCCGTACCCACATCCAGCAGCCATTTGCGCGTGCCATCTTTGGCAATTTGCTCGGCCATCAAGGCGGGCGGTGTGACTGCTGCATCTAAGGCCAGTTTTTGCCGAAACGATTTGGCGATATCGGTCATCGCATCAAAATCTGGCTCGCCACGTTGATGAATCCATTTCATCAACTGTTTGGCGCGAAACGGCTTCTCGCCATATTGCGCCATCAACTCGGCCAAACCCGCCGCATCATAATCCAACAAATTAACTGACATTACTCTTACCCACTATAAAAATCACTACTCAGCTACCACAGCTGCGAGATGTGCCAAGCAAGTTACTATGCAGCTTACTGCCCAGCACATTACTCACAATAAACCCGCCAGACACAAAGCATCCGGCAAGCTTAACAATTAGCGGCTGTAAACTTCGGATGATGCAAAGAAGTAAGCGATTTCGATCGCTGCGTTTTCAGCAGAATCAGAACCGTGTACTGCATTTGCATCGATAGAATCAGCGAAATCAGCACGGATGGTGCCAACCGCTGCTTCTTTAGGATTTGTTGCGCCCATCAGGTCGCGGTTTTTCAAGATTGCGCCTTCGCCTTCCAATGCTTGAATCATGACCGGACCAGAGATCATAAAGTTCACCAGATCATTAAAGAAAGGACGAGCAGCGTGTACAGCGTAGAAGCCTTCAGCTTCAGCGCGGGACAGTTGCTTCATCTTAGCAGCAACAACCTTAAGGCCTGCTGATTCAAAACGATCGTAAATCTTACCAATTACGTTTTTAGCTACTGCATCAGGTTTAACGATAGAAAGTGTGCGTTCGATAGTCATGTAATTCTCCAGAGGGTGGTTTTATAAGCAAAATATTTGCAGCGTATAAAAAACTCGGCTAGCCTGCTTGCAAATCATGCAAGCTACACGGGATTAGATCAATTTTTTATACGTAAATTCAATTGGCAACAGACAAAAATAGCGTCTCAACAACCCTGTTTTAGCCCGCAAAAATTGGATTAGCCGAACATTATAACAAATTCAAGTGAAATCGGCTGATGAACTGGTCTTCTATCAATAAAGCGCCATTTGCATCAGCAACGAGCACTGATAACAAATCCAAGCGAAACCGGCTGATGAACTGGTCTTCTATCAATAAAGCGTCATTTGCATCGGCAACGGGCACTCATCACAAATTCAAGTAAAACGGGCGAATCAACGATCAAGCCCATCATGCGCCAGCCATTCCGCCATTTAGCAAGCGCTCCTAACCAACTCAAGTGAAGCAAGCCAATGAACGACGCTCTAGACCCCATTCTTCAACAAGAAGCTCAGCGCAAACTAAAAGTTCAACTCGCATGGCGACTGGGTATTGCTGCCACATTAATTGTGCTGGCGTTATTTGGCATTAACTGGCTTGATCGCCAAAAAGATACTCCAACCGCCATCAACACCCCAACACCCATTGCAGCACCCATCGCAGAACCAACACCCGAAGCGCTTCCCATTCCCAGCACTCCGCCCATAGCCAGTGCAGCGATAGAAGCCAGCAGCACCTTAAGCATCAGCACACCCATCGCATCAAGCTCGGCATCCGGGTTAATTGCTGGCGCAGCACACAAAAGCCTGCCCACGCCAACAAATACCCCGGCCAACAAGCCCACTTTAAAGTTAGAGCCCATCGTGCCAGCACCCAGTAGCAAACCGGCACCAGCCACAAGCCTCCCCGCCATCAACTCGCCAATGACTGAAGCCCCTAAACCGGGCATAGCCACACCGCAAGCCGCCACAGCAACGCCTGTCGTACAGACACCTGCGGCCTACCCGGCGGCACAGCACAGCCCCAATGGCTACACCGTGCAAGCGGGCGTTTTCTTACAAACACAAAACGCAGACAAGTTACTCAGCCAACTCAAAGCCGCAGGCGTTCCCGCTTACACCGAAACCCGTGTGCAAATTGGCCCGTTTAAAGACAAAGCCAGCGCCGATGCAGCAGCAGCCAAGCTAAAACGCATGGGCATCAACCCTGTTGTGCGTGGTAATTAACCGCTTCATTCAAGATGAACTTCACGAGGATTAGATATGCAGCAATACTCACTTAGCCTCAGCGATCAAGACGATAAACTGATTCATCAAGGAATCATCGCACCACTACGTGCTTACAACCAAAGCCAAGCAGTCCCCAGCGAGCACCGGCCCCTTGTGATTGCAATAAGGGATAAAGATGAGCAGGTGATCGGCGGCCTATGGGGCCACACCCACTTTGACTGGCTGTTTACAGAGTTATTAGTGGTACCAGAATCACTTCGCGGCCAAGGTATTGGCACAGCCCTGATCAAACAAGCCGAACAAGAAGCAATTTTGCGGGGTTGCCACGGTGCATGGCTCGATACATTTGAATTTCAAGCAAGAGGCTTTTATGAGCAACTTGGCTACAGCTGCTTTGGTGAGCTAGCGGACTACCCCAAGGGGTTCGCTCGCTTTTTTATGCAAAAAAGACTTGTCAGCTCAACGCCGCCTGAAAAAAATCTGTAATCAGTAGCAGGAATCATGGCCTAAAGTGCTTACAGACAGCGATCCACTGCTGCAGGGGTTCGCTGTCTTCATCAGTAAGACATTCGCTAAGCTCAAACCCCAGCTTTTGCACCACCTTGATTGAAGCAGCATTATCTGGGTTGATTTGCGCCAAGACCTCACTGACCTCGGCACTTGAAAATGCGCGATGAAGCAGCTCGCCCACCGCCGCCGTTGCAAAGCCTTGGCGCTGATAAATAGGAAAAACGCCATAGCCAAGCTCTATGCGCCCATTAATAGGTGGATGCTTAAAACCACAACTTCCAAGCACCACTTGATCAAAGCGACGCAATATATAAAACGGCCTTGCCCAATGCTCTGCTACCCCAGCGTGCAGCATCTGAATAGCACGTTCGGCAACAAAGGAAGGGAGCAAGCCATCAGCATCCGCCTGAGCACATGCGTGTAAGTCGACAATGGATATGGCTTGTAGCTGCATTGCCCCTCCCTTTAATTAGGTAGCTCTATCCGATCAAGCACATACAGCACTAAATGCTCTTCATGAACAAATACGCCATCAACCAACATGGCGTTTTTCTCAAAACCATAAAGCTCAAAGCCCAAAGCGTAATACAGCGCTTTTGCACTCTTATTTTCTATATTCACGCTCAAGGTTATTTGCACAATATGAGGATCTGAATAAGCATCATCAAGCAGCGTTAATAATAAGCGGCGGGCAATGCCTTTTTTTCGCTGCGCTGCTTGGGTATAAACGCCAAATATATTCGCCTTATGCTTTAATTTTGCAGCGCAATTTTTCCTTAATCCTGCAATCGCAATTAGCTCTGCCTCCACAAAAACACCATAAACGGCATCTTGTGGATCACTCAATAGCTGCGAAAAACTTTCAATGCTTCTGGCACGCACTTCTTCTGCATTTGGCATAAATGAGGGGGGAGAATCTTGCACGGCCTCTAGCCGAATCGCCTTGAGGACGGCAGCATCATCGGGAGTTAGTTTCCTAATTTGCACCCTATCAAGCCCTCTTAAACGCAATCACATGATCAATTTCTAGGCGAATGCCAATATCCTCGCCCACGGCATGATTGTGGTGGCTAGGCACGAGCGATAATACTTTCTGACCGGATGGCAGAGCTAAGGTGTAAAGAAACTGTGCCCCGCGAAAGGCTTTAGCCAACACTCTGGCCTTCATGCTGCTTGCATCATCGTGCAACACATCATCGGGTCTAACCAATACATCGGCGGCGCAGCCCATGCTGCAATCGGCGGGGATTTTGCCGTGCACGACACCCAGCTCCATCTCAACCCGGCCCGATGCTGCGACGATGCCCGGCAGCAAAACACCTTCGCCAACAAAATCGGCCACAAAACGATCCAGTGGCTGATGATATAAATCGTAAGGCGTGGCCCATTGGCGGATTTGTCCTTCGGCCATCACGCCCACTTTATCGGCCACGGCAAAGGCTTCTCTTTGATCGTGGGTGACTAAAATCGCCGTCATGCCCGCCGCCTTTAAAATGGCGCGCACTTCCTGCCCCAGCCTTTCACGCAGCTCTACATCCAAATTAGAAAAAGGCTCGTCCATCAATAAAAGTTGCGGGCGAGGAGCCAGCGCTCTGGCCAAGGCAACACGCTGCTGCTGCCCTCCGGATAATTCATGCGGATAGCGATGCTCAACATGGCCTAAACCAACCAGTTGCAAAGCATCGGCCACGCGTTCGGCTTGCGCGGCTTTGCCCTCGCCCCGCAGGCCAAAAGCAATATTGCCTGCCACAGTAAGATGAGGGAAAAGTGCGTAATCCTGAAACACCATGCCAATCTGACGCTGCTCGGGCGGCAGCATCTTAGCAGAGCTACTAACCTGACGCCCCGCCAGTGCAATCTCACCGGCAGCAGGCTTTTCAAAACCTGCAATCGCTCGCAAAACCGTGGTTTTACCACAGCCAGACGCCCCCAGCAGGCACCCAATTTCGCCCTCCTGCAAATGCAGTGATAAATTTTCAACCACAGTACGGTCGCCAAGGCGAATCGCAAGATCAGAGAGTTGCAGCATATCAATCCTTAAAAAAACCAAACCAAACCTAAGATCTGTAGACACGGAGAACACAGAGCACAAAAGAAAGAACACGGAGAAAAAACAAAGAGGGCTTCTCTACAAACAAGAATTACATCGCACCTCTATCCTATATAAATCATTCACTCCCCCGGCTTTCTCTACGTGCTTTGTGTTCTCTCTTTTACTTTTCTCTGTGTCTACAGACCTTTTTGACCTTCCAACATCAGTCCTCGGTTTTTCTGACTAGCAGAATCACAGGGATTAAGCCCATTAATACGATAAAGAAACTTGGCAGGGCTGCGCGCTCCCACATGCCTTCGGAGGTCATTTCAAATACCCGTACGGCCAGGGTGTCCCAGCCAAAGGGGCGGGTCATCAACGTAATGGGCATTTCTTTCATGACATCGACAAAAGCAATCAATAGAGCAGTCAGCAGCCCGCCACGCAGTAGCGGCAAATGCACACGCCTGAGCACTTGCCTGGATGACAGGCCCAGCGATCTGGCGGCATCTTCCTGATTACGGGTAATTCGCTGCATGGCCGCATCAACGGGAGCAAAGGCCACGGCCATAAAGCGTGCCGCCAGCGCCAGTAACATCACCACCAAAGTGCCTTTCAGCACTTGCGTAGTAACAACACCAAAGTAAGCCAAAACGGGGATCAGCAGATTATCCAGCCAAGCAATCGGGATAAACACACCCACGGCCAGCACCGTTCCCGGCACGGCATAGCCCAATGTGGCAAGACGCACCAGCCAGCGCGTATCTTTATAGCGGCGCTGCGCATAAACCAGAATCAAGCCCAAGCCCGTCACCAGCAGTGCCGCCATCCCGGCAATCGCAATTGATCGCAAAATAAACCACGGATAGCGCTCGTCAAAATCAAGCACCCACACACTTTTCACCCACACCAAGAGCTGGATAAAAGGGATCACAAACGCGATGAGCAGCACCACACTGCACCAAGCCAGTGCCAGATGGCGCCCAGCGCCGCGCAAAACAATCCGCTCAGCCGATCCACCGCGCACGGCGTAATGCCTGCGGCCACGCCCCCATTGCTCGGCCACAGCCAGCGCCAGTACAAACAGCACTAAGATTGAAGCCAGCTGTGATGCGGCTGGCAAATTAAATAAGGAGAACCACGATTGATAAATAGCCGTAGTAAAGGTGTCGTAATTAAAAATAGAAACCGTGCCGAAATCAGCCAGCGTTTCCATCAGCACCAATAACACCCCACCTATCAGCCAAGGCCGGGCCATCGGCAAAACCACGCGAAAAAATGCCATGCGCCGGGACATACCCAGCATCTGAGCGGCCTCGATGCCACGTTTACCCTGAGTTAAAAATGCGTTTCTCGCTAGCAAATAGACATAGGGATAAAACGCCAGGGTAAGCACCAGAATCACCCCTCCTGTCGAGCGAATGCGTGGGAACCAAGACGAATCGCCTGTCCATTCCCGGATCAGGGTTTGCACCGGGCCAGTAAAATCAAGCAAGCCCACTTGCACAAAAGCCAGCACATAGGCGGGCATGGCCAGCGGCAGCATCAAACTCCAGGCAAAAAATCGCCGCAAAGGAAAATCACAAACAGCCGTCAGCCATGCGAGTGAAACACCGAGCAGCAGCACGCCCGCCGATACGCCCAGCATTAAAATCGCCGTATTTTTAAGCACTCGGGGTAAAACATATTCAGATAGGTGTTGCCAGATTTCTGGCTGTGGATGCAAGAAGGAAGACAGCACCACCAAGAGGGGAATCAAGGTCAGTAAGGCAATCGGCAGCGCGTACAGCGATCCTTTAGAAAACAGTTTTTGCATCGTAAAGCCCAAAGTACTTTTCAATCCCACGCGCGGGGACAGCCAAACAAAACCAAAGAGAAACGGGCAAGACAGAAAATCTGCTTGCCCGTACCGTATTATGAAACGAGACACCATCGCTTACAAGGAACAACCCTAATGCGCGAGTCTGACGTCATTTAATTGTAACGCTTGCACTAGCGACCTGTTGGACCTGAGCTCGAAACGAAAAAACGTCCCACTTGAGTCCAACAGACAGCTACTGATTAACGATAGCCCGCTCTATCCATTAAACGCACTGCAGTCGATTGCAACTCACCGGCCTTAGATACATTAATTACGTTTGATTTAAACGGGCCCCAGCTGGTAACCAGAGGGGAAGCCTTGATTTTAGGATTTGCAGGGAATTCCATATCTTTATCTGCATAAAGATTTTGCGCTTTTTCTGACGACAACCATTCCAGCAGCTTCACCGCACCCTCTGGATTTTTGGCGTAACGTGTCACACCCGCGCCAGACACATTCACATGCACGCCTTCTGCCTGCTGATTCGCCCAGAAAACACTAACCGGCAAGGTAGGCTGCGCTTCAATCAGGCGACCAAAGTAGTAAGTATTCGCAATTCCCACTTCGCACTGCCCTGCTGCAATCGCTTTCAACATGGCGGTATCGTCTTGGAATACGTCGGTTGCTAGGTTGTCTACCCAGCCGCGGACGATTTTTTCGGTTTTAGGCTCGCCATACTGGGCAATCATCATGCCAACCAAAGACTGGTTGTACACTTTTTTGGAAGTGCGCAGGCACAGCTTGCCTTTCCACTTTGGATTAGCCAAATCTTCATAGGTCGATAAATCAGCGGCTTTTACTTTGTTCTTATTAAAGAACATCGTGCGTGCACGCACCGACAGGCCGTACCACTCGCCTTTAGGATCACGCAAATGGGCTGGGATATTTTCATTTAAAGTATTTGATTTGATCGATTTCAGCAGCCCCATATGGGAAGCCTGCCACAAATTACCTGCATCCACCGTGATCAGCGCATCGGCTGACGTATTTTGTGCCTCAGCACGCAGGCGTTCAAGCAAAGGCCCTTCTTTATCAGTTAGAAGCTTTACTTCAACGCCGGTTTCTTTAGTAAACGCATCCAGCAAAGGCTTTAACAACTGCTCATTTCGTGCCGAATACAAAGTCACACTTTCAGCGTGGGCAAAAGAGGTGGCAGCAAGCAGAGAGGCAAGAACAAGACGCTTCACGGGAATTCCTTATATTAATTTAAACAAACGCCACGGAGGATTAGAAACTATTCTCAATACCATATAAGAATGACACAGACAGTCCAAGAAAGAAAGCCACAAATAGAGCCCTAAACCCTATCCAATTATCGCGCTAAGCGATTCTATATTGCCGCCGTGGGCTGTAATTCTGAGTGCGCTACAAAAGCCCGCTGCAATGAATGGCAAAGATAGCGGCCTATCTTTTTGAAGCTCAACATCCTAAAAAATAAATCATGTCCTGTTTGCCCGGCAGAAGCCGCCCTGCCTGCATCCGCTCAGCAAAAAATTCATAAGCAATGGAATAAAACTTCGGGGCCGTACGTCCACCTTGATAAGGATCACTTTGCATACCGCACAGCCATTTTCTTAGACAGGATCAATATGACGCTCCCTTTTCGTATAAGCACAACGCAGCTATGTACTGCCCTATTATTCCTAACTTGCAGTAGCGGTTTATGGGCAGCACAGATGAGCCCCGTAAAATTTGACGGCCAGATCCGCAACAATTCGCTGGCCCTGAGCCCGGATGAAAGCACCGCCGTGGTGTCTTATAGCGAGCGTTCAGAGCTGCTTGTTTATGATCTTAACAAAGGAGAGCTTCGCCAGACATTACAAGGCTATATCACGCCAAGAAATATTGTTTTCGCCCCGGATGGAAAATCGTTTTATGTCTCCGACAGTAGTCTAGGTGAGATCATAAAAACGGATACCGCCACACTTCAAACCCAATTGCGGATTGCCGCCGGCCCTGGCGCCTTTGGCACGGCCATCAGCAAAGATGGCCAGAATTTATATCTGAATAACCAAGCCTCAAACACGGTCACCCGCTTTGACACCCGCAGCGGGCTGGCGCGCAGTGTAATCACCGGCTTTGCTCAGCCACGCCAAGGAGCAAAGCTGAGCCCCGATGGCAGCAAGCTCTATGTCACCAATTTTTTAGGCGATAAAGTCACTATTGTTGACACCCAAACCGACAAAATTGAGGGCGAGATCAAAGACTTCAGCAAGATTCGCGCAATTTCAATCAGTGCAGACGGCAAAACCCTATTTGCAGCCAATAGCGGCACACACACCCTTGCTGTTGTAGATATTGCCAAACGGGAAATCCAAAATCTTGTCTCTGTTGGACGAGAGCCTTACGGCGCAGCGCTCTCACCAGATGGCCGTTTTATTTATGCGGGCAATCTGGCCGATCAGACGGTTTCGGTGGTTGATGTTGCCACTTTGCAGGTGATTGCCACCATCACCGGCTTTAAACAGCCGCGTCAAGCCATTGCATTTACCCGCGACGGCAAATGGGCCTATGTACTGAATGAAGATCTCAGCATTGCCAAAGTTGACCGGGATACCCAGAAAATTGTGCAGCAAATCACTGCGCCTTAATAAAGTCAGCCCCCCTTTAGATAGATGAAGCGACGCGGTATTTATTCCGCCCAGCCTACCGCTTTCCCCGACCGACAATACAAAGGATTAATCAGCCATGCTTAAACTCACCCTTTTACCCGCAGCCCTCATTTTGCTAAGTGCTCACGTTTTTGCCTCACCCGCAGAAGACAGCCGCGCTCACTTTCAAAGCATCGCCTCAGGGGATGTTGCACAACTGATGCAAAACTACGCCGAGCAAGCCCAATTCAACTGGATAGGCGGCCCTATTGATGGCCTCTATGCGGGCAAAACAGCCATCAACACGGTATGGAGTAAATTCACCCAAGCACAGGGCGCACAAAAAATCAGCATCGAAAAACTGGAAGAATCACTCAATCCCAAGGGGGCGACCGTCACCGCCAATGTTTTCTTTGAAGGCAAAGCCAAGATTAAAGTCCGCTATGTCCTCACCTGGCGTGAAGGAAAAATCATCAATGAAACATGGCAAATTGATCCACAATTAAACTTTAACTAAGCGCATTCCATGCGGTGCGACGAACACGAACTGCTGAATATGCTACCTCGCCTGCGCAGGTATGCGCGGGCGCTGGTGCGGCATAAAGAGGAGGCCGACGATCTGGTGCAAGACACACTGGAACGCGCATGGCTGAAATCCAGCCTGTGGCGAGGGGTGTCCGATATGCGCGCTTGGCTGTTTAGCATCATGCATAATCTGCACGCAGATGGTGCACGCCGCCCACGCATTCACACGATTGAGCTGGATGACAACACCCCGGAAATCCCAATTGCCGCCCGGCAAGGAGAACAGTTGGCGATGCGTGATTTACAAACGGCACTCAATCAACTACCTGATGAGCAAAGGGAAGTCTTATTACTGGTGGCGCTGGAAGAAATGGCTTACGCAGATATTGCTAAAACATTAAATATTCCTATCGGCACCGTTATGTCCCGGCTCTCACGAGGCCGTGAACGCTTGCGCATCGTGCTGGAAGCACAAGCTAAACCTGTACGCTTAAAAATCGTCAAATGAGCACACCATGAAGAATCCGACGCACACGGTGACAGAAGCAGAGCTCCACGCCAGTATTGATGGCCAGCTTGCCCCAGCCAGACAGCAGAAAGTTGAAGCTTATCTGGCAGCGCACCCCGAAGAAGCACAGCGTATGCAAAGCTATCAGGCACAAAAACAAGCGCTGCGCGATTTATATAATCCCGTGCTCAATGAAAAACCATCCGCCCGCCTGCAATATGCCGCCAAACCGCCAAGGCCGTGGCACTTGCAAAGAATTGCCGCAGGCATCGTCATCGCAATCAGCAGTGCCGGATCGGCATGGGTTGCAAGGGGGCTGGTCGATGAAAACACACTCCAAACCGCCTCTACCCAGCCTTCTTCCGCTGATTACGCGCCCCATAAACTGGCCGGTTTTGCCCAGCGAGCTGCCGTGGCCCATGTGGTTTACAGCCCGGACAAACGCCGTCCTGTTGAAGTGGGCGCAGATCAGGCACAGCAGCTGGAAAAATGGCTATCAAATCGCTTAGGCGCCCCGATCAAGCCGCCTAGCCTGCAATCTGTCGGCTATACCCTGATTGGCGGCCGACTCCTGCCCGGCGAGCGCGGGCCGGTCGCCCAGCTGATGTACCATGATGCATCTGGCCAGCGGCTTACGCTTTATGTCACCCAAGAAATCACGTCTCAAGCCCACACCACATCCGCCTTTCAGTTTGGTCAGGACGGGCCGGTCAATGTATTTTATTGGGTGGATAAAAACATGGGTTATGCGATTTCAAGCGGCACCGCTCAACCGGATTTACTGCGCGTTGCCAAGTTTGTTCACCAGCAAAAAATAATGATCTAAGCCCTGCATACACACAAATACCCTGATCCTGCCTGTGACAGCGCTTAAGTACAGGCATTCGGATCAAAAAACGCCACACCATTTTAGCGGCCATGCTATGGGCAAATTTTTGGCTGGACAATCACGGTCGTAACGCTTAATTTATCGAAAATTATGATCAGCTACTTTCTGTCTGAGCCCGTATGCTCAGCAAGAAACACATCCCCATCCTGCCTTTAATCGAGTCCCTGCCATGCTCTGGTTTCGTAATATTCAGCTCTACCGTCTTAGCCCCGAACATGCCCTTTCGGCCGAATCGATTGCCGAATGCTTAATTAAAAAGCCATTTTTTCCTTGTGGCAGCCATGACTTAATGTCGCAAGGCTGGATTCCACCCGCCCCCCATGTGCCGGACGAGTTTATTTTTGCTCGCCAAGATATGGTTTTAGTCTGCTTAAAAACCGAAGAAAAAATCCTACCTGCCGTCGTGGTTAAACAAGAAGCAGAAGAACGCATCCGTCATATTGAGGAAGAAGAAGCGCGCAAAGTGGGCCGCAAAGAAGCCAAAGATATTCGCGAACGTGTCGCCGAAGAATTGCGTCCACGCGCCTTTACCCGCGTCAGCACTCACCGCGCCCTGATCGATTTAAAACTCAATTTGATTCTGGTGGATAGCGCCGCAGCGGCCAGAGCAGAAAACCTACTGGTTAGCCTGAGAGATGCGCTGGGCAGCTTGCCAACCCGATTGATTCAGACACAAATCACCCCGCAAACCGCGATGACCAGTTGGCTGGAAAACGAAGTGCCGGTGCCGTTTGAGCTAGATGCCGATTGCGAATTGAAATTCCCCGGCGACGATGGCGCAATTGCCCGCTTTGTTCGCCAAGATTTACATAGCGATGAAGTCAAGCAGCACCTTGCTACCGGCAAGCTAGTCAGCAAAATGGGCATGGCGTGGAATGAGCGTATTGCTTTTCAGTTGACTGAAAAGCTAGAAATCAAGCGCATGAGCATGCTAGATGTATTGCAAGACGAGCTAAAAGACGCCGATGTGGATACGCAAGACGCGATGTTTGAATCCAGCTTTGCGCTAGCCACCGGCGAATTACGCCAATTTATTCCTGAGCTGATTACCGCTTTAGGTGAAGAGCAAGGCAGCTAAGCACCGCTACCAGCCCTGCCACTCAAAGCAAAATCGCCGTTCACTCTGTGGGCGGCGATTTTTTATGGGCCATCAGAAACCCTCACATCATCACAGTAATACCGTTCACTTAAGCGGTTTTGTTTGAGTTCCCCCTTTGTAAAGGCTCTATCTGCGTTAAAGGTTGAAACATCGTTGAGTGGATACTTACTATTTTATAGGGTGTACAAGTCGTTTTTCTTGCGCACCGCTTTTGCTAGGAAGCGGCATTGCCACTAAGCAAAAAACAAAAAGACCTTTTTAGTGCCTTCGGACGTTGATTTTGGTGCGGGCGTCCCGCTGGACCTTCCTTTCTTGCGCGGCCAAGAAACGAAGCCAAGCCACAACCCCAAAAGCACGACGGCCCCTCACTGTGGATAATCGGCTCGGCGTGCTTCAAAGGGGGATTTAAGCCAATCCTATCAACTTAAGGCAAAAAATAGGACAAGATTTAGTTTTGCGTAGGGTGTGCAAGTCGTTTTTCTTGCGCACCGCTCTCGGTGCGCAACGACTTCGTCGTTGTACACCCTACGAAATGCCGTTTTATCCTAAGACAAATGAGCCTGTGGGGCCTGTGGGGCCTGTGGAGCCTGGAGCCTGTGGGGTCAGGTCTTACATTTGACATGAAGCAATCAATTTACCCTGCTTTGCAAATCAATATAAACTTTATCCTGTGCATAATGTAAGGCCTGACCCCATTGTTTGCAAAAATTCTTCTGGCTCTATATCGTCGAGCAGAACCAATTGAAGAACAGCCGTCGTCAGGAAAAGCACAGTTGTAATTGCATAACAATTAGCTCATAAACCTATAGGGTCAGGTCTTACATCTGACATAAAGCAATTAATTTAATTAGCCTTGCAAACCACTATAAATTTTATTTTATGCAAAATGTAAGACCTGACCATTGCTCGCATTGCTTGGGGATGGCGATTTAATCAGCGTTGCTTTAGTTTTGAATACGGAAGGTGCGTGGGAGTGGGGTGTTTGTGTGCGGCCCAAACCAGCGGTTGAATATTTCTACGGCTTCGCCGCTTTTTTCTGATTCAATTAAAGTTTCATTGACGATATTAAGCAGGCGTTTTTCACCTAATTTAACGGCAATCGCCAGCACGTCAGTGGCGTTGGAGAATTCGGATATCCCGTATTGCGCTTTACTTGGCATTATATTTAATGCGCCGACTAAAGTGGGTTCGAAATGCATGATTGCATCAATGCGGCCTTGCTCTAATGCACTGGTGGCTTCTGGGATATCTGCAAAAGTAATAATGGTTGCTTTAGGATAAAGCTTGAGTGATACCGTTTCGCCCGCAGTGCCTTTGGCTACGCCAAGACGCGCATTTGCGAGTGATTCTGAAGTGCGGTATAGCCCTTTTTTGGTGAGCGCTTTCTGGGCGGCTACAAAATAGCCCAAGCTGCAACTGACTTCCCGCTCACGTTCGGGTGTTTTGGCAAAAGTGGCAACTACCATATCGACTTTGCCTGATTTTAGACTTGTAATACGCTCGCCCGGATCTAAATCCCGCACGCGCAGTTGTACGCCCATTTTTTTTGCCATAAGCGTTGCGAAATCAATGTCATAGCCGGAGAAAGTATGGTTTTCATTTCTGCGGGCAAAAGGGGGATTATCAGGTAAAACGCCAACAACTAAAGTGCCGCGTGCTTTGATTATATCCAGCAAATCAGCATGGGCCATCAGACTGCAGGCACTTAATAAACCGGCGATAAATATTCTTAGCATAAAGTACCTCGACAGTCGCAGCTAATCTGCGATGATTAGATAGATTAAAATGAATAAAATAAAGCTTGTTTGCTGCTATGCACTAAAAGCGTTTAAAACAAAACGTAGTTTTGTCCTTATTTTGCTGTTAGTAATGCATATTCATGTAGTGAATTTTTCACTTTACGGGCTTTTACAAGTGTTTGATCCCCCATCGATCCTTATCTCTATGCTTAATTTAGATTGTAAAAATGGCGCTGTAAATAACTTATAATAGCCAGCCTAGCCTTGTTATACCAGTACGCCGTACCATGCTTTATGATTGCTGGGCTATTGCTTGTGTTTTTGTCAGTAAAGCAAGGCGATGCAATGTATAAACGTAGGTTGTGGGCTTATTTCTTTATTAACGGCTTGATTTTTTGTTGGTTAGGTAATCCCCCCATTTTTACAGTTCACTTAAAAATAGAGGTCAGGCATGTAATGCCCGTTTTTGTTTCGGGGTGATGCCGCCCAATCCCATATGCGGACGTTCGTTATTGTAAATCCAAAGCCATTGCCTTGCGGTTTCTTGCACTTCAGCAAGGCTTTCAAAATCATCGCAGGCCAACTATTCATAACGCACAGTTCGATTATAACGCTCGATATATGCATTTTGCTGCGGATTGCCTAGCTGAATATAGGCCAATTCAATCGATTGTTGCTCTGCCCAATTTTTTAATAGGTGACTAATATATTCAGGGCCATTATCGGGCCTAATTCACTTGGGCTTGCCGCGCCATTCAATGATTTGATTCAAGCGGCGTATTACGCGCTCTGCTGGCAAAGAGAAATCGACTTCAATGCCTAATCCTTCACGATTAAAATCATCAATCACATTAAATAAGCGAATACTGCGGCCATCGGCCAATTGATCGTGCATAAAATCCATCGACCATGTTTCATTTTTTGCCGCTGGTACCGCTAATGGCGCTGGCGTTTCGCGTTCTAAGCGCTTTTTAGACTTAATCAGAGAATTTCTGACATGGCCTCCTTGATGATATCCGCTTACATCTGGGCTTCGATATACATCTTTTTAAGGCGCTTGTTTTCATCTTCCAGCTCTTTCATCCGCGTCATCATGGAAACGTCGATGCCGCCGAACTTAGCGCGCCACGTGTAGAAAGAGGCAGGACTCATGCCGTGCTCGCGACACAGATCGGGGACGGTCGAGCCGGCTTCGGCTTGCTTTAAAATCGCCATAATTTGGCATTATCCATCGCCTACGGCTTTCATGTAGAAGCTCCTCAAAAACTGCGAGAAAATTCTGCTTAAAGATGAGCTGGTTTTGTGGGGGGATTACTCTACTCTAGCCTTTATATTCTAAATAAATATATATAATTAATTTTATATTCTTTTTTGTAATTTTAAACACTCGTTATAGTATTTAAACCTTACCAAGAAAGTAACACCATGCAAGCAAATCTCTTCCCTCTGATCGCCCTGCCCAACAGCCATTGCTGCTGCCGCTCTCTTTAAACCTCCTCCTGTAAAGCATAAAACCGCTCCTTGCGCTGGCAAGGCGCAGGGGCTCACTTTGCCTTTTTTCAGCACCACAGATATGTACCGAGGATAGTATGTTTAAACCATTAGCCATTGCGCTGGCCATTAGCGCTGCCTTTCCTGCTATTGCAGCAGAAACCACGCCCAACAAAGTAGAGCGCATCACCGTTACCGGCTCCAATATTCGCGTCAGCCAAAAAGCTGGCGCAACAGCGGTGCAAGTCATCAGCGCCAAAGAAATTGCCGCCAGTGGTAAAACCAGCGTCTCTGAAGTGATCCGCTCTATTTCTGCCAATAGCGGCAATAGCTATAACGAGCAATTTACCGGCAGCTTCTCTGCAGGCACCTCGGGCGTTTCCTTACGCGGGCTGGGCCAGAAAAACACTTTAGTGTTGATTAATGGTAAGCGCATAAGCAGTTACGCTACAGCACAAAACTTACAAGAAACCTTTGTTGATCTGAACAGCTTGCCTATGGCGGCAGTACAAAGAATTGAAATATTAAAAGATGGTGCATCGTCTGTTTACGGCTCGGATGCCGTCGCGGGCGTGGTCAATATTATTTTATATTCAGAGTTTAAAGGCACCGAGCTCAGCGCCGAGCTCGGTTCATCCACCGAAGGCACCGGGCAGACGGAAAAGAACTTTTCGATCAAAACTGGCTTTGGTGATTTTAATGAAGACAATTTCAATGTCGTATTTTCTTTAGACGGGCAAAAACGCGATCAGCTCGACCAAAGCGATGTGAGCTGGATAAAAGAAGGTGATTTCAGGAATCAACCCGGCGGCAGTCTTAATCGCACCATCACCAATTACTACGATGGCGATCCAACCCGCCATATTGGCGGCCCGCAAGGCCCACTGCAGCTTACTGATTACGGCAGCATTACAAACGGTAAAACCGGCCAAGTTTTGGCCTATAACGATGCGTCTTATAGCACCTTGATTCCAGAAGTAGAGCGCTATCACGCCTTTGCACGCGCCAATTTGCGGATTAACGATGATACGCAAGCCTATGCAGAGTATTTATATGGTTTCTCCCGCGCCAATCTGACTTTTGGCGCACCACTCACAGTCAGCAGCACTTTGCGCGCATGGAATAATCAGAAACAAGCTTTAGACACCATTAACAATAAATTGCCGGTAGGCCACCCCAATAACCCTGGCACCACGCCGCTCGATTTCACCGCCACGCTATTTGATTTGGGCACGCGCCTAAAAACCGATGAAGTCACCCTACATCGTATTTTATCTGGCGTAAAAGGCACGGCCTTGGGCTGGGATTGGGATGCTTCCCTTGGCTATTCACAAAGCACACTGGAAGAAACCGTACAGAATTTTGTAAACCGCTATGAGTACGAAAAAGTATTAAAAGACGGCAGTTACAACTTTGCGGATCAATCCAAAAACAGCGAAGCAGTCCGCAACCGCCTACGCCTTTCCACCCTGCGCCCGGCAAAATCAAGCTTAATCACCGCCGATATTAATGCATCCTCAGCCGAGTTGTTTGAATTACCTGCAGGCAGTGTGGGCTTTGCAGCGGGCGCGCAGTTCCGACAGGAAAAAATGGATTCGCGCACCTCAGATGCCGTACTTTCAGGCACCGAGCTGCGACCAGCCATTAATATTATTAAAGGCGAGCGCAAGGTTACGGCGCTCTTTGCCGAATTCAACATTCCTGTGATTAAAGATTTAAACGTCAACCTAGCTGCACGAGCAGATCATTACAGCGATTTTGGCAATGCTTTCTCACCCAAAGCCAGTGCTCGCTACCAAGCGGCCGATTGGCTGCTGCTGCGTGGTACGGCTTCTCGCGGTTTCCGTGCGCCTTCCCTGCCTGAAATCACCCAAAGCTCGGCAGTCAGCTATGGATCGGTGATTGATCCGCGCGATCCGATCTCACCCACTAAATCACGCGGTGTGACCAGTATTATTGCGGCCAATAGCAATCTGCAGCCAGAACGCTCAGATAACTTTAATCTAGGCTTTGTGCTCTCGCCAACAAGCGACAGCAGCATTGGCCTTGATTACTACAATATCAAGCAAAGCGGCCTGATCGGCACGCAAAGTAGTGCCGATATCATTGCCAACGAAAGTCGCGATCCAAGCAAAATTGTGCGCGATGAAAAGGGGCGCATCAGCACGCTTTATCGCCAATACAGCAATATGGGCGATCGTGAAACATCGGGGATTGATCTAGATTTACGCCAGCGTTTTAAAAGCAAAGACTATGGCAATTTAAACTTGGGCAGCCAAATCAGCCATGTTTTAAGATTTGCCGAGCCACTTTCCACTGGCGAGCCGCTCACCGATGGCGCAGGCAGCAATCAATTTGGCTCGATTCCAAAATGGCGCGCCGTCAGCGATGCCACATGGGAGATCGGCGCATGGTCAACCACCCTGACATGGAACTATATCGGCAGTTACGACCAAGCCAACCCGAGCGAAAATGACACAGTAAAATACGTAGATTCATTCAACACCTTTGATCTGACCGCCAGCTGGAAGCTCGCCAAAGACACCACTCTCACCGCCAAGGTATTGAATCTGAGCAATACCCGCCCACCGTGGGATTCTTCAACCGACTTCTTTGACCACACACAAGCCGACCCGCGTGGCCGCTTTGCCTCGGCCAAGCTGACTTACAAATTTTAAAGCCGAGCTATCAAACCAAAGTTTTAGGGTAAGCCTTCAAGCCCCGCCTATTTGCGGGGTTTTTTTATTTGGCATTGTTAAAATTAATATTCATAAAACAATCATTTAAATATATTGTTACGACCTGACGTATTTTTGCCGCTATTTGTGCACAATAGAAACACGATGTTACTCAAATAGCCAGATTCATATAGAATCACCCCCAACTTATCTTAAGCCAATAAAAGCCACATTAAGCGTTTAGCCACACCAAGCTTGGTTTACAAACCGGATGAGCCCTGCTGAACCCGGCTTATTTTTATGCCTTATTTATTTTTTTATAAAGCATCCGATACATCAGACATGCAATACACCCGTTACCCTATTGCCAAAAAATATTTTGTTAATACCCGCGAACAAATGTAATAAAAATCGATTTTTTTATACTTCAATCTTATTAATTTTGTAATTTTTTCAATCGACAACCCCAACCATTATCTAGATAATTTAATAAAAACAATGATCTTTCACGAATCATCGAGCAAATTTTGAATAAATTTTTTATTTATCGTTGGTCAGATTTGCCTCGCCTTGCCGGGATGACTCTGCTGCTCGTCTTATCGATTCAACTTACCCTCAGCTATTTAAGCGTTGAGGGCAATACTTCAATCTTCTGGATTCCCAGTGGTTTAGGCTTTGCTATCCTCTTAATTAAAGGGCAAAAATATTGGCCCGCTATTTTCTTAAGTGCTTTCCTCTGTGATTTACACCGAGGCAGCCCTTTTGCTTCACTCATTATTGCCACCACGATTGTGTTAGAAACCTTGCTAAGCTATACGCTATTACGCCGCTTAAGCATCCAGGGCAAATCGTTTGATCCCGCATTTACCCATACCCATGATTATTTGTTTTTATTACTGATCACCACGCCCACGGCATTATTCGGTGCGGCCAGCGGAGCCACTGCGCTTTGGCTAAGTGGCTCAATCGAAGGCACACTTCTACTCGGCCATATATTAAATTGGTGGGTAGGTAATCTACTGGGCATCGCCGCAATCTGCCCCTTGATTTTGGTGTGGCAGCAACCCCCTAGGCAAATTGCCAGCAAAAAAACCGAAGCGATGCTTTGCTTTGGCCTCGCCTTTTTACTAGGGCAAATTGTTTTTCTGGGCTGGTGGCAAGCATCACTGAGCTTGCTTGCCCATTCCTACTGGGCTTTTATATTTGTGCTTTGGGCGGCCACTCGCTTTGGTCGCCACGGCAGCCTGCTGATTGCCGCAATGAGCACGCTCCAAGCACTGCTCGGGGCCACTCTTAGCGTAGGCTTTTTTGCAGCAGAGAACACACCTAACATCAAACTATGGCTCTACTGCATGGTGCTCAATTTGCTTGCGGCCTTACTGGCACTACTGATTAAGGAGCGCAAACAGGCTGAAGCGCTGGCTCAGGAAATCAATCAGCGCCATCGCACACTGGTCGAGTGGTCACCAGAAGCCATTGCGGTTCATCGCGCAGGTAAATTAATTTACGTCAACCCCGCCGCAGTAAGGCTTGCAGGTGCAAGCACGGCAGAGGAATTAATCGGCCAGTCGCTGCTTGATTTAGTCCACCCCGATTTTTATCAAAATGTACTTCATCGCACCCAAACCATCATGACGGGGGGAGTCACCGAGCCCATGATCGAGCTAAAGCTCATCAAACTGGATGGCGGCGTGATTGATGTAGAAGTACAAAGCACCTTAATCACGCTAGATGGCCAACCGGCGATTCACGCGCTGATTCGCGATATCACACAGCGCAAACAAGCCGATCAATACGAGCAATTTCGCAGCCGTATTCTGGAGGTATTAGCCTGCGGCGAATTGCTCTCCCAACAACTAGAGGCGATTGTGCTGGGTGTAGAGCAGCTTTACCCCGGCATGCGGTGCAGTATTTTATTATTAGATAAGCAAGGCAAACATCTAAAGCACGGTGCCGCGCCCAGCTTGCCTGATTTTTATAATGCAGCCATCAACGGCCTCGCAATCGGCATCGGGGCAGGCTCCTGTGGCACTGCCGCGTTTACGGGAAAGCAGGTGATTGCTGAAGATCTAGCCACTCACCCCTATTGGCAGCCCTACCAAGCGCTGGCGGCAAGTGCTGGCCTTGGTGCATGCTACTCGCACCCCATCCTCAGCATGGCAGGCCAAGTGCTCGGCACATTTGCCATCTACCACCCTACAGCGCATACCCCCATCCCGACGGATATCACTATGATCGAGCAATCGGCCCATCTGGCCAGCATTGCCATCGAAAGAAATATCGTGGCTGAAAAGCTCCGGGACAGCGAGGCGCATTACCGGCTGCTGACCGAAAATGTATCCGATGTGGTCTGGAAGCAAGATGGTAACCATCATTTCACCTATATCAGCCCGGCCGATGAAGTGCTGCGTGGTTATTCCGCCCAGGAAGTGGTCGGCCACTCTGTTTTTGAACACTTAACGGCCGAAAGCATCGCAGTAACTGAGAAAAAACACGCTCAAAGAAGCCACGATGAGCAGCAAGGCATTCAAACCGGATCGTATACACTGGAATTACAGCAGCGCTGCAAAGATGAGCGCTTAATCTGGACAGAAGTCCTCTCCACACCTGAGCGGGATGCGACAGGCCATATCAAAGGCTATTACGGCATTACCAGGGATATTACCCAGCGCAAAGAGGCAGAAGCCGAGCTGCGCATTGCCGCAATTGCCTTTCAATCACAAGAAGCCATGTTTGTTACCGATGTAAACTGGATCATCCTGCGTGTAAATCAAGCCTTTAGCAGCATCACCGGCTACACCGCACAAGAAGCGCTGGGGCATACGCCAATTATGCTCACCTCCTTGCGGCATAACTCCGCTTTTTATAGCGAAATGACCGATCGCATTCACCACAAGGGAATGTGGCAGGGTGAAATCTGGAACAGACGCAAAAATGGCGAGATTTTCCCTGCGTGGCTCATCCTCACCGAAGTCAAAGCCGATAATGGCGAAGTCACCCACTATGTGGCCACACTGACCGACATTACTTCACGCAAAGCGGCTGAAGATCAAATCCAGAGCCTCGCTTTTTATGATCCGCTAACCGCCCTGCCCAATCGCCGACTATTAATGGATAGACTGGCCCAAGCCATGACACTGGGTGCACGGCACGATAGCAAAGGCGCGCTGCTGTTTATCGACTTAGACAATTTTAAAATTCTGAACGACACGCTGGGCCATGACAAAGGCGATCTTTTACTGATCGAAGTTGCCAAGCGACTCTCTGCCAGCACTCGTGAAGGGGATACCGTAGCCAGACTGGGCGGTGACGAGTTTGTGGTGATGCTGGAAGACCTGAGTGTCAACTCGCTGGAAGCGGCCACCGAAGCCGAGGCCGTAGGCGAAAAAATACTCAGCACGCTTAATCAGACTTACCAGCTTGCCGATTACGCCCATCACAGCACGCCCAGCGTGGGGATCACACTCTTTGGCGAGCAGGCAGAAAGCTTAGACGAGCCTTTAAAACGCGCCGATCTTGCCATGTATCAAGCCAAAGCGGCCGGGCGCAATACCTTACGGTTTTTTGATCCGCAAATGCAAGCCGATGTCACTCAGCGCGTGGCGCTTGAAACAGGCTTACGAGAAGCATTAGAAAACCAGCAATTTACGCTCTACTACCAGGCACAGGTTAAAGGAGCAGGTCAGCTTACTGGCGTAGAAGCCTTGGTGCGCTGGCGTCATCCCTTGCGCGGCATGGTTTCTCCTGCTGAATTTATCCCGCTCGCCGAAGAGTGCGGGCTTATTTTGGCTCTGGGTCACTGGGTATTAGAGGCCGCATGCAAGCAGCTTGCCCGTTGGGCTATTTCCCCGGAAATGAGCCATCTCACCATGGCGGTGAATGTGAGCCCACGGCAATTTCACCAACCCGATTTTGTCGAACAGGTACTCGCTATTCTGACTCGCACCGGCGCATCCGCACATCAGCTTAAGCTGGAGCTGACCGAAAGCGTGCTCATCGCCAATGTAGAAGACGTGATCCTTAAAATGAGCATCCTGAAACAGCAGGGCGTGGGTTTCTCGATTGATGACTTTGGCACAGGCTACTCCTCGCTCTCCTATTTAAAACGGCTGCCACTCGACCAGCTTAAAATTGATCAAAGCTTTATCAAAGACATCCTAAGCGATAGCAACGATGCAGCGATTGCCAAAATGGTGATCGTACTAGCAGACAGCTTAGGCCTCATCGTGATGGCCGAAGGCGTAGAAACCGAAGCCCAGCGTGATTTTCTTGCCAGCCAAGGCTGTCAATCCTACCAAGGCTATTTATTTAGCCGGCCACTACCGCTGCACGAATTTGAAGCCTACGCCCTCTCCGGATTAATCAGCTAAGCCATGCCCATCCAGCACCTTAGCCATCCCACTTTTATCGTTAAAGACCTCGAGCGTATGGCGTACTTTTTGTGCGAAGGTTTGGGCGCTGTGGAGATTTACGACAGCCAAGCGCAGCACTTTTCGCTCTCGCATGAGAAATTCTTTAGCCTGGGAAGCCTATGGCTCGCCGCCATGCAGGGCGATCCACCCGCTGAACGCAGCTATCAGCATGTTGCATTTAAAATAGAAGAACACGAGCTAGCCAGCTATCAGGCAAGACTCGAAGCCCTCGGTGTAGACATCAAACCTCCCCGCCCCAGAGTAAAGGGCGAAGGACAATCGCTCTACTTCTATGACTTTGACAACCACCTGTTTGAGCTTCACACAGGTACGCTGACGCAAAGGCTAGCGCGTTATAGCGAGGATACGGAGCCCTATTAACTTAATAGGGCAAAGCTTGGTTTTTATAGGGTGTGCACGTTGTTGCGCACCGGCGGTGCGTAACGCCTACGGCTAACTTAGTACATAGGGGTACAAGCCGCGAGCAACACTCCCCCTTGCGACAACACCCCACTACGCCACTCATTACTGCTTGTGTAGCATGAGGGCTCCTAAAGCTGGAGTTGACTCAATGAATAAGCCATTCATCGCCACACTCATCGTCTTACTGATCACCCCCGCATGGGCCAAACAGCCCGTAGCCACGGGCTATGGTGGCGCAGTAGCCACCATTTCTGAACCTGCCAGCCAGGCCGCCATGCGCATTTTAAATGCGGGTGGCAATGCCGTAGATGCGGCTGTTGCAGCTGCGGCCACACTTGGCGTAACCGATCCTTTTAGCTGCGGCATTGGCGGCGGCGGCTTTATGCTAATTTATTCTGCCAAAGATAAAAAAATCATCAGCATTGATTCCCGCGAAACCGCGCCTGCCTACTTTAGCCCGCAAATCTATAAAAAAGAGGGCAAGGAAATGGAATGGGATGATGTGGTGCCCACTGGCATATCAGTCGGCGTGCCCGGCACAGTGCGCGGCTGGCATGAGGCGTTGGCACGTTATGGCACCATGGACATGGCACGAGTATTACAACCTGCCATTCAAGTGGCTGACACTGGCTTTAAAATCAGCCCCAATTTCTACCGTATTAATCAAATTAACGAAGCCAAATTCGCCCGCTTTAGCTCAACATCCGCATTATATTTAAAAGACGGCAAAGCCCTGCCCATTGGCACGAGCTTTCGCAACCCTGATTTGGCCGCCACTTATCGTGCCATCAGCAAGGGTGGTGTAAAAGCCTTTTACGAAGGGCAACTGGCCAAACAGATTGTAGATACCGTCAACGCACCCCCGGTCGCGGCGGGCGTTGCTGTGCTGACTGGCAAAATGACACTCGCCGATTTAAAAGATTACGAAGCACGCCTGCGCCAGCCAATTCATTCCACTTACCGAGGGCTTGATCTCTACGGCATGGCCATGCCTTCATCCGGCGGAATTGCCATTGCAGAAGCGTTAAATATCTTGGAAGGCTTTGATCTCAAAACCATGCCACGAGATCAAGTAGAGCATCTGTATATGGAAGCCGCCAAGCTCGCCTTTGCCGATCGTAACGCCTATGTGGCCGACGGGGAATATACCGATGTACCCAAAACTGGCCTGTTATCCAAGGCCTATGCGGCAGAGCGCGCCAAGCTGATCGATCTAAAACAAAGCCACGGCAAGGCCAATGCAGGAGACCCATTTTTATTCCAGGACGATCAATCCCGCCCACTGCGCCCTAAAGTCAGCCTTAGCACCGAGCCAGCCCACACCACCCACCTTACTGTAAGTGATAAGGAAGGCAATATCGTTGCTTATACCTTTACCATCGAAGACTGGGGTGGCAGCGGCATTGTAGTGCCGGGCAAGGGATTTTTGCTGAACAATGAAATGACCGACTTTGAATTTAGCGGCCCGCACCCGAATATCCCCGAAGCAGGCAAACGCCCACGCTCCAGCATGTCGCCCACACTGGCCTTTAAAAATGGCAAACCGCTATTTAGCATCGGCTCGCCGGGTGGCTCAACCATTATCACCACCGTATTGCAAACCATCGTCAACCATATTGATTTAGGCATGCCCCTTGCCGACGCGCTGGCTGCACCGCGCCTTAGCCAAAGAAATGGCGACAAAACCCAGGTCGAAACGCTATTAAAATTTGTAGGCAGCCCGCAGGCCAAAGCGCTGGAGCAATATGGACATCAATGGAATGAAACGGATGAGATTGGAGCCGCCAACGGCCTGCAGTTTAATAGTGATGGCAGCACTACGGCAGTAAGCGAGCCACTACGGCATGGCGGCGGCAGTGCCATCGTACAAAAACCGCAATAAATGTAGGGTGGGCATGCCTTTATGCCCACAATGCACATCAAGCCAAGGGTTTGTCCTGCTTTTGTAGGATGTGGTGGAGCGGAGCGATACCCATCAATACGGTGACCTTGATGGGTATCGCCGAGATCGCTGAGCGAGGTAAACCTCGCACGCAGAACGGCTCCACCCATCCTACGGAACTCGTTTTATGCTCAAGACACGTGTGCTTACCCAACTTACAACGGTTGAATATTCAACTTGGCAAATAGATTACGATCGCGGCTTACATCAGGGTTGCCTGTGGTTAGCAATTTATCGCCGTAGAAAATCGAATTTGCCCCGGCCATAAAGCAGAGCGCTTGCATCGCTTCCGGCATTTGCTGGCGCCCCGCAGAAAGGCGCACAAAGGATTTAGGCATGGTGATTCGAGCTACGGCAATCATGCGCACAAATTCTGTCCAATCAATCGCCTCGCCTTCTTCTAGCGGCGTGCCTTCGATCTTCACCAGATTATTAATTGGCACCGAATCAGGCTGTGGCTCTAAATTAGCCAGCTGCGCGATCAAGCCAACGCGGTCTTGCCTTGTTTCACCCAAACCCACAATTCCGCCGCTACAGACACTCAGGCCCGCTTTGCGCACCTTACCCAAGGTGTCCAGACGATCCTGATAGCTGTGGCTGGTCACGATATTGGCGTAATTTTCTGGCGAGGTATCCAGGTTATGGTTGTAATAATCTAAGCCTGAATCACGCAGCTCTTCAGCTTGGCCTTCTTTTAGCATCCCAAAAGTGGCACACGTTTCCATGCCCAGCGCTTTCACGCCTGCAATCATTTTTTTGACTTCAACTAAATCTTTAGTCTTAGGACCACGCCATGCTGCGCCCATACAGAAACGCGATGCGCCATTTTCTTTAGCAATGCGCGCCACGTCGATCACTTCATCGGCGTTCATCAACACTTCTTTTTCCAAACCGGTATCGTATCGGGCCGATTGCGAGCAATAGCCACAGTCTTCCGAACAGCCGCCGGTTTTAACTGAAAGCAAGGTGGAAAGCTGCACTTTATTGGCATCAAAATGCTGGCGATGCACGGTCTGGGCACGGAACACCAAGTCATTAAAAGGCAGCTCAAACAACTCGGCCACCGCATCCAGCGAGTAAGCACCGCTTTCTGGATGCGGTGTTAAGCGTTTAAATTCAATGGGGTGGGTTTGAGCTTGTTGAGTCATCGACATGGGCATAGACATCCAGATTGGGCCTTGGCTCAGCGAAAGTCGCTGGCATTTTCCAAGGTAAAACGCATAATCAAGGGGTGATTGTCTGAATCGAGCGCCAAGTTGTCAAATTTTATCGTTAATTTTTTGGACAACTGTGCACCACCCTGCCGCTGTGTACTCTGTGCGGCCAGTTGCAAAAACAGTGCGCTTTGCCCTGCCTGCCTCCGTCATTTGCCTTATTTAACCCAAGCACTCTGCCCAAAATGCGCCCTGCCCGCCCATGATGGCGGCCTATGCGCGGCCTGTTTAAATCACCCGCCCGCCTTTGATTTTAGCTATGCGGCTTTTATCTACACCGCTCCGATCAAGGAGCTGATCATTGCCGCTAAGTTTTCCGGGCAATGGTCATTGCTGCCCACACTGGGGCACTTGCTCTTAGCCACCGTAAGCCGTTCACCCCGGCCCGATTTCATTATTCCCTTACCATTGCACCCTGCCCGCTTAAAAGAGCGGGGTTACAATCAAGCCTTTGAGCTAGCCCAAATGAGTGCCCGGCAGCTACATATTCCAATTCAGCTCAATACACTAAAACGCCGCATCAATACCGAACATCAGGCCCGCCTCTCTCAGGCTGAGCGTCACAAAAATATGCGCAACGCTTTTTACACCCGGCAAAATCTGGCAGGAAAGCATATCGTCATTGTGGACGATGTAATGACATCTGGCTCCAGCCTGCATGCCGCCGCAGCTTGCTTAAAAGAAGCCGGCGCATTACGCGTAGATGCCTGGGTATTAGCGCGAGCCATTTAAAAAACGGATGACTATTGCTGATAACGCTGGATAATACCCGCCATTTTGTCATTGCTCATTAATTCAAGCAGTCCCCTGTCTATCGTCTGAATTAATTGCTTGGCATCAGGATGCTTTTTGCCCACAGCAAAATAAAGCGGATCTTTTTGCACCCCGGGTAATGGCTGAATCTGGTAGGCATTACTTTCTAAAACAAACAATCCTAGTTTTGAAAGCCCTAGGCAAATTTCACGCATATCTACAACTACATCACAACGATGCTGATCTATTTTTTTCAGTAAACTTAAATAAGTATATGCACCACGATCTATTTTATTTTCCGGTAATTGTGCATAAGGGGTTGCCCCGCCATGTACAGCGCAAACTTTTAAATACGCTAAATCTGCCTGCGTTTTTACTGGTGGATTTACATAACGTGCGCTGGCATATAAATAAGAAGGCGTGAGGCTATGGTAACTTTTTGAAAAAATAAACTTCTTTTCACTCTCTGGTGTTTACAAATGGACATTGCCACATCAAAACCACGATAAAATTTAACCTCATTCACACAACGCGCCCAAGGAATAAGTACAATATGGGGCAATTCAGGCGGTTTAAAACTTCTATTAATACTGCAACAGAAATACCACCCCCCCTGCTCTGGTGCTAAGCGGGTAAGACATTGGCGATCAATGGCTATCGCCACCGCAAATCTTTACAGGCATTAATGCTGCGCATGCAGGAAAAAAGCGGCCAATATTATAACAAAGAGCTTCATTAGCATCATATTCCGCATATAAAAAATAAAAAATATAAACGCAAGTAACTTTATTTAAATCATTTCCTTTATTCTGTAAGATATAACCATATCTTCCTGTGCACCGAACGATTGTGCGCAAAAAATCCAATCTATTTCCCTTATACCTTACTCGTAAAATCACGGCTTAAAATCATTGCAGGCCAAAGCATCACCGCCATCGAGTAAGCAAGGAGCAAATAGCCTCATTTAATTGATCTTCATTTATTCATAAACACGCTCATTCGATCCTTCAGCTTTTAAATTTCACACAATAAGTTCCCAAGCATTTGCGTAAATTATTACAGGATTAATCGTGTAATAGTGACATGTGTATTGTGGTTTAGATCGCTAAAATGACGGCAACATTCAGATGGCATGAGCCTGCTGAACCTGTCTTATCAGCACATGCGTCACAAAGAGGAAAAACCATGCAAAACCAGAGCATCAACCCACGTGAAGTTCGTCAGCAACTCGGCTTAAACCAGCAAGAGTTTTGGAGCCGTATCGGTGTAACGCAAAGTGGCGGTTCCCGCTACGAAAGCGGCCGCAATATGCCACGCCCAGTTCGCGAATTACTCCGCGTTGTTCATGTTGAGCAAATCGACCTGGAACGCATTAATCGCGAAGACTACCAAATTATTCAGCATCTTCGCGAAGAACGCGTTGAGCTATACAACACGCTGCGTGCTGCAGCACATACCCACGCTGACGACAAACCGTTTCAGCCAGCCAAGAGCAGTAATCAGCTACAAGCTTAGTTTTACTTCAAGCCCAAGCCCGGCAATACGCTGGGCTAGCTTTTGCATCCATTCTGATGGGGCTGCAAGCAGTCTACTTGCCTCTGCTTGCATCGAAGGCCGTGCCAGACCATAAAGCAACACGCCCTCCAGCTGCACACCCGCTACAATTCTTTCCTGCAAAAAATCCAGATAAGCGGTTACCTGCACCTCATCCGGCAATGCCCCGTCCATTTCAAACATACATGTTTGAATCCATGTAGGGCAATGCTGCGCCGCCAGCATTAAACGGCGCGCAACTTGTGCTTGCTTATGCTGAATCTGATTCACCACCGAAAAGCCATCCAGCGGTGCACGATCCAGCTTAAACCACACTTCTCCGCCCAAATCACGCATGATGCCCAAGGCGGTTTGCACTTGCCCACGATCCAGCTGGCTGCCATTGGTGATTAGCACCAATTTGATTTTTCCGACCAGTTCAAACTCTTGTAGTACGGCAGCAACGCCTTCTACACAGGCTAAAAATTGCACGCTGCTCGTTGGCTCGCCATTACCAGAAAAAGCCACATCATTTAAGCGGCGCGCTTCGGGCGGCACACGCGTTTGCATAAAATCGCCATGCACAATATCGTGCAATAAATGGCGCAATTCAGATTGCATTAACTCTAAATCAAGCTGCGGTGCACCACCGCGAATTAAATCAGGCACTTGGCAATAGACGCAGCGCCAGTTACAGGCATTGTTAGGATTAAGGTTAATCCCCACAGACACCCCCCCCGCACGCCGTGATACCACGGGATATACGTAAACACAGCCGGCACTATCCCGGCTGTGATCGACTACTTGCAAAATCTGTGTCGTCTTACTTGTCATTCGCCTTTGCTCTCACCAATAACACAGGAACCGGCGTGGCATGCACCACCCCTTCTGCCACACTACCCATCAATAAATGAGTTAAGCCGCCATAGCCATGCGTACCCATTACAATTAAATCAGCAGGCCAGCTTTCTGCTTCTTTGACAATAGCCAAAGCTAAATTGCCGCCCCAAGATTCAAGCAAGCTAGTTTCAACATCTAAACCATCCGCTCTTAATCCCTCAGCCAGCTCTGCTAATAATTTTTCACCCGATTGGCGTAATGCATTTTGCAATTGCGGCACGTCTAAGAATTCGTTCGCGCTCCAGGCAAATTGAGCCAAATCAACCACATGGATCAATTTTACTTTTGCCCTTTGATCTCCTGCAAAACGCCGTCCTTCAATAATAGCGGCGGCACTGGTATCACTATTATCCACGGGCACTAATATGCGCTGATACATGATAAGTCTCCTTATTTAAAGATAGGGATATAAACGATTAGTTTAACAGCAAGCGACTGTTGCCTTGTATAAAGCTTCAGCATACACTCGTTAGCATATGTTTAACCGCCGATTCAATAATGCCCAGACTTAAACTCGCATTTCCTGCCGGTACAGATTTCATCACGCAGCTCGATGTGCGCATTACTGATCTAAACTATGGCAATCATCTTGCAAATCAAGCATTACTTGGTATGCTGCACGAGGCCAGAGTCCGTTTTTTAGCACATTTAAACCACACAGAATTGGGTAATGCCACGACCTCTGGCATTATATTGGCTGATGCAGAGATTCAATTCCGGCATGAAGCATTTTTAGGCGATCAGCTTAATATCACACTGGTGATAGATCAGCTAAGCCGAATTGGTTTTGATTTGTATTACCGGGTAGATCGGGTCATTGATCAAATGGAAATTGCAGTCGCAAAAACATCTATTGTTTTTTTTGATTACCACACCACACACAAACGAGCCCCTGCGCCTGCTTCATTTGAACAAGCGCTCCAAGCATTAAGGAATAAAAATGAAAAAATACGCAAACAATAGCCCTGAAGCAATGGCACGCATTTTAGTCATGCAGATGGTTTGCGATGGCAACTTCAATCCTGAAGAGCTAGAAGAATTAGAACATTTGCATGTTTATGAAGCCATCGGCATTAGCCGCAAAGGGTTTATTCAAGTTTTACAAGATTATTGTAATGATATTTCTGACGAAGCCGATGAAAATGGCCAAATCAGCCTTATTAATCGCGAGCGAATTGATCTTATTCTAGATAGTGTGAGCGACCCAAAAAAACGTCTGCATGTTGCCGCTATGGCGCTTGATTTATCCAAATCGGATCAAATCATCAATGATGCTGAGCTGGCTGTATTTGGCCATATGCTCAACCACTGGCACCTTACCCTCGATGCACTGCAATCTGCATTTGAATCATAAGCTTACACCTCAAAATCTTTATCGCTTACTTCCCGGATAAAGACAACAAGAAAACAGCCTGAAGAAGCCTTCACTTCTTCAGGCTTTGTCTTTTTAAGACGGCTCTTCATTCCGTACCACATCCATGCAAATAAAATTTCTATTCAGCACGGGCAGATGGGCGTCCGGTTTTTAGCTTTTCAAGCGAATCAAACTGTTTAATTAAAGCATCGCTCGGCATCGCCACCAAGGCCTGCAAACCTGCCCTTAATAGCTCACTTTTTTTAACGGCCAGACCTGCATCCAAGCAACGTTGTTTTAATGCAGCCAGCTGAATATATTCCAGCTCTGGAATCGTAAAACTATCACGAACCAACTTAGGTTTTTTTGGTTTAGCTACTTTTGCTTTTTTTCCCACCACCTGAATCACCTCATCTGCAACGATCACCTCAGGCAATTCGGCAACAGCTTGTACAGAGAGCTCTAGGATAGGCGCAGGCTTTGCTGCTCTACGTCGGCTTGCTGCCGTATTTCTTACGGCAGGTTTCTTTTCCTCAACAACAACTTCTTCTGTGATTTCTTTAGCTTTACTTGAGGCCATAACACGCTCTCCCATATAAGGTAAAAACAGTATAAACTATATAAATGATATAAACCGCACGATTCACTTCTCAGGCCATTATGCGCAGCATACTTATTGCAAATCCCAAAGGTGGAAGTGGAAAATCCACCCTCTCAACTCATTTGGCAGCATGGTTTGCATGGCAAGAAGAAGCCGTGATGCTGGGTGATATTGATAGTCAGCAATCCAGCCGTCACTGGCTGTCATTACGCCCCAGCGAATCTCCGCAGATTCGTGGCTGGGATTTAGATGAAGAGCAAAAAGCAAGGCCGCCCAAGGGCACGGGCATTGCCGTGCTGGATTCCCCTGCAGGCTTACACGGCAAGCGCTTAAAACAAGCACTGATGCGGGTTGATCATGTGGTGGTCCCCGTTCTACCCTCTGCCTTCGATATGTGGGCCAGCGCGGCATTTTTTGAGGAGCTTGCTGAAGTTAAAGCCATTCGCCAAGAAGAAATATCGGTGGCCGTGGTGGGAATGCGTGTTAATCCACGCACCCAATCCGCCCAGCAGCTTACTGATTTTCTAAAGCAATTTGATCTGCCCTTACTGACTTGCATTCGGGAAACCCAGCTTTATGTACAAAGCATACAGCGAGGCCTGACATTATTCGATTTGCCTGCATCTCGCACCAAGCAAGACCGTGTGCAGTGGCAGCCTCTGCTGGACTGGCTGGTGAGCAACAAACGCCAATTGCGCTAAGCTTTGCCATATAAAGCAGTGCGCCTAAGCCTTTGCCTTTTTAGCAGACAAAAAAATGCCGACCCATTCAGGTCGGCATTTTTATTCGCTAAAGCGCAGTCATTACTCTGCGGCTTCAACCGGTGCAACAGCAGCTTCTGCAGCCACTGGTGACTCTTCATTTGTTACCGCTTTAATCGACAAACGGATACGGCCACGCTCGTCTTGCTCGATCACTTTAACGCGAACAATCTGGCCTTCTTTCAGGTAGTCGCCCACGTTCTTGATGCGCTCGTTAGCAATCTGGCTGATATGAACCAAACCATCTTTGCCCGGCATAATCGATACAATCGCGCCTACGTTGTTGTCCAGAATCTTAACAACCGGACCTTCGTAGATCTTGCCGATTTCAACTTCAGCCGTGATATCTGCAATGCGACGCTTAGCTTCATCCGCACCTTCAGCCGAGACCGAAGCGATGGTGATCGTGCCATCTTCCTGGATATCAATCTGTGTGCCGGTTTCTTCAGTCAGCGCACGAATCACCGAACCACCTTTACCAATCACATCACGGATTTTTTCCGGATTGATTTTCATGGTGTAAAGGCGTGGGGCATGCTCGCTCACTTCAGTGCGCGCGCCTTCCATTGTGCCTTTCATGATGGCAAGGATATGCGCACGGCCTTCTTGTGCCTGATCCAGAGCCACTTTCATGATTTCTTTAGTGATACCGTTGATCTTGATGTCCATTTGCAGTGCGGTGATACCGTTTTCAGTACCTGCTACTTTAAAGTCCATATCGCCTAAATGATCTTCATCACCTAGGATATCGGACAATACTGCAAAGCGATTGCCTTCTTTGATCAAGCCCATGGCGATACCCGCCACGTGGTTTTTCATCGGAACGCCCGCATCCATCAAGGCCAGACACCCGCCACAAACTGAAGCCATCGAGCTTGAACCGTTTGATTCGGTGATTTCCGAAACAACGCGCATCGAGTAACCAAAGTCTTCAACCGAAGGCAGCATTGCAGCCAGCGCACGCTTAGCCAAACGACCGTGACCAATTTCACGACGCTTCGGTGTACCTACACGACCTGTTTCACCGGTCGAGTACGGAGGGAAGTTGTAATGCAGCATAAAGCGATCTGTGTAAGCACCGGCCAATGCATCAATTTTTTGCTCGTCAAGCTTAGTACCCAAGGTCGCCACTGCGATCGCTTGTGTTTCACCGCGAGTAAACAGCACCGAGCCGTGCGTGCGTGGCAACACGCCTGAACGGATAGTGATAGGGCGAACCGTGCGTGTATCACGGCCATCAATACGTGGGTAGCCATCCAGAATCTGACCGCGAACGATTTCAGCTTCCAGACCTTTAAAGATACCTTTGATTTCGTTGGCCGCCAGAGTACCGGTTTCATCCGTAATCAGCGCAGCTTTAACCAAAGCCCAAGTTTCATTGATCTTGATGGTACGTAATTGCTTTTGACGCAATTTGAATGCTTCTGACAAGCCAGCAGCCGCTACTGCGCGAACTTGTGCAACCAGCGCTTCATTGGCAACAGGTGCATCCCATGCAAACAATTCCGGGTTTGCTTCATCAGCCAGCTCATTGATTGCATTAATTGCCACTTGCATTTGCTCGTGACCAAACACAACCGCGCCCAGCATGATGGATTCAGACAATTCGTCTGCTTCAGATTCAACCATCAGTACAGCTTGTGAAGTACCCGCAACCACCAGATCCATTTGGCTGGCTTTCACCTCAGACAAGGTTGGGCAAAGTACGTATTCACCATTGATATAAGCAACGCGTGCAGCGCCGATCGGGCCATCAAAAGGCACACCAGAGATCGACAAGGCAGCAGAAGCACCCAGCATCGCAACGATGTCTGGATCGACTTCAGGATTAACCGACATCACTGTCGCAATAATCTGGATGTCGTTGTAAAAACCTTCAGGGAACAGGGGACGAATCGGACGATCAATCAGGCGGCAAGTTAAAATTTCTTTTTCGGAAGGACGGCCTTCACGTTTAAAGAAACCACCTGGGATACGACCAGCAGCGTAAGTACGCTCTTGGTAATCAACGGTCAGCGGAAAGAAATCCTGACCTAGCTTAACGTCACGCGCGGCTACAACCGTCACGAGAACAACGGTATCGTCCATATTAATCAGAACGGCACCACTCGCCTGACGGGCAATTTCACCCGTTTCCATGGTGACATTATGCTTACCGTACTGGAATGATTTCACAATTTTATTGAACACTGACTTTCCTTTTTTCACACTAACGCCTCCAGTCCAAGGCGTGATCGGTTTCCGCTGCAGCTTGACTGAACTGCTGCCGGCTTCGGCACAACCAATAGGCTCAGTAAATACACACCGAGACTTCTTCAACCCGCCGCCGAAACCGCTGTTTGACAGGTTTGAAGGTTCTTGCTTAAAAAAGTGCCACGGTTTCTTGCGTAATAGTGACAAGGAAGTCCGTGGCGCTTTTCTAAAGAATACAAAGGTCATTGCAAAACGATTACGAACCCCGATTACTGCTAGCTCTGCACTAGCTACGCGTCGAAAAAACGGCTCAAAATCCTCATTTACTACTTGTAAATTGCGGTTTTTCGCCGTTTTTTGCCTTGTTTTCGGGCTCTGCTACGTTTTGTAACTGCCTATTTAAAGCAAAAAAGCCGCAGTCTTGCGACTACGACTTTTCTTATTACTTACGCAGACCGAGTTCAGCGATCAGGGCGCGGTAACCTTCAGAGTTAACACGCTTGAAGTAATCTAACAGGCGACGACGTGTGCTAACCATCTTGAGCAAACCACGACGTGAATGGTGATCTTTCTTGTTGGCTTTAAAGTGAGGTGTCAAGTCATTGATACGTGCTGTCAACAATGCAACTTGAACTTCAGGACTACCAGTATCGCCTTCAGCGCGTTGGAACTTCTTAACGATATCTGCTTTTTGAGTAACTGTTACGGACATGCTTACTGCTCCAGTGAGATAAGGCTTCTTTACACATTATAAAGAGCCGTCAAGCCAAACCGAGCCTTTCATTCTGACGAATGCAAAACCCAATTAAGCTCCCTTTAATCCACCTGATTTTTACAAACCAGACAGAAGTCGTTTAGGCCGCAGCCATGCATGCGGATTCTCAGCCGCAGCGGCCACTTCGCCCAAACCGATGAACCGTGCATTATCCCTAGTTTCACCCTCGGCGTAAAGACGATACTCGCTAGGCAGTAATCCAGAGCGTTCCACGGTCATGCCATGACGTATTTTTTCGAACTCTGCCGCATCAAAAAACAAGGCAGGCAAATCAAGCAAGAGGCAATCGGCGGGCAATAAATAGCCATCACGCTCTTCGGCCGGCACATGATTGTAATCGTCTAAATTAACCGAACTTTCTAACAAGAAACCAGCCGTTCTCGTGCGACGCAAGCCCGTTAAGTAAGCCCCACACCCCAGAGCCTTACCAATATCTTCCGCCAGCACTCGAATATACGTGCCTTTGGAGCAGCTAACATCAATCACTAACACATCACCTTCAATCGAAATAATCTCGATGCTGTAGATAGTGATTTGTCGCGCCTGGCGCTCAAGCACCACGCCTTCACGAGCGTATTCGTACAAGGCCTTGCCTTGAACTTTAAGCGCGGAATACATCGGCGGGGTCTGAGTAATCAGCCCGACAAACGTGTTAACTGCTGCGCGAATCAAAGCTTCATCGCTCGGCGCATCACCACTCTTAGTGATTTCACCCTCGCCATCGAGCGTGGTTGAGACTTCACCCAGCTTGATGGTTGCACGGTAGCCTTTATCTGCCTCCAACATACGCTGGGCAAATTTAGTGGCTTCACCAAAACATAAAGGCAGCAAACCGGTTGCAAATGGATCTAACACTCCCGTGTGGCCGCCTTTTTCTGCTTGCAGCAACCAGCGAGCTTTTTGTAGGGCGTTATTGCTGGAGATGCCAAAAGGCTTATCCAGCAACAAAACGCCGTCAATCTTTCGTTTAGCCATTATTCCTTGCCAGCTGATTTTTCATCATCAGCGCCCAACTCATCGTCTTCAGGCGCTTTTGGCAAGCTAGTGGCTTGATCGATCAAGCGGGATAAATTCATACCGTGCTCAACCGAATGATCGTATTCAAAATGCAATTCTGGCATTTTGTATAAAGAAATACCACGCGCCAGCTGGCTGCGTAAAAAGCCCTTAGCGCGCTCGATCAAAGATGCAATGTCTTTACCCTGCTCTTCTGTTCCGAGGAAAGTATAAAAAACATTGGCATGTGAGTAATCACGCGTAACTTCTACGTCAGTAATCGTAATTAAGGATGCTTGTGGATGATCCAGCTCCGCACGAATCACGGTGGCTAAATCACGTTGAATTTGTTGTGCCACACGATCGGCACGAGTAAATTGCTTGGCCATATATGCCTCTAGAGTCCAGCCAAAGCTTTGCGCTTGCTCTAGGGCCTTTGGCGCAAACACTTATAGCTACTTTAAAAAGGCGAAAGGCGGTTGCCCGCCTTTGCCGTATTCAACTCACTTTCTGTGTGCAGCCATTTTTTCTTAAGCAGAAAAAATGGCATGCATTTTAGAGGGAGCGAGCAACTTCGATAATTTCGAAGATTTCCAACTGGTCGCCCAGTTGCAAGTCATTGTAGTTCTTCAAGCTTAGACCACATTCAAAGCCAGCCTTCACTTCCTTGGCATCGTCTTTGTAGCGCTTCAAGCTATCGAGCGTACCTTGGTGAACAACCACGTTATTACGCAGCAAGCGAACACCCGCATGACTGCGGATCAAGCCTTCCATCACCAAGCAACCTGCAATCGTGCCCACCTTGGAAACAGTAAAGACCTGACGGATCTCAACCATACCAATGATTTGTTCACGTTTTTCCGGAGCCAGCATGCCTGACAGGGCCAGTTTCACGTCATCTACTACATCGTAAATGATGTTGTAGTAACGGATATCCACGCCTTCGGCTTCGGCAAGCTTACGCGCCGCTGCATCTGCACGGGAGTTGAACCCCACCACCACGGCTTTCGACGCCAGCGCCAAGTTGATATCAGATTCACTGATACCACCCACGGCACTGTGCAGAATTTGCACGCGTACTTCGTCGGTAGACAGTTTTTGCAAGCTTTGTGACAACGCTTCGGCAGAACCTTGTACGTCGGCCTTGATGATGATTGGCAGATTGCGAACTTCGCCTTCTGTCATTTGCGCCATCATGTTTTCTAGCTTGGATGCTTGTTGACGAGCCAGTTTCACGTCACGGAACTTACCTTGACGGAACAACGCAATTTCACGCGCTTTCTTCTCATCAGACAAGACCATGGCATCTTCACCAGCGGCCGGCACTTCGGACAGACCCAGAATTTCAACCGGAATTGAAGGACCCGCTTCATTGATTGACTTACCATGCTCGTCGATAATCGCACGAACGCGGCCCGATACCTGACCAGCAAGAATCACGTCACCTTTGCGCAATGTACCTGATTGAATCAGCATCGAAGCAACCGGACCACGACCCTTGTCCAGACGGGCTTCAATGATAATCCCTTTCGCTGGCGCATCGGTCGCGGCAGTCAGCTCAAGTACTTCGGCTTGCAGCAAGATCGCTGTCAGCAATTCATCGATACCCAAGCCTTTCTTGGCCGAGACATCCACAAACATCGCGTCACCACCCCAATCTTCTGGCACAACTTCATGCGTAACCAGTTCTTGACGGATGCGCTCTGGATTTGCTTCAGGCTTATCAATCTTATTTACGGCAACCACAATCGGCACACCGGCGGCTTTCGCATGAGCGATCGCTTCGATGGTTTGTGGCATCACGCCATCGTCTGCAGCAACCACCAAGACCACGATATCGGTCAGCTTGGCACCACGAGCACGCATCGCGGTAAACGCTTCGTGACCCGGAGTATCAAGGAAGGTAATCATGCCTTTTTCGGTTTGTACATGGTACGCGCCGATATGCTGAGTAATACCACCCGCTTCACCCGACGCCACTTTGGCGGTACGGATGTAATCCAGCAACGATGTTTTACCGTGGTCAACGTGACCCATGACGGTTACAACCGGTGCGCGTGGCAATAACACGTGCTCAACTGCAACTTCGCCTTCACCCAGATAGATTTCCGGATCATCCAGCTTAGCCGCCATTGGGGTATGGCCCATATCCTCGACGATAATCATCGCGGTTTCTTGGTCCAACACTTGGTTGATGGTCACCATCATGCCCATCTTCATCAGGGCCTTGACGACTTCAACACCCTTCACGGCCATTTTGTGCGCAAGATCAGTTACAGAAATTGTTTCTGGAACCATCACTTCGTGCACTACTTTGTCAGTAGGGGCTTGGAAGCCGTGTGCGTTATCCGGATTAGCTGCAGCCTGACGGCCCTTGCCACCCTTCTTGCTCTTCCAATCATTACCGGCATCGCCACCACGACTACGAATACCTTTCTTGCCACGACCATCGCTCCAAGGCTCTTTCTTACCCGGTGCTGCTGCTGGCTTTTTATCGCCAGGTTTTGCCGCAGGAGAAGCAGTGCTTGGTGTAGCCGCTGGTTTTGGGCGACTTGCAGGTGCAGGGGCTGCAACTGGAGCCGGTGCTGGCGCAGGCGCGGCCACCGGAGCCGGTGCAACTGGCTCTGGCGCCTTCATTGGCTCATTGCGTGGTTTACGCAATTCAACACGCATACCCACACGTGGACGATCTGGATGGCTGGCTTGTGAAGCGCCCGGCGAAGGACGAGTCACTGCAGGAGCCACCGAAGCTGGCGTAGCAGCCGGTGCAGGTGCAGGCTGAGCCGGCTTCGCCGCAGCAGGCGCTGATTTTGCTGCAACAGGCGCCACAACAGGTGCAACAACTGGAGCCGGTGTCGGCGCAGGAGCTGCAACCACTACTGACGCAACAGGAGCAACCGCCGCAGGAGCGACCGCTTCAGCTGGCGCTTTACCACCTTGCTTAGCACGCATTTCTGCGGCTTGACGAGCAAACAACTCATTCTGGCGACGCGCTTGCGCTTCGCGAGAAGTGCGTTCCGCCTCATCAATTACTTGCGCAGAAGCAGCTGCCGCAACGACAGGCTCAGCAGCACGTGGCGCTACAGCTTCTGCCACAGCAGACACTTCAACCACACGCTTTTTACGCACTTCTACCGGAATCGACTTCGCTTTACCTGTTGAATCTGTTTTACGGATTTCAGTGTTTTGCTTACGGTTCACAACGATTTTTTTATCACCATCGCTACCGTGCTTCTTTTTCAGGTGATCGAGCAGGCACGCTTTATCAGTCGCGGTAACTACATCTACTTCACTCGATTTATTCACACCTGCTGCGCGGAATTGTTCCAGCAGCTCTTGCGGTGGCATCTTTAGCTCTACCGCAAATTGGTTGACATTGAGTTCACTCATGCATTTCTCTCCCGAGCGTTAGGCGAACCAGTGCTCGCGCGCCTTCATGATCAGTTGCTTAGCAGCTTCTTCATCAATTCCGGTCATTTCTATCAGCTCGTCGACGGCTAGTTCGGCGAGTTCGTCTCGGGTATGAACCTCTTTATCAGCCAGTAAGGCAGCAAGTTCTGGTGTCATCCCCTGAAGGCTTTTAAGGTCTTCTGCTTGATGCTCAAGCTTTTCTTCACGAGCAATGGCTTGCGTTAGCAAAGCATCACGGGCGCGAGTACGCAGCTCATTGACGGCGTCTTCATCGAAGGCCTCAATTTCCAGCATTTCAGCAATCGGCACATAAGCCACTTCTTCCAGCGTGGAGAACCCTTCTTCTACAAGAACGTCCGCCACTTCTTCGTCAACCCCCAGCACATCAATAAAGAGCTGACGCACATTGGCGAACTCTTCCTGATGTTTTTGCTGTGCTTGATCAACGGTCATGATATTGATTTTCCAACCGGTAAGCTCGGCTGCCAATTTCACGTTTTGACCACCACGGCCAATCGCCATGGCTAGGTTGTCTTCATCAACCACCACATCCATGCTGTGTGTTTCTTCATCAAGCATGATGGAGTTCACTTCAGCCGGAGACAGGGCGTTAATCACAAATTGCGCCGGATCTTGCGACCACAACACAATATCAACACGCTCGCCTGCCAGCTCATTGGTCACTGCATTAACACGCGTACCACGCACGCCAATACAAGTCCCCTGAGGATCAACACGCGCGTCGTTCGATTTTACCGCCACCTTGGCACGTGCTCCCGGATCACGAGCGACAGCCTTGATTTCGATCAGCTGATTTTCAATCTCAGGCACTTCCATTTCGAAGAGCTTGGTCATGAAATCGCTGGAAATACGCGACAGCACCAGCTGCGGACCACGACCCAAGCGGTCTACTCGTAACAAGAACGCTTTAACACGATCTCCTACGCGCAAGTTTTCCTTAGGGATCATTTGGTCACGCGGCAATACGGCTTCCAGCTTACCCAGCTCAAGAATGGCACTGCCACGCTCAATACGCTTGATATTGCCTGAAACAATAAACTCACTGCGTTGCAGAAAATCATTCAGATTTTGTTCGCGCTCTGCATCACGGATTTTTTGCAAAATCACTTGCTTGGCGGTTTGTGCTCCGATGCGACCAAATTCAATCGCCTCAAGCTCAACCATCCACGTTTCGCCCACTTTCAGCTCTGGATCGTAATCCGGCACATCAGTCATGGCGATCTGACGGGAAGGCTCTTCGTGGTCATTATCTTCAACCACGGTCCAGCAGCGGAAACTACGATAATCACCGCTATCACGGTCGATATCCACTTGGATATCCACGTCTTCCTCGTAGCGTTTTTTGGTCGCCGAAGCCAGTGCCATTTCTAAGGCACCAAACACGACATCTTTTTCTACGTTCTTTTCACGCGCCAGCGCGTCGACCAGCAACAGAATTTCCCGGCTCATCTCACTACCCCTCCGGCAAACAACCCGAACATTCTAGGCTGATTAGTTCTTAAAACTGCGGCTCTAGCCGCACCTTGTCGATTTGTGATTGCGGCAGGGATAGCTCTTGTCCATCGACTTCTACGCGCACCACATCATTTTCCAGCCCAATCAGTACACCGACGAGCTTCTTACGTTTATCCGGCAACGGTAAGCGCAACTTTACTTTCACGACCTGCCCGGCAAAGCGAACAAAATCAGCCGCCTTTACAATGGGACGATCCAGCCCGGGAGATGAAACCTCCAAACGCTCGTAATTCACGCCTTCAACAATAAAAAGCCGCTCAAGATGGTGACTTACGGTTACGCAGTCAGTCACATTAATGCCGCCTTCCTTATCAATAAAGACCCGAACCAACCCATTTCGCGCAAGCTCCAAATCAACGAGTTCATACCCGAGACCTGGCAGGGTGGTTTCCAGCACGTCCTGCATATTTGCTGCCATACATTCCTTTGCCACTTATCTGACTGAGCCGCATGCGCTATATAATAAGCGCGGCAACTCAAACAGCGAATGCCGCTGCAATACCGCGAGCAAGCATTCCAAACACGATACAGGATCGCCACAAACAAAAAATGGGCTGCAAAACTGCGCCCATTTCTTTACCACTTCTTCGGCCTTTTAACCGAAGAAGGCGGGATTGTAACAGAAACTATCGTTTGACGAAACAGGGAACATAGATACTTGTGAGTTTGACACTTGCACACTAGAGTAGTGAAATTTACATGTAATACAAACCGAGGAAAGATAGATGGAACAAGCATGGTGGGCAAGCTATCAACTGGGCGTTCCCCGAGAAATTGATATCAATGAATTTGCCGCAATACCTGCGGTACTCGCCCGCTCTGTAGCGCGATTCGGAGAACGACCCGCTTTCCTAAACATGGGAAAATCAATCAGCTACAGCGAGCTGGATCAACAATCCTCCGCCTTTGCCGCCTATTTACAACACGAGCTAAAACTGCCGCGCGGTTCACGTGTTGCCGTCATGCTGCCTAATCTATTGCAATATCCCATCGCTATTTTCGGCATTTTGCGTGCAGGCATGGTGGTGGTTAACGTTAATCCGCTCTATACCCCGCGCGAGCTCAGCCACCAATTAAAAGACTCCGGCTCAATCGCCATTGTCATTCTGGCCAACTTTGCCCACACGCTTGAAGAAGTCATCAGTAGCACGGATGTTAAGCATGTATTACTGACCGAAATTGGCGATCGGCTGAATTTCCCTAAGCGACAAATTGTAAATGCGGTGGTTAAGCACATTAAAAAAATGGTGCCTGCCTTTAACTTGCCAGGACACGTGCGTTTTAATGATGCACTGATCACTGGCGACACGCATAAAGCCACTCCCGTCGACTTAAACCACAGCGATATTGCTTTCTTACAATACACAGGCGGAACCACCGGCGTTGCCAAGGGAGCCATCCTCACCCACGGCAATATTGTTGCAAACATGCAACAAGCCCATGCGTGGATCGCCCCCGTGGTCAACGAAGGGACAGAAATGATTGTCACGGCCCTGCCGCTCTATCATATCTTTTCACTCACGGCCAACTGCATGGTTTTCTCCAAGATTGGTGCCACCAATTTACTGATCACCAACCCGCGTGATATTCCCGGCTTTATTAAAGAAATTGGCAAATACCCGGTCACCTGCATGACCGGCGTAAACACGCTATTTAATGCGCTGCTCAACAATGCTGAATTTTCCAAGCTTGATTTCAGCAAATGGAAGCTTGCCTTGGGCGGCGGCATGGCCGTACAACACGCAGTAGCAGATCGCTGGGTAAAAACCACAGGCGTGCGTCTGATTGAAGCCTATGGCCTCACCGAAACATCGCCAGCGGCAATGATGAACCCGATGAATTTACCCGAATTCAACGGCATGATTGGCCTGCCTGTGTCCTCTACGATTGGCGAAGTACGTAATGAAGAAGGCAAAGTCCTGCCGCCTGGCGAAGCGGGTGAGCTATTTATTCATGGCCCGCAAGTCATGGCAGGTTATTGGCAGCGCCCTGACGAAACCGCCAAAGTGCTAGGTAAAGACGGCTTTGTCAGCACAGGGGACGTCGCCATCATGTCGCCAAGCGGGTTTTTCCGCTTAGTTGATCGCAAAAAAGACATGATCCTCGTATCCGGTTTTAATGTTTACCCGAACGAGATTGAAGATGTAGTAGCAAGCCACCCGGGCGTGCTTGAAGTGGCCTGCATTGGTGTTGATGACGACAAATCAGGCGAAGCGGTCAAGATTTTTGTAGTTAAAAAAGACCCCAAACTCACTCAGGAAGACTTGATTGCGCATTGCCGTAAAAACCTGACCAACTATAAAATTCCACGACAAGTGGAATTCCGAGACAGCCTACCTAAGTCAAACGTAGGTAAAATACTAAGACGCGAGTTGCGCCCTAACAAATGAGCATTTCATGAACCTGTTGCCGTTTTTTAAACTGATGGCGGAGCGTAATGCTTCCGATCTTTTTCTTGCTGCTCAATCACCGATCGTGATTAAAATTGATGGCCTGTGTTATCCGGTCAACAATCAAGTTTTAGCCCCAGAGCATGTCAAGCAATTGGTCTATCAGTTGATGACACCAGAGCGGATTGCCGAATTTGAAAACACGCTGGAAATGAACTTTGCCTACCCCGTAGTTGGGGTAGGCAGTTTTCGCGTTAATATTTTCAAAGCACGCGGATCAATCTCGATGGTGGCGCGTTATATTCGCAGCAATATCCCTTCTTTTGATGAGCTTCGTGTTCCCGAGGTATTAAAAGAACTCATTATGGAAAAGCACGGCATTATTCTGGTGGTGGGAGCGACAGGCTCGGGTAAATCCTCCACCATGGCCGCCATGCTGAATCACCGCAACGAGAACCATGCGGGGCATATTTTAACCATGGAAGACCCGATCGAATTCTTGCATAAGCACAAGAAATCGCTGGTTAATCAGCGTGAGATTGGCATCGACACCAAGAGCTACCACGAGGCCCTTAAAAATGCGATGCGTGAAGCGCCGAATGTGCTGATGATTGGTGAAATCAGGGATCGCGACACCATGACGCACGCCATGCAATACGCACAGGCGGGGCACTTATGTATTTCTACCCTGCATGCAAATAACAGCTACCACTCGCTCTCGCGCATCGTTAACTTTTACCCGCAAGAATCGCGCGATGCACTGCTTTACGATTTATCGTCCTCATTAAAAGCCATTGTTTCGCAGCGCTTAATCAAAAACAAAGAAGGCAAACTGGTTGCTGCAGTTGAAGTGCTACTGAATACGCCGCGTATTGCAGAATTAATTCGCGCCGGTCAGCTGAGCGACATCAAACAAGCGATGGAGCAAAGCCTTTCTGAAGGCTCGCAAACTTTTGAGCAAGCTCTGTATAAGCTTTATCGCAATGGCGAAGTTGAACTGGACGAAGCACTCAAAAGCGCCGACTCAGCGACCAACCTCTCTTGGCTGGTCAATAATGCGCAGCCAATCACAGAGGCTGAAAGCCGCAAGCCTGACGAAAAGAAAGACCCAGATGCACCTGATATGGCATTCGATATTTCATTACACTAAGCCGCATCAAACTGCTTAAACGAGCACGGCCATCAGCCGCTCGTTTAAGCGCACCGCTTCAAATGCCCCTCCTTCTTCAACACAGAAAAGATTCCCTATGAAGCTCTATGGCATTCCCAACTGCGACACCGTTAAAAAAGCAAAAGCATGGCTCAGCGAGCAAGGCCACGATTTTGAATGGCATGATTATAAAAAATCAGGCATCAGCGCCGAGCTGCTAGAGCAATGGGCAGCACAAGTCGGCTGGGAAGCCCTGCTCAACCGCCAAGGCACGACATGGCGCAAATTAGACGAGGCAACAAAGGCTTCAATCGACAATAAAGGTGCTGCAATCGCCTTAATGATAATGCAAACCTCAATCATCAAGCGCCCAGTGCTCGACAACAATGGTACGATCACGGTCGGCTTCAAACCCGAAGTCTACGCAACACTTTTTAGAGACTGACGACACCGCAATGAACGACCCCACACTCGCACTAACCCAACAATTATTACGCCAAGCTTCCGTCACACCTGATGATGCCAACTGCCAAAATATGCTGGCTGCACGGCTCTCGGCCATTGGCTTTCGTATTGAACACATGCGTTTTGAAGATGTAGATAATCTCTGGGCGCGCTTCGGTGACACCGGCCCCGTGCTTGTCTTTGCTGGGCATACTGACGTGGTTCCAACAGGACCATTGGACCGCTGGCATTCCGATCCTTTTGAGCCCACCATTCGAGACGGCCATTTATTTGGCCGTGGCTCAGCGGACATGAAAGCATCCCTTGCCGCCTTTGTGGTCGCTTGTGAGCAATTCTTAGCTAAAAACCCAAATCCTAAAGGCTCGATCGCCTTTCTGATTACTTCAGACGAAGAAGGCCCGGCACATCACGGCACGGTTAAAGTGGTTGAAGCGCTCAAAGCGCGTAGCGAAAAAATTGATTACTGCATTGTGGGTGAACCCACTTCAGCCGAAGTCTTTGGCGACACCATTAAAAATGGCCGTCGTGGCTCGCTATCAGGCCATTTGATTGTGCACGGCGTGCAAGGCCATATTGCTTACCCGCACCTCGCTAAAAATCCCATCCACCTGCTCGCTCCTGCCTTGGCAGAGCTGGCCAGCACCGTGTGGGATAGCGGCAATGAATACTTCCCGCCCACCACATGGCAGGTATCCAATATTAATAGCGGCACGGGCGCAACCAACATCATCCCCGGCACCGTAGATGCCTTATTTAATTTCAGATTTAGCACAGCCAGCACGGCAGATTCACTCAAAGCCACCGTGCACGCCATTCTGGACAAACACCAGCTTGAATATGAAATTGATTGGGCGCTTTCGGGCGAGCCTTTCCTGACCGACCACGGCCAGCTAATCGACGCCATGCGCGATGCGGTAAGCGAAGTTTGCGGCCAAACACCTGTTCTCAACACCGTGGGTGGCACATCAGACGGGCGCTTTATTGCCAAATACTGCCCCGAAGTCGTTGAGTTTGGCCCGATCAATAAAACCATTCATAAGCTCAATGAATGCGTGGCGGTTGAAGATTTACCCAAGCTTGCGGCCATTTATGAGAAAGCTTTAGAGAAACTCATCGCCTAGTTCGGCAGCTATCAAGCAAAAACAAAGCGAGGTGCCCAATCAATAAATTACGGCAACCCCGCTTTGTTTCTGCTTAAGGGCAAATTAATCTAGTGATTAAAGTAAGCCCACCTTTCCGGCCTACTGCCCATAACCCAAAAATGACTTACTTACAAAGCAACTTCTGGATTTGTTCTAGCGTAGGTGGTGTCGCTCCTATCGCCAAGCAAGCTGCTGCTCCTGCTGCAATCGCCCAAGCCAAATGCGTTTCGCCACTTGCTTGAGGTTGCAGCATTAAGCTATAAACCAGCCCACCCACACTGGCGTCCCCCGCACCAACGGTATCAAGCACCTCAATCACTGGAGGGGTCTGTTGCCATTGCTGCTGCTGGTGAATCAAAGTCGCTCCCGCTTCACCATAGGTATAAAGAAGCCATGCTTCAGGCTGCAGCCAGCCCTGTAAACGTGCAAGTGCTGCCGTTTTATCTGTAGTGCGAAATAGGCCGCAGAGATCTTCATCCGAGACCTTAACCACATCCGCCAAACGACTCATTTCTTCAAACACGGGGTCGTATTGCTCGTTCATCAGAATACGGAAATTGGGGTCATAACTAATCGTGGCTCCAACTTGCTTGGCTTGCCTAGCTAATTGCAGCAGTTTGCTAGCCAAACGCGGGCGAGCGAGGCTGATGCCACCAAAGTGCAGCCAAACACCTGCACTGAGCCAACCATCGGGGAGCGCCTGCGGGTCAAAATAAAGATCAGCACTGTCGTCGCCCACAAAAAAATACTGGGGTGGATGGGTTTCATGCACCATCGCCAAAAGGGGCGAGGCGGGCTGTTGCTGCATAAATCGCATATCCAAATTAGCCTGACGACTTGCAGCAATCAAAGCATCACCAAAGCAATCCTGACTCACAGCACCGGCAAACGCGCTGCTTACACCCAGCGCCGACATAACCCGTGCAACATTCCAAGTGGCACCGCCATTTTTGGCACTCCACTGCTCATTTGCAACTCGAATCAGGTCGGTCAACGCCTCTCCGGCCGCGACAAAGCGAGGGTAGCTCATCATGACTCCTCAATTTAATTTGCGTGTTCTTTTTAATTGGATAAGTACCGTGGATTTCGTAGTAGAGCAATCCACGGCGTCTTTAAAGCAATGGCCGCTTAAAGCACATTAAGCACTTCGTAGCACGCACCCATCGTGTGGTAATCCACCTTCCCTGCTGGGCTTTTTTCATCGCTATATTTGCTATTGTCGCCCCGCAAAATACGCCACCAACCACCATGCTGATGGTCCACAAAATGGATCCAGGCATACGCCCATATACGTTGATAATCTTCCCAATAACTCGCCTTACCCGTGCGCTGCGCCAGTAATGCTGCGGCGGCTAAACTTTCGGCCTGCACCCAGAAATACTTATCACTGTCGCAAACTTCGGTTTGCAGCTCTGTTGGCATCGATACCGCTGGAGCCGCCATTACCGGCCCAAATCCATACACTAGCCCACCATTTTGATGATCCCAAGCGCGTTTCATGGCTTCAGCAAACAGCTGTTCGGCGCGCGGCAATTGCCAAGGCGCTGGGCGGTGCCGCTCTAAAATAAGCAGCAGCTTGGCCCATTCGGCAAAATGGCCCGGCTGATAACCCCAAGGGCGAAAGATATTTGTTTTGTCATCTTTATTGTATTCCCAGTCCACCTGCCAATTTCGGTCGTAGTGCTCCCAGATTAGATTATTGGCGAGAGCGGTTTGACGCTCAGTGATATTACGCGCCAGTAATTCGGCACGATCCAGATAGCGGATATTTTGAGTGGCCTCGAAGGCGGTTAACATCGCCTCACACGCATGCATATTGGCATTTTGGCCGCGATAAGGCAGCAGCTGCCAGTCTGGCGTGGCCTCATCAGCATATAAGCCATGCTGAGGCTCCCAAAAGTGCTTTTCCATCAATTGCCACGTTTCATCCAACCAGCCTTTCGCCTCTTCAACGCCCGCCATAATGCCTTGGGCGTAAGCAAGAACAACAAAAGCTAATCCATAGCAGTGGTTGGTTGCATCCTTCACGCTAGCTCGGCCTTCATGCCAGTCTAATTCCCAAGCGTAGCCACCGGTCACAGGGTTGCGATGCACCTCTCGTAAAAAAGCGAGCCCATGACGTGTGGCATCTAAATATGCAGGGTCTTTAAATTGACGCCATGCCATAGCGTTATTAAAAACAAAGCGTGTACTACTGACGAGGTGACGGGTTCGTGCGTCGTAGATATGGCCATCATCCTTAAAAAACTGGTAAAACCCACCACTAGGATCTATTGAAGCGGGGTGATAAAACGCCATGGTGTGACGAATATGATCAAGTAAAGTCTGGGATTTACGAAAATCGGGCAAGATCATTTTATGCTCCTAAATGGGCCATGGTGTGGCCCTGACATGGGATCAAAGTAAGGAAATAATTAACAGCACCGTATCTTGTCCTGCTTATGCAGGCATCGCAGCCTTACGATTACGCCCTGCCCGATAGCCGTACAGCCCATAAAACACAATGTAAGCAAAGGCCAGCAAGGGGATAGTAAACGACGCATGAATACCGACTGAATCTGCAATCAAACCTTGCAATGGAGGCAGCAGTGCGCCGCCCAAAATGGCCATCACTAACAAGGATGAAGCCTGACTTTTTTCGGCACCAAGGCCATCAATAGCCAAAGAGAAAATATTCGACCACATGATTGAGCAGAACAAACCCATGCCCAGCACGGCCCACTGCGCTACAGCGCCACGACTGGTCATTGCAATCAGCAATAACAGCACATTTATGCTGCCAAAAATAATCAGCATGCGGTTGGGTTTTGATTTACCAAATAAGAAAGCAGCCAGCAGGAGCACAACGGGAATTGCGTAACCCTGCGCATTATCCCAACCTGAAACCATACCAATCAGCAGTAAGGCAAGCAGGGGAATGGCAACGAGAAAGGCAAATTTTTTGGATGAGCTGATATCACTTAAGGCAAAAGCGCCCATAAAACGGCCAATCATCAAGCCCCCCCAAAATAGTGCTAGATACGGGCTGGCTGCTTCATAAGTTAAGCCACCCTGCTCTGGGCTAGATAAAAAACTGGTCAGCACACTACCCACAGAAACTTCACCCCCTACATACATAAAGATGGCCAGCATCCCCAACACGGTATGCGGATGCTTCAATGGCCCCAAGCCACCGCCACCTTGCACCTCTTTATTACTAAATGCCGGTAAGTTAGCAAATTTGAATAAAATAGCTAATGAGAAAAACACCACTGCAACCACCAAATAAGGGATCTTGAAGGCTTCAGTTCCATGTGCACCCGCCGTATTAAATACTTTAAAAATCAGCCAACCACCCACGAGGGGGCCAACCGTAGTTCCCAAAGAATTAAATGCCTGCGCTAGATTTAAGCGGCTAGATGCGGTTTTTTCTGGCCCTAAAATAGTGACATAAGGATTGGCGGTGATTTGTAACATCGCAAAGCCTAGGCCAACCACAAATAGTGCAGTAAGAAAGAAGGGATATGACACCATCTGTGCCGCGGGATAAAACAGCGCACTGCCAACACCTGCAATCACCAAACCCAAAATGACACCATTTTTGTAGCCAATTCGGTTGATCGGATCACCGTAAAAAACTGAAACGAGGTAATACAGTAGTGAGCCAACAAAATAAGCACCAAAGAAAGCAAATTGCACCAGCATCGCTTCAAAGTAACTTAGCGTGAAGGCATTTTTAAAACGAGGAATCAACAGATCATTCCATACCGTCATAAAGCCCCACATAAAAAACAGCACCGTCATAAGAGAGAACGAAGCACGGTACGACTGCCCTGCCTTGGCAGGAGCATCACAGCCAAGAGGCAAAGTTGATGTACTAGCGGTGACCATTTAAATCTCCTAATTTGAAGCGATAAGCCGGAGCCAACTCAGCTAGCGGATGAGGAATAAGGCCCGTTGGGGGCAAAACATGCACATTAGCTACTCGCACGGATAATCAGCTCAACGCTTTGAAGCACTTCGCTCGGCTGCGGCGATAGCAGCCCCAAAACAGCAGAACGCCCTAGTGCTGCTTTATTGATCGCAATGGTGGAGATATCTTGATGAGCCGCAATGGCAATATCGTCAAAGCCAATCAAAGCCAGATCAACTGGAATTTTGATCCCACGACGTAAACACTCCTCTTTAACGATCACGGCACAAATATCGTTAAAGCAAAATAAGGCATCGGGCGGCTTGGGTAAGGCCAGTAAGGAGTCCAGCGCGGCAATAGCGCCTTGTTGTAATGACAATTCAGGAGGAATGAGGACTTCCAGCGCAGGATCGGCGAGCCGATTGGCATCAAAAAGCGCTTGCCGATAACCACGCTCGCGTTGCCGAATTGAATAATGGGCTAATGAGCCCGATAAAAAAGCAATCCGCTGATAGCCTTGTACTAGCAAATGCTGCATTGCCAAGCGTGCGCCAGCTAAATTATCTGGGTTAATTGCGTTGATTCCGAGAACAGCGTTATCGATTAAAACCAGTGGCTTACCCAAGCCTTGGATTAATTGCAGGATGGGTGGCTCGATGTAGCCAAGGCATAAAATAGCGTCTGGCGCATGCGTTTTAATTTGCCTACGCAGTGAGCCGGCAGGGTCTGGAATCAGCGTAGACAATTGAATGCCAAGCTCTAAGCTGGCAGCATGCGCCCCAGCAATGATGGCATCGTAAAATAAGCGCGCAGAGCCGGTTGCGTGCTGGCGGTGTAGCACCAACAAAATATGGCGAATAGGCGAATGCTGTAGTCGCTCGCTTTGATAATTGTGCTCTATCGCTAGCGCCATAATGGTTTCGCGCAGCGCTGCAGAGACGCCCGCCTGCCCTTTAAGTGCACGCGATACTGTGCCAACGGATACGCCAGCTCGTTTTGCAAGTTCACGTAAGTTTATTTGCATTGCACCCAGTCCTTATTTCCATTGCTTATTTCATGTTTAGCCAATTGCCAGTGTTTATCTATTCAACAAAATAAATAAACAACGGAAGTGTAGTCAGATTTTAAAGACTACACAACTGAATTACTTAAGGTAAAAATTCCACTATTTTTCAATTTTAAGCACAATTATGCCAAAACCATTAACAATGGGAGTGACACGTCAACTCGATTACGGTTTTTTTGCAAAGCCAGCACGGCTGGCTCGCTAAAACAATGAACGTGCAGCAGTTGAAGATTTACCCAAGCTGGCGGCTATTTATGAGAAAGCTTTAGAGAAGTTGATTGCCTAAAAAAAAGGAGAGAGGTATCCCTCTCTCCTTCTGCAACAAGAGCAAAGTGCAAATAAAGCATCAAAGCACCGCCGCAATTGTGAATGAAACGTCAACAGACCCTAGCACTTTAAGCACTCACTTTTCGCAGCAGCCCTTCCAGCGGCCCTAAGCGATAAAACTTACGCCAATAGCTTGCAAACACCACAGCAAACGCACAAAACAGCAGCGCACTTGTAACGGAAAAAGCTAAAGATTGCTTTTCTAGTAAGCCCAAAGACTCCAACAAGCCCATTCCCAAAATGACATGAGCCAAATAAAAAGTCAGCGCCAATTGGCCGGTATAAACAAAAGGCATTAGCCAAGCTTTTTTCCCATACTTTTCTCCCAAAGCCACACAGAGTGTAATGATCACCGTGGCACTTCCTGCTGCCCCAATAAAATATACAGGCAAAGGCGGCATAGGCTGGGTACTAAAAAAAACTTCATAAGCAGGCGGCATATCCATCAGCCGTGCATAGGGCAAGAGTAAAACAATCAACTCGGCTAGCACGGCAGCAAAGACCCCCAATAAGAATAAGCGTTCACGCACCGCAACATGGCCTAAGTTTTGCCGCCCGATCACCATTCCCAACAATAAAAACCCTAGCCAAGGCAATATGGGATGAAAACCATTAAATATCAAATTACGTATAAACCCCTTAATGCTCCATAAATCAGCATAAGCCAAAGTCTGCCAATTCCATGCTGTGTTGTAATTGAACATTACAAATAGTAGTGTTGAAATTATTAACAATAAAACTATCAAAGCTAATATATAGTGGCTCGCCAGCAACAAACATAGAGCACCGATTAAAATATACATACCATAATAATGCAAAATATCAGCAGGCCAGATCTCTATATACAAAAGCCCCAGTACAAATAAAAATCCAGCCCGCTTAAATAATGCCTTCCGCTCTACAGCCAACGACTGTAAATCTCCAGATAGTCTTGATTGCCGGGTCAACAAAGACAAACCCACTCCTGCCAATATCACAAATAATGCAGAAGCACGACCATCAATGATATTTACTATTTTCAACCACGCCATGTTTTCGCTAGCATTGGCATGCATCACAATCTTAAAATTAACAATCACCATTCCAAAAACAGCCAGTGCACGAGCCAAATCAAAGCCTAAGATTCGTTGTTTCATTTCACACCCCATACATCATCGCCACCCTATTTAGAACGAATAGCCCAGAATAAGCGAGGCAGCTGGATTCGTTTTTGACTCTGTTAAAGGGCTATTCTCCGCATTTTTAAATAAACGCTTTACACCTAAAGACGAAGAAATCCCCCAGTTTTTATCAAAAAGATGATTCCAGGTCACAGTTAAACTGCCCGTATCAAAACCCGCCTTAGGCGAATAAATCGCATAAGATGAAGCAAGACTTTGTGCTGCCGTCACACCATAATAAGTTTGCGCATATTTGGCGTCTGCATAATGCGCAAAGGCACTGATAGATAATTGATCAGCCTCTGTAGTGTAAATAGGAGCGGAAAGCGTGACATGATAGGCATTGCCATTTTCACGATGATTCAGCTTTAATTCTGCACCCAATGATAAATGCGCAACATCCCATAAATTAACACCCCCTTCTAAATTTAATAACGCTGAATTTTTAATATCTCCCATGCCCTTAAATTTACTTTTTGTGTCTGAAAAATTGGCAACATCATCCCCCCGACTGCCGCCATAAGCCAGCGCAACACTGCCGTCGAAAATCCCTTTTTCTGCCTGAAAGCCAATCCCGCGCACACCGGCAAAAAAGCCGTTTGCCGCTTGATAATCCACATAAAGAATTGGAGATACTTTATTTTTTTTACCCCCGACAAACTCCGGGCCATAGCCAATACCCACTCCAAGGGTAATCTTTGATTCATCTTTTGGCTCTTCTGCCGCATAGAGGGGAACGACCATCAGCGAAGTAAGCAAAGCAACAACATAACGCATAATAGCTACTCTCTTTTTTAATAAGTAAGCCATCTTAAAGAGAGGGTATTAAAATATCACACCTAAACTGTCTGTAATTTGTCACTAAATTGTAGATAAGCAAAGCCACAAACAAATGTATAAAAAGTGTAGCGCGATGCAATGAAGTGTCTTTCCCCAAGCCATAATCAGCAAGCGCTTGTACAATGTCGTTTGCATACCATGTTAGAGAAAATAATGTTCAGATTGATGCTCGTAGAGGATGACACCAAGCTGGCGGCACTCATTCAGGAGTACCTCAGCAGCTATGAATTTAATGTAGAGATCATTAGCCGTGGCGATATTGCCCTCGCTCACTACAAAGCCACTGAACCCGACATTATTGTGCTGGATTTAATGCTGCCAGGCCTAGATGGCATGGTGGTTTGCCGACAAATCCGTGAAATCAGCAGTGTGCCTATTTTAATTCTCACCGCGCGTGAGGATATGTTCGATGAGGTTTCGGGACTAGAACAAGGTGCAGATGATTACGTTAATAAGCCTATCCAGCCCCGCATTTTACTGGCTCGTTTACGTGCTCTATTAAGGCGTGGCGCGAGCAGAAACAATAGCGCTCAATCCGCACTCACTTTTGGTGATTTAGAAATATCCAAAACAGATCGAAGTGTGCGCTGGAAAAACGAAACCTCTGCTTTAAGTAATTCAGAGTTCAAACTATTACTATTACTTGCCGAATCAGCGGGCCGTGTGTTATCACGCGATGATATTTTAAAATCAATGCGCGGAATTGAATTTGATGGCATGGACAGAAGCATCGACAATAGCATCTCGCGTTTACGCCGTAAATTTAACGATCATGATTCTGAAAAAATTAAAACCATCTGGGGTGAAGGCTATTTATTCAGCCCATCCGCTTGGGAATAAAAAATAATGTGGCGAATTTATTTACGTATTTTTATATTAATCTCAGTAGTCACCATTTCTTTAACGCAAGTGCTCAGCTATATGACTAATCAGTTTTATGCAGAGCAGTTGGAACAATTTGCAGTTAAAGATGCGGATGCACAAATTTTTCTAGTTGAGCAATATTTAGATAATACCCACGGGCAACTCTGGTTAGATCGCTTTAAAACTTTACAAAAAAAAGCCAATGACAGCTACGATCTCATCACGCTTGATCGCACAATAGCCATGATTGCCCCGCGCAACCGGCAAAGACTGCTTGAGAGAAAAGTGGTGGTGGATATTCAAAGTAACGCTTATTTCCGCCGGGTAGATACAGATAATTCAACATTTCCAGGCAGTGCCAATCTGGTTATCTATGTTACAAACAAAGAAGATCACGACCCATTAATTACCAGAATAAAAAGATTTCAATACACCATTATCTTTTTATTATTGCTCATTCCCTGTGGGATCTGGTCTTATCTGCACTGGAGAGAATTGCAATCGCTCTCTAAAACAGCGAATGAATTTGGCTCAGGCTTATTATCCAGCCGCGCAAAGGTGAGAAAAAGCGCCAGCGTTTATCCACTCGCCCAATGTATGAATTTAATGGCAGAAAGAATTCAGCGCTTAGTTGATTCACAACGCGAATTACTCCATTCCGTTTCCCATGAATTACGCACGCCGATTGCTAGGCTGGAGTTTGGCCTAGAACTACTCAAAAAAGACGCCAAAAATAATGATCTCAATCCGCGTTTTTTAGCCATGGAAAATGATTTACAAGAACTTAACGAGCTGGTTAGCGAGCTACTTAGCCTGGCAAAAATTGAGCAGCAACAAGCCCTGCCAATGCACAGAGTGAATCTGACCGAAACGCTACATATGGTTTTAAATTCGCTGGAGCATGTCATGCACGGCAAAGAAATTAGCCATGCCATTCATTCACAAGACAGCATGGTCATGGGCGATCCTAAGCTGCTAAGCCGTGCGCTCAGTAATCTTTTGCGCAATGCCGCCAAATACGCCGAGCATAAAATCAAGATATCCACCCTGCAAAATAATACGGGCGGGCTAGAGATCAGCATTGAGGATGACGGCCCTGGCATTCCAGACAAGGAGCGCGAGCATATTTTCGAGCCATTTTTTCGCTTAGATCGAAGCCGAGATAGAGCGAGCGGGGGATTTGGTTTGGGACTAGCGATTGCTAAAAAAGCAGTGACTTTGCATCAAGGGAAGATTTGGGTCGATCAATCAACGCTAGGTGGAGCACGTTTTACGATTAGTCTTACAGAAGCTTAAAACCCACAACCGCCTGTTAAAGCTCCTGAATTAAAATAACACCTGTAGCGACTATGCCGAAACCATGCGCTGTGGCATCCAGCGTATGGCTTGTGGCACGGGTTGTGCGCTTAAAGCATCGGCCATCACTTGCTTAGCACAGCTGGTGCACTGACCACAGCAGGTTGATACGGCTGTTTGCTCTTGTAACTCAGCAAAGGTGCGCACGCCACCGGCCACGGCTTTGTGGATGGCTTTGTCGGTAACACTATTACAGATGCAAACATACATGGCAGGCTTCTCAGACTGATAACTGTTCTCATTATATTCTAAAATAGCCACTTGCCAAGTGATAAATAGCACCCATTCTCAAAAAAATCTCACATGACGCATATCCAATTCTAAACCGCCGACTTATGCTAAAAAACCTCAGCACGCTGAAAGTAAAGCGCCTTTTACCCTTCATTTTTTCTGATACAAACACTCGGTAAAAATACCATTCCATGCAAGCCTGCGCCAGAATGCTGACGCGCTATGATGTTGTTCTATTTGATGCCACTGTAAGCTCGATCATGACCTTATCGCTCGCCGCCCTTGCGCCCCCTGCCGACGCAACCCGCGTTTATTCCACCGCCGAACAAAATGCACTCCAGCTACAAAACGAGCTGCTCAATCTAAACACCGACTCTAGCGCCCTCCTCCTTTGCTATGAGCGCGCACTAGCGCTACTTCCTCGCCTAGAAGCTGTTCATACCAGTGACACCGAAGCGCAGACTCGCTCACGGCGAGCGGCCCAGCAAGCTCATGCCTTGATGCTCACCGTGCACCAACATTTTATAGAAGCCGCCGCTCAAAAAGCCTATGAAACAGGGCTATTTGTAAGCAGCCGCCCCCGCTTAGAAGCGCTCGGCATGGTATTAGAGAGCGCATGGCAGCTGAGCTGTCTGCACGCGCGCACGCTTACGCCACTCCCCAAAGGATTTTGGCTGGGATGCCATCTCTGCTTTGCCGAAATCACCACACTGGGCTGGGCAAGGCGTACTTTAAAAAACGGCAATCACTTAGCGGCCATTTACCGACAAATTATGCTACTGGGCATTAGCGCAAGTAATCGCCTAGAGCCACAAAAAATGGCCCTGCTGTTTAATATTGTGCAAGATGAAGCGCGTTATCTGGACTTGGTGCAACTCGACCAAGCTTTAAATGAGCAAGGTGCGTTTCTTTACCAAACCGATAGCGATGATGCCCCTCGTTTTACTCAAGAGCGCCCAAGCCAAGAGCCACAAGTTTGGTGGATCATCGAAACGCAAGGCATCCTTAAGCGGCTAAGCATCAGGCTACAGCGCCTGCTGGTGCAAACAGAAGATCGTCACCATGAAATCCAGCTGATCGGGCGTTTATTACAAGAATGGGCCGCCCCGCCACGGCGGCAACACTTTCGCCTACGCCGTAGGAATGGCGAACAAATCCAATTGATCAGCCTATGGCCACGCTGCTGGAATATTGCTGCCGGGCATATTGATGACGCCGCACCCGAACCTGCCAAGCTCAACATTTGCAATATCAGCGCATCCGGCCTGCTACTGCAAGGCGAATCACTCAACCAGCCCCTGCAAGCAGGCGAAATACTGATGCTGCGGCGCAGTGATCAACACTGGCAACTTGGGCTGGTACGCTGGTTAAGCTTACGTGGCGATGGCTTATCCAGCGAATGCGGCATCGAACTAATCGGCCGCTCGCCAGAAGCCGTGCATATCGCGCCGATTACCAGCCTAGGCGCAGACACCCTCACCCCAGCCCTAAGCCTTGCGCCCGACATCCGCCGAGGCCACAACGGCATGCTGATTTTGGCAGGCAAGCAATACCAAGCCATGCGCATGTTCACCGTGCACGATTCACGCGGCATCTGCAAAGTACGAGCCACGCGCCTAGTGATGCAAACGGCTTATTATCAGTTTATTGAAACGCGGCTGGAAGAAATCAGTCCCAAAGAATAAGTATCTGCACAAGTCTTTGTACTTGTTCCCCCCCTTTGAAAAAGGGGGGCTAGGGGGGATTTAGAGTTGCATATCTTGACCCATAGGCGCAAAACAAAGCTACACCAAGGCAAATCCCCCTCAATCCCCCTTTGATAAAGGGGGAAGCTATAGCACTGATGCCGCCTATTGTGTGTAGATACTTATCTCCAAAGCCCAGCCGGAGGGCTGATGCACTGCTTTTAGCCGTATTGCTGCGCCATCGTGTTTTCAGACTAGAAAATTAATCAATTTCACAACCCACCGTAAAAAAATGACGGTGGCGGTCAATTATACGACAGCAAAAACAGACAAATTGACTAGACTACTGAATCCTATTCTACTTAGCGACAAAGCAAGCAGTCAGGTATTAGCTAACTTCAACAGCACGGACACGGTGGAAATCCCTGCTAAATCGGGTGTAGTATCTCGGCATAAAATACTTCAGGCTGCGCCCAGCATAGAAATTACAAGGGGCTTAGCGTTTTTATGCACCCATGGTGGCGGTTTTTCTGCCGTTTTAGGGTGTCTACATATTGTTAGCCAAAGCGGCCTTGTTATTTTGTCTTTTAGTTGGCACGTTGTTGTGGCAGTTTGTGTTGCAATCGTATTGATATTTTTATTCTGTTTTGCAGCTTTCTGTTTTAGTTCCGTATTAACACGCTACAATTCGTCGGCCCTATTTTTAGTGGCTTTCTTTTTTCGTATCTCTGTTTCATTACGAAAAACGTGGGTTTTATTTCTTGTGCAGTGGCAATACGCCTAACATGGCACAAGAATCTATAGGGTCAGGTCTTACATTTGACATAAAGTAATCGATTTAACCTTTTTTACAATGTACTGTAAATTTTATCATATGCAAAATGTAAGACCTGACCCTATTGCTTTTTCAACCGGGCTGGCCGGGACGCGGCAGCTCATTCGGATAGTTGGCGCGGTCAGCCATCCGATTAGTTCAATCGTTAGAGAAAAACCAATGAATGTGTTCGCGTATGTGGCAGCACTCACTTTTGCAGGGACAATCGCCGCTTACCTTTTTGGTCGTATCGTATGTAACCTCAATGGGGTTTTAGTGTTCTTTATATATTTTGTCGTTTCACTTAGCTTGGGTTTCTTCCTAAGCTTTCCCATATTGTCCATTGTCGGGACACTCTGCTTTGCTCTGGATTTAAAAGAGACACAATGCATCATTACAGACGATCAGACCGTTTGGTTTCTAGCGACTCCGTTAGTTTTTTTTCCTGCCTACATAATTTGCATGTTTATTGGCCGCACGCACGGGAAATAGAAAAACCCATAATCTAACAAGGTCAGACTCCATTGAATGCACTCAAACCAAGGCCTAACCCATCATTCAAGTGGGACGCCTAACGGCGCCCCTTAATTCAAACGTTAGGCCACTCATGACCGATCACAACGAACATTGAGACCTATGGAGACCTATGAGACCTATGGGGTCAGGTCTTACATTTGACATGAATTAATCAATTGAGACCTATGGGGTCAGGTCTTACATTTGACATGAATTAATTAATTTAAGCTGCTTTGCAAACCACTGTAAATTTTATAATTATGCAAAATACAAGACCTGACCCCGTTACTTCGATTCACATTGTGAATCGAATCAAAAATTAACAACAAAGGTTAGGATTTAATAAATTACACAATTGCCATTCTAGACAGAGATAACCATAACATTGCATCCAATATTCTTTGGTTTCCTGAGACCATCGGTGGAGCAAAGAAAATGCTCTCCGTTTTTATGGATGAAACTCGGCCTGCAAATGCAGCTCAGTC